>JAEWHN010000309.1 GCA_023387775.1 Pseudomonadota bacterium | reverse complement strand
GATCTCGCCGCCGGCACCGCGCTCCTGGGTGTCGAGAAGCTCGAACACTTCGGGCTGCAGGATATAGCGGCCGTTGATGTAGTAGTTCGAGGGTGCCGCCGCCGGCGCCGGCTTTTCCACCATCTCGGTTACCGCGAAACCGCCGCGCACGGCCTCGCCCTTGCCGACGATGCCGTATTTGTGGGTCTCCGTCGGGTCGCATTGCTCTACGGCGATGACGTTGCCGCCCGTCTGCTGGTAGAGCTCCATGGCGCCGGCCAGGCAGCCCCGCTCGCCGAACGAAACCATGTCCGGCAGCAGCAGCGCGAAGGGTTCGTCGCCGACGATGTCGCGTGCGCACCAGACGGCGTGGCCGAGCCCATGCGGAACCTGCTGACGGGTGAAGCTGATTGCGCCGGCTGCCGGCTGCATCTTGGTCAGGCTGGCGAGCTGCTCCAGCTTGCCCGTGCGCTTCAGGGTGTCCAGCAGCTCCGGTTGAATGTCGAAATAGTCCTCGATGACGTGCTTGTTGCGGCCGGTCACGAACACGATGTGCTCGATGCCGGCGTCGAGCGCTTCGTCCACGGCATATTGGACCACGGGGCGGTCCACCACCGTCAACATTTCCTTCGGCATTGCCTTCGTTGCCGGCAGAAACCGGGTTCCGAGGCCTGCAACCGGTATGACTGCTTTTCTCACTTTTCTCATTTCGCCATCCCTGTCTTATGTGGACAAACTTGCCTGCCTCGCCCGGGCGGGGCGCCCCCGTCGAATGCGATGGCGGCTGAAATTGTTTCTGGTTTGGTTTCTGCGTTTGCCTGAAAGTGCCCCGTCATGCCGGTCAGTCTCCCACGCGCGAAGGAACCCGCTAGATTGGCGCCCGGGCCATAACGCGCTCCCGCTCAAAAAGGTTGCAGTGGGGCGTACTCCGCATTCGTAGCCCGAGGCCGGATGCAATCGGCCGGCCATCGGGGTCGTGCGGCCGTGAGGTGCCAGGCGCGGCGATTTTTTTTGGCTGATGTGGAAATCTCGGTAGCCAAAGAACGACCCCGATGGCTTTTGTTGGCCAGAACGAAATGGACGTAAGCGGCGGCATTTCGCGAGTTCGCAGGGAAAGTGGTATGTTTGAGAAATATGGTTGTATCCGTATGGATATATCGATCGAAGTCGCATAGCGTGATTCCCGAACCAGATTCGCCAAAGGATGGGAATTGCGCCATGCGCACACGCAGAAGCTTCGGAATTCGTTTCGCCGCCGCCATCGGCGGCATGGTGGCCATGCTGCTCACGGCGGTGCCGGCATCGCAAGCTGCCGACTATGTCGTGGTTTTCGCCGCCGCCAGCCTGAAGAACGCGCTCGACGGCATCAACGCCGCCTGGCAGCAGGACGGCCACCAGCCGGCCACCATCTCCTACGCCGCCAGTTCGGCGCTGGCCAAGCAGATCGAGGGCGGCGCGCCGGCCGATGTCTTCATTTCGGCCGACCTCAACTGGATGAAGTATCTTTCGGAAAAGAACCTCACCAGGCCCGACACAGAGGTGCAACTGCTCGGCAACCGCATCGTGCTGATCGCGGCCAAGGATTCGACCGCCGAAACCACAATCGCCCCCAATTTCGCGCTGGCCGACCTGCTGGGCGGCGGCAGGCTCGCCATGGCCGACGTGAAGGCCGTGCCGGCCGGCAAATATGGCAAGGCCGCGCTTGAGAAGCTCGGCGTCTGGTCTTCGGTAGAGGGCAAGGTCGCGCAGGCCGAGAACGTCCGCGCCGCGCTCAAGCTCGTTGCCACCGGCGAGGCGCCGCTCGGCATCGTCTACCAGACCGACGCCGTGGCCGACCCTGAGGTCAAGATCATCGCCACCTTCCCGGAAGACACGCATGCGCCGATCATCTACCCGGCCGCGCTGACCACCTCGTCGGCCAACGAGGACGCTGCGAAGTTCCTTGATTATCTGAAATCTGCCAAGGCCCGGTCGCTGTTCGAGGAGCAGGGCTTCACCGTATTGGTGCCGGCGGTCGCAAACTGAGGACCAAGAGAGGGCGATGCCGTTTTCCTCAACCCCGATCGGGCTTTTAGGCTATAAGCGCGCCATGGCTTTAGGGGCGGAAAAACGCAAGGGGTTGCGGGCATGAGCTGGGTCCAGCTCAGCCCGGAAGAGTGGATGGCAGTCCACCTGTCGCTCAAGGTTTCGACCTGGGCGATGCTGGTCAGCCTGCCGTTCGGCATCGGCGTCGCCCTGCTGCTGGCGCGCGGCAGGTTCTGGGGCAAGTCGCTGCTTAACGGCATCGTGCATCTGCCGCTCATCCTGCCGCCAGTGGTCACCGGCTATCTGCTGTTGATCACTTTCGGCCGGCGCGGACCCGTCGGCGCCTTCCTGGCCGAGAATTTCGGCATCGTTTTTTCCTTTCGTTGGACGGGGGCGGCACTTGCCTGCGGCATCATGGGCTTTCCGCTCATGGTCCGTGCCATCCGCCTTTCGATCGAGGCGGTCGACCGCAAGCTGGAGGCCGCCGCCGGCACGCTGGGGGCAAGCCCGGCCTGGGTGTTCCTTACCGTCACCCTGCCTCTCATCCTGCCGGGCGTCATCGCCGGCATGATCCTCTCGTTTGCCAAGGCGATGGGCGAGTTCGGCGCCACCATCACCTTCGTCTCCAACATTCCGGGCGAGACGCAGACGCTGCCCTCGGCCATCTACACCTTTACCCAGGTGCCGGGTGGCGACCTCGGCGCGCTCAGGTTGACGCTGGTTTCCATCGCCATCTCCATGACGGCGCTGGTCGCCTCCGAGGCGGTGTCGCGCCGGCTCGGCAGGAGGCTCGAGATCGAATGACGGTCGCGGTCGACATCACCGACCAGCTTGGCGGCTTCACGCTGGAGGCCCGCTTCGAAAGCGCGGGACGGCTCACCGCGCTGTTCGGGCCCTCAGGCTCGGGCAAGACCTCGCTGGTCAATCTGATCGGCGGGCTTATGCGCCCGGACCGCGGGCGCATCGCGGCGCAAGGCCGCGTCTTCGTCGATACATCGCAAAAACTGTTCGTGCCCAAGCACAAGCGCCGCATCGGCTATGTCTTCCAGGAGCCGCGGCTGTTTCCGCACATGAGCGTGCGCGCCAACCTTCTGTATGGCCGCTGGTTCGCGCCGGCAGGCGAGCGCTATGAGGATCTGGACCGGGTTGTCGACATGCTCGGCATCGGCCATCTGCTGGAGCGGCGTCCGAGCCGGCTTTCCGGCGGCGAGAAGCAGCGCGTTGCCATCGGCCGGGCGCTGCTCACCAGCCCGCGGCTGCTGCTGATGGATGAGCCGCTTGCCTCGCTGGACGAAGCGCGGAAGGCCGAGATCATGCCCTATCTCGAACGCCTGCGCGACGAAACGAAGATACCGATCGTCTATGTCAGCCACTCCATCGCCGAGGTGGCGCGGCTGGCCAGCGATGTGGTGGTGCTTTCGCGCGGCAACGTCGCCGCTTTCGGCCCCACAGGCGCGATCATGCAGCGGCTCGACCTTTTGCCGATGACGGAGCAGGCCGAAGGCGGCGCGGTCCTCGACATGAGGGTTGCCTCGCACGACGCCGAGTTCGACATGACTGTGCTCGCCTCCGCTGCCGGAGAGATCCGCGTGCCTCGCGTCGCGGCCGGGCCCGGCAGCATGGTGCGCGTACGCATCCGCGCCCGCGACGTCATCATAGCAACAGAGCCGCCGCGCGGCCTGAGCGCGCTCAACGTGCTTGCCGGAAAGGTCGCGGAGATCGGCGATGTCGACGCAGCCACGGTCGAGATCAGGCTCGATTGCAACGGCGAAAGCGTGCTGTCGCGCATCACCCGCCAGTCAGCGAAGGCGCTGGGGCTGGCTGTCGGGCGTCCCGTCTTTGCCGTCATCAAGACGGTTGCCTTCGATCAGGAAAACTTGTCCCGTACCGGTGTGTTGCATGATATCTAGAATCCGAAAGGAATTCGAAGGCATGCCGTCTCTCACGCTGCGGATAAATCTCGACCCAGAGGGCCGGATCGGCCCCGGTAAGATCGAACTGCTTGAAAAGATAGCGGCTTTCGGCTCCATCTCCGCCGGCGCACGCGCCATGAACATGTCCTACAAGCGTGCCTGGGACCTTGTGGAGGAGATGAACAAGCTGTTCGGCAAGCCGCTGGTGGCGGCACAGACCGGCGGCAAGCATGGCGGCGGCGCGCAGCTCACCGCGGTCGGCATGACGGTCGTCACCCGCTTCCGCGCCATCGAGCGGGCAGCACTCGCGGCCGCCGCGCCGCAGATGGCGGCGCTGCAGGCCGAAATCGAAGCCCATTGAGCCGCGGGCAGGGCCGCTGGAAGCCCTGCGACGACCTTGCCCGGCCGATGTGCTAGAGTGTGACTGGACGCGCGGCCGTTTCCTTGGCAAGACGGGCACGTTTCCAAGCCCTCTTCAGACTTGCCAAGCATCGGACCCGCCAATGACCAATGTCGCCCTCACCGGGCTTGCCCGCGATCTTGCCAAACGCGCCGACGAAGGCCGCCCGGTGCGCATCGGCGTCATCGGCTCGGGTGAGATGGGGACCGACCTTGTCACCCAGACCATGCTGATGAAGGGGGTCGAGGTCTGCGCCATCTCCACGCGCCGTCCGCATACCGCGCACGCGGCAATCGAGATCGCCTATGGCGACGATGCGAAAGCACGCGAGGCCGACACCCCGTCCAAGGTTTCCGCTGCCATCGAGGCCGGCAAGATCGCCATCACCTCCAACGAGATGCTGGTCACCAACCCGCTGATCGACGTGGTCATCGACGCCACAGGCAAGCCGGGCGTCGCCGCCGATTTCGACCTCATGGCCATGGAGCACGGCAAGCACCTCGTCATGATGAATGTCGAGGCCGACGTCACCATCGGCGCCTATCTCAAGAAGCAGGCCGACCGGCTCGGCGTGGTCTATTCCGTCGGCGCCGGCGACGAGCCGTCGAGCTGCATGGAACTCATCGAATTCGCCACCGCGCTCGGCTACACCATCGTCTCGGCCGGCAAGGGCAAGAACAACCCGCTTAACCACGATGCCGTGCCCGACGACTACCGCGAGGAGGCGGAGCGCCGGAACATGAACCCGCGCATGCTGGTGGAGTTCATCGACGGCTCCAAGACCATGGTGGAAATGGCGGCCATCGCCAACGCCACCGGCCTGGTGCCCGACAAGCCGGGCATGCACGGTCCCAAGGTCGACCGCGACGATCTGGCCAAGGTGCTTATCCCGCGCGAGGATGGCGGCGTGCTGAGCCGCAAGGGCGTGGTCGATTACACCATCGGCAAGGGCGTGGCGCCGGGCGTCTTCGTCATCGTGGAAGCCACGCATCCGCGCATCATCGAGCGCATGGACGATCTGAATGTCGGCCGGGGGCCTTATTACAGCTTCTTCCGGCCATATCATCTCACCTCGCTCGAAGTGCCGCTCACGGCCGCGCGCATCATGCTCTATGGCCGGCCCGACATGGTGCCGCTGCCGCGCCCAGTGGCCGAAGTCTGCGCGGTCGCTAAGCGCGACCTCGCCGCCGGCGAGACCTTCGACGCCATCGGCGAGACCTGCTACCGCTCCTGGACCATGACGGTTGAGGACGCGCGCGCCAGCCGCGCCGTTCCCGTCGGCCTTCTGGAGGGCGGCAAGGTGCTGAAGCCGGTGAAGAAGGGCGAGCTGCTCACCACCGACAATTCCGCGCCCGACCCCACCACGCGCCTGTTCGAACTGCGCCGCAGGCAGGACGAGATGCTTTATGGCGTGGAGGAATTGAGGGCAGGGGCGTAAATCCACCGCCGATCCTGCCCGGGCATTTGGGTTCGTTGTCGACCTGTCCCCAGCATGATATACATCTTCAGCCGTATATCCTCTCGGGAAGATTGCCGTGAAAGTCTCAAAATGGGGAAACAGTCTCGCCGTGCGGTTGCCCGCCGCCGTTGTGGATGCGCTTGAGTTGAAGGACGGCGACGAGGTCGAGCTTCACGTGACCGATCGTCGCGAGCTTGGGCTGGCACGCAAGCCTGGCCGCGAGGATCTGCTGCGCAAACTCAGATCCTATCGCGGCCGCCTGCCTGCCGATTTTAAGTTCGAGCGGGAAGACGCCAATGCCCGCTGAGCCGGGCGGTGCATTCTTCGACACGAATGTCTTGCTTTATCTCGCTTCCGCCGACGAAGCGAAAGCGAACCGGGCCGAGCAGCTTCTCCACGGCGGGGGAACCACAAGCGTCCAGGTGCTCAATGAGATCGCCAATGTTGCCCGCCGTAAGATGAGCATGTCTTGGGTCGAAACGCGGGAATTTCTTTCGCTCATCCGCGAATTGCTTGCCATTGTCCCTCTGACAGAAGAGGTGCACGAAGCAGGGATTCGGCTCGCCGAGAGGCATCGCCTTGGAATTTACGATGGCATGATAGCTGCTGCTGCCCTGACGTCAGGATGTGACGTGCTTTTGTCCGAAGACATGCACGATGGCCTGGTTATCGAAGGACGACTGGCGATCCGTAACCCCTTCGTGGCGCTATAGCGCTACTTCCCCAGCTCTATCGATCTCAACCGCGCGGCTTCCACCGCCTCTGTCACCAGCGTTTTCAGCCGGTCGCCGCCCATCAGCACGCTGAGCGCGGCCGCCGTGGTGCCGTTGGGGCTGGTCACCTGTTGGCGCAGCACGCCCGGCTCTTCGCCGCTCTCGGCGGCAAGGCTGGCGGCGCCGAACACGGTCTGCATGGCCAGCAGCTTGGCGGTGTCGGTCGGCAGGCCGGCATGTTCGGCCGCCGCCGTCAGGCATTCGATGAAATGGAAGATGTAGGCCGGGCCGGAGCCGGACACCGCAGTCACCGCGTCCATCAGCTTTTCATCGTCGATGGTCGCGACAGCGCCGCTTGCCGCCAGCAGGCCGTTGACGAACTGCTTGGTCTCGACCGTCGCGCGTCCATTGGCGCAGACCACCATCATGCCCTTGCCGATGGCCGCCGGCGTGTTCGGCATCACGCGGATGACGGGCGTCTGGTCGCCGAGAATCTGCTCGAAGGTGGCAATCGGGGTTCCGGCCGCCACGCTCACGAAGCAGGTCGCGCCATTGCCGAAGCGCGCATAGTCGGCCGTCACTTCGCGGATCACCTGCGGCTTCACCGCCAGCACCACCAGCCCGGGCGCTGCGCCGGAGGGAATGTCGGAGGCTGCCGCGCTGGTGGCAGCACCCAGCTTCGCCGCGCGAGCGCGCAACTCGTCATTGGGCTCGACCACGAAAGTCTCGGAAGCTTCTAGCTGCCCCGATTTCAGCCAGCCGGCCAGCATCGCGTATCCCATATTGCCGCAACCGGCGAGCACCACTTTCACGGTCATGCGTTCCTCCTGAAAAGTCCCTATCCAATAGACGGAGTTTTGCGCTGGCGGAAGCGGTTACGGGTGTTCATCGGCTGCGCGGGTTTTACAGCCGCTTGCTGAAAGCGTTCGTGAAGGTCACTTCGCCGGCGTTACCCGCAGCCTCGGCCATCACCACGTCCATGTAGTGATCCGTCACATGTGCCACGGCGAAGCCGCCGAGGAAGGCTGCCCTGGGCTTGAAGATGTCGAGCCCGTCCCGCCGGTAGATCATGGCAGTGTCGTGCTGATGCCCGTGGAACACGCCTATGACATTATGGCCCGAAAGTACTGAGAGCAGGGCCCGTCTCTCCTCATCGCTCCACCAGTGCGGCCTGCCGGTGCCCTTCTCGTCGAAGTGTCGCGTCACAGGGTCCCAGCGTTCGAGCGAAAAAGGGTCCCAGCCATAATGCTGGAAGATGATCACCGGCCGTCCATCTCCGGCATAGGTAGCAAGATCGTGCTTCAGCCAGGGCAGGCTGCTTGCGGCGCCCTTCGCTGTATCGCCCGCGAAGCGATGGGTCTGCACCAGATGCAGGCCGCCCCAGTCCCAGGAATAGTTGTCCGATTGGAGATCGTAGTTGGTTGCCGGCACCGGCGGCTTGAAGATCACGCTCGGCCGGTGGTTGAGCTCGATATAGTCGCGCATTTCGCGCCGATACCAGTCGACATGCGGTGGCGGTCCGTCCTGGTCGAGGTCGTGGTTGCCGAGCCCGGCATAGACGGGGAAGTGCACGCGATCCGGCCCGGTGCCCTGCTGGTAGCGTTGGCTGAACTGCAGCAGCTGCGTGCCTTCGCTGGGCGCCGTCACCTGGCCGCCGCCGTCGTCGGTCATGTCCCCGCCAACGACAATGCCCTGCGGCGTGTCGATCGCTTTTCCGGCGCCGGCGAGCCCACTGGCCTTGCCGCCGATCTCGAGCGGCCATGTCCGTTCCGCGATCCGGTTGATTGCCGCGATGTGCCGCAAGAGGTTGGCGTCGGTCTTGCCTTCCTGCTCGCAATTCGGGCCAAGGCCCACCGCCATGCGGCAGGCGTGCACATCGCTGATGAAGATGAGGGTCGCGTCGATCGGCGGGCGGGCCGCCTGCGCTTCGGCCCGGTGTTGCGGCCCCAGCAGCGGCAAGGCGGCCATTCCCAAGGCGCCGCCGATCAGGTCTCGCCTTGTCGGAAATGGCGGCTTGCCGGCGTTCATCTCGGGTCCTTGGGCTCTGTCCGCGTCAGGATGCGGTGAGCGGCCCGAGTTGGCAAGTTCAGCGCTTCACCCTGGTCGTCACCGGAAAGCGCGCCACCAGCCGCAGACCGATGACGCTGAACACGAAAAACAGCCACACCGGGTCAGCGCGCCGGAAGAAGAAGCTTTCCAGGAATGCGTTCAGCGCGGTGAACAGCAGGATCATCATGAAGAAGTCGCCCAGATAGACGTTCTCCTTGAGGAGCGGGATGCGCATGTAGTCGCGCATGGGCGCGACGAAAAATGCGTAGGCTGCTGCGCACAGGGCGGGCAGGCCCATGGCCAGGGCGATGTCGAGATAGCCGTTGTGGCCGTGCACGATCTCGCGGATGTCCCACGCCCGGTCGAATGGCTGGTCCGAGTCCTGCACCAGAGGCGTGCCCCAGAAGCTCTCGAAGCCGTATCCGGTCCAGGGGCGCTTGGCGATCATCTCGCCGGCAAACTCCCACAGCGTGGTGCGACCGGTATAGGTCAGGTCGGGCATGGCATGATGCACATAGTCGCGCAGCGGATCGATGAAGACGATGCCAAGCGTGCCCACCGCAGTGCCAGTGATGGCCAATCCGAACAGGATCGGCGTCAGCAGGCGCATGCCCACGATGCCGGGCAGCGCCACCAGCAGGATAGACAGCGGCACAAGTCCGGCCGTGGTCTTGGAGCCGGTGTTGATCATGAAAGCCATGGCGGCTGCGAGCAGGAAAAGCCCGCAGCCGCGCCAGCCGCGACGGGCCAGGTAAAGCCCGCCGAAGCTCAGACAGGCCATGATCGGGCCGGCGATGTTCTTGTGCGTGAAAACCCCGCGCCACAGCCCGGCGTGTTGTGGCTCGGGCGAGGCCGATGTGTGCATGGCTGCGTTGGGAAACAGCGCCAGTCCGGCATAGCTCAGCATCACCACGGTGAACCCAGAAAAGGCGATAACCATGGAAAACGAGTCCGCATCGCGCGGAATGGCCAGGATCGTCGCCATGACCAGTATGCCGATGAGCGTGAACGACGCTGCGCGCAGAGCGGCAGAAGGGTCGTTGGCATGCGCAACCGAAAGCAGCAGGAACGCAAGCACCAGCAGCAGCGATGGCGCGAAAAGTGCCATCAGAACCCGCCGGTCGGTCATGGTCAGCAGGGCGAAGATCGAGATCGCGCCCAGCGCGCCGAAGCCCAACTGATTGACGATGTCACCGCCGGTGCTCGCCAGTTCCGCATCGCCGTGGAAGGGCCGGAACGAGACCATGACGATGGTCAGCAGCAGCGAAGCGATCGCGGTGGCGACGCCTGTCCGCGAGAAGGCATCGGCAAGCGATGCCAAGGAGCCGGCCGGCTCAGTTCTTCTCAGGTTGCCGGTACTGCTCATTGGCATATCCGAACTCGGCCATGATCCGGCCCAGCGCCACATAGACAGGGTAGAGCCCGATTGAAAACGAGCCGGTGCGCGCCAGCCTCAATGCACCCCGCACCGGCGAAGCGGCAAGCAGCGCCAGGCTTTTCAGGAATACCCTGGTGTTGGCCAGCGGCGTGCCGGCGCGCTTCTTCTTCTCCACCAGCGTCGAGATGACGCCGTTGCGCAAGGCGCGTGCGCGGATCCAGTCGGGCTGCACCCGCCGCTCCGGCACGGCTTCGTAGACGGGCGCCTCCGCGCACCATGCAAGCTTGAAGCCGCGTTGCGCGGCCCGGCTCAGGAAGTCGGAATCGCCGCCGCCCATGAAGTTGAATTTCAGATCGAGGAATGGCGCGCCCATCGCCATCAACACGTGGTGGCCGATCAGCAGGTTGCCGGAAGAGTACAGCGCCTTCACGCGCCCGCTCTCGGTGTAGGGCGGCGCGAAGACCGGATGATTGGCCCAGCGGTTGTGCTCGGGCCTGGCGAAGACAGGCACCTGCGGCCCGCCGACGATGTCGGCTTCCAGCATTTCGGCGGTGCGGCACATGCGCTCCAGCCATTGCGGATCGGCGATCTCGTCGTCATCGATGACCAGCAGGTGGCGGAAGCGCGGAAAATACCGCAGCGCGCTCTCCCAGCCGGCATTGTAGGCGCAGCAATTGCCGCGCTCATGCGCGATGATGACCATGCCGGCAAGGCGGGCGCTCCCGAACAGCGGCAGGGCGGCAGCCGCTCCTTCGTGGGCCTCGGCATCGTTTTCCATGACGATGACGGCGAAGCGTCGCGTGGTCTGCTGGGCGGCGAGAGAATCCAGCGTTGCAAGCAGTTGCTGCGGTCGCCTGAACGTCGGCACCGTGACCACGACCTCCGCCCAACCGCCCTCGAGCGCCGGAGACCGGCCGGCGATTGAAACGGAATCCCGGAATGGCGAAGGGTTCATGCGCAGGGGCCGCCTGTTCTAACGTCGCCTGCCGTAGCACTGGTGCCGATAAGGATTGGTTAAGCCGCCCGAAGAGAATGTCTTTGCTTAACAGTCATTTAGAGCAGGCGCGCGTGGTTGCATTCCGGCCATTCAGATGGGCGCGCCGGCATTTCTTGCCGGCTGCGCCGCCTGCTATCTCGTCAGCCGTCTTCCGAACTAGTCCAGGCCGGTGACGACCCCGCACAGGTCCTGCTCGCGAGGGCTCTGGGGTGCGCGACAATCTTCCTGAACCTGCTTGCGCTTTTCCGCCGGCATCTTGTGCCATTCCATCTTTATTTCCTCGGGCGTGCGCATCTTGGTCATTTCGCTGTCCAGATAAAGCGGCCCCACGATTTCGGGGTTGGAGACGGATCTCTGCCTGTCGGCCCCGCTCGAATCCGTTGTGTCGGACTCCGTGGTCGTTTGCGCAAGAGCGGCGCCGCTTGCCAGCGTCAGTGCCAGTGTGGCGATCGGAAGTAACTTGAAGATCATGCCGTTTCCTCCTGATGTTTGAGGTTCAACGCCCGAGACTTTTTCGTAAACAGGGAGGGGTGAAAAAGGTTCCGGATAGTAGTTCGTCGTCTGTGGGGAAACTTTCAGGACCCAAATGTCCACTTCGATCGACATCGAAGTGGCTATCGTTAATTCAAGACGATTTCAGCTGGACCTTCGCGAAGCGTTTTGCGTCCGTTCCGCACCACGCTCTGGCCCTGCCCGCCTTTAATCATCGATTTATAGGGCTGTGATAGATGCCGTCCGAATAGGGACGAAATGCATCTTCTGTTTGCAACATCGATCGTGCCCGACGGTTCACTGGGATCGGGCTATGAGATTGCCAACGCGGCGATCATAGACGGCCTGCGCCGTGCCGGTGCGCGCGTCACCGTGCTGGGCTTCGTCTGGCCTGGCCGCTCCCCTTCCGATCCCGAAAACACCATCGTTCTGGGCGAGGTCGACGTTCGCACCAATGGCGCGCCGCTGCGCCGCAAGCTTGCCTGGCTGCGCGACGCCATGCTGTCCGGCCTGACCTTCTCCTCGGTCAAGCTGCGCATGCTCGGCCCTGCAACGGTGCGTCGCGCCGTGGAGGCTGCCGGCCCTTTCGATGCCTGTGTGCTGAACTCGGTGCAGTTCGCCGGCGCTTTCGAAAGTGCCTTCCGCGACCGGCCGACGCTTTTCATCGCGCATAATGTCGAGCACCGCTCGGCCCGGGAAAACGCCCGCGCCGCCCACACCGCCTTCCAGCGCTTCCTGTATCGTCGCGAGGCGCGCTTGCTGGAAAAGCTCGAGGAGCGGCTTTGCAGCAAGGCGCGTTTCGTCTTCACCCTGGCCGAAGAGGACCGCGAAGCCCTCGGAGTCGCTTCGCCCGCGCGGTCTGTGGCGCTGCCTCTGGTCACCCGCGCCAGCGAGCCGCCACCGCCGGAGGGCCGCACGGTCGAATACGACGCCGCGCTGATCGGAACCTGGACCTGGCAGCCCAACCGAATCGGGCTCGAATGGTTCCTGCACGAGGTTGTGCCGCATCTGCCGCACGATTTCACGGTCAGGATCGCCGGCCACCTGCCGGGCGACGTCACGTCCAGCCATCCCGGCGTGAAGTTCGTGGGCCGGGTGCCCGACGCCGAGAGCTTCGTGCGCGGTGCCGCCGTCATCCCGCTGGTCAGCCGCGCCGGAACCGGCGTGCAGCTCAAGACCATCGAAACCTTCGAACTCGGCCTGCCATCCGTCGCCACGGCCAGTTCGCTGCGCGGCATCGACCACCGGCCGGAAAATTGTATTGTCGCCGACGATCCGGCGTCCTTTGCGGCCGCATTGCAACTGGCGGCTTCCGGCGCATGCCGCGACGTCGACGGCTGCGATTTCTACTGGCGCCAGCGCGGCGCGCTGGACGCAGGCCTCCGGCGCGGCCTCCAGGCGCTGGGACACAAAAGCCTTGAGGTGACGGCGTGAACTTGCATTCCAGCCGCTCCTCCTTCGGGCTCGAGTCCCGGAGGGACATTCTTGGCATTTCGGTGGCCAGCGTCGCCCGCGACGAAGCCATCGGCATGCTGGAGCGGATGCTTGCCGAGCGCCGCTTCACCAAGGTCAGCTTCCTCAACGCGCACAATGCCAACATCGCCTGCAACGATGCCGAGTTCGCTTCTGCGCTCAAGGATTTTTTGATCCTGCCGGACGGTGTCGGCGTCGACATTGCTGCCAAGCTTCTCTACGGCGAGGCATTTCCGGCAAATCTCAACGGAACCGACTTCATTCCCGGTTTCTTGAAGGCCTCGAAGCAACCGCTCACCGTCGGTCTCATCGGCACCACGCGGGCCAACGCCGAAGCGGCGGCAGAAAGGCTTTCGGCACTGTCGCGCCAGCATCGCTTTGCCGTGCTTCACGACGGCTTTTTCACCGAGCAGGAAGAACCTGAAATCCTCGAACGCATCGCCAGGCTGCGCCCCGACATCCTCCTGGTGGCCATGGGCGTGCCCCGCCAGGAACTGTGGATCAGCCGCAAGATCACAGACAAGCACTGTACGCTGCCCATCGCCGTCGGCGCGCTTCTGGATTTTCTCAGCGGCGCGGTGCCGCGCGCACCGTTGTGGATGCGCCGGCTGCGCCTGGAATGGGTGTTCCGGCTGCTGATAGAGCCCCGTCGCCTTTGGCGCCGCTATGTCGTCGGCAACCCGCTGTTCCTGGCGCGCGTGCTGCGGCAGAAATTCTTCGGGCAAGCGTGATGCAGCACGCGGCAGCCTCCTTCGAAATCACGGCGCCGCGCCAGACTGCGCTGCGCGCTGCCATCGTTACCGCCAGCTATGCGCCCGATTTCGAGCGCTGCCGCCTGCTTTGCGAGACGCTGGATCGTTACGTTAGCGGTTCTCAGCATCACTACATCCTGGTCGAGGGGCGCGATGTCCCGCTTTTCCGCCAATTGGAGCGGCCGGGGCGCACGGTGGTGGACGAGCGCGACCTGCTGCCCGGCTGGCTCCACGTCATGGACGATCCGCTCAGCCTCTTTCGTCGGCGCGTCTGGTGGAGTTTCAGGACGATGCCCTTGCGCGGCTGGCATGTGCAGCAGTTGCGCCGCATCGCCATCGCCGCCCATGTCGAGCCGGAAGTGCTGGTCTATGTCGATTCCGACGTCGCGTTCCTGAAAGCCTTCGATTGCGGAGCGTTCGAGCGCGACGGCAAGGTGCGGCTGTTCCGTCGCGACGATGTCGCGAGCGGGCTCACGCAATATGGTCACCACACCTGGTCGAAGAACGCTGGAAAGGCGCTCGGCATCGTCCATCCGGAAATGTCGCCGCACGACTATATCTCCACCCTGATCGCTTGGCGCCGCGAGAGCGTTGTTGACATGTGCGCGCGCATCGAAGCCACGCACGGCCGCAGCTGGGTCGAAGTGCTCGGAAAGGCACGCCAGTTTTCCGAATGCCTGCTCTATGGCCGGTTCGTGGACGAGGTTCTCCACGGCCAACACCACTTCCACGGCGCGGAGGAGTTCTGCCGCGTGCACTGGGTCGGCGAGCCGCTGTCGGACGAAGGTTTTGGCGAGTTCGTCGCCTCCATGTCGCCTGAGCAGGTGGCCATCGGCATGCAGTCCTTCATTGGGACCGATCTCGGCCGTATCCGCCGCCTGGTCGAGGCCTGAGCGCCTTTTTCACACACAGCTTGCAGGTCGCGCTTTCGGTGGGGTCACGCCGCCTTGGCCGGCCGTTTGAGCGCGGGGTAGGTAAGGGCGGCCGACGCCAGCCAAAGCGCGGCAAACAGCGCGTTCAACGACCATATGAGTTCCGCCGCATCCGGACCGTGCTTGAGCATGAAAACCAGAAGCAGCGCCTTCAGCCCGGCCAGCATGGCGAGGTTGAAGGCCCGCAACAGCGTCTGCCCGCGCGCGAACAGAAGCTCGGACTGGTATTCTACGAGGTTGCGGAGGCCCGGCACGCAAAGGCCAAGTCCCACCAGTGGTGCAGCGGTGGAGACATTCTTGCCCAGGATGTTCGGGAAGAAGTGCAGGATTGCCGCCAGCGCCAGCAGCGCCAGGGTCGAGACGGTGAAGACGCCAAGCTCGATGCCGACGCGCGTGCGCAGTCGCGCCAGCATTTCGGGCGCGCGCATCATGCGTTGCACCAGCATCATCGAGAAGGTGCGGATCGGGATCGCGGTCAGGTCCACCAGCCGCATGATGATGGCATAGACGCCGGCAAGCTGCGGCCCGCCGATGGAAAGCACCAGGAGCTTGTCGAACTCCATCTGCAGGTAGAACAACACCTCGGCGCCGGCGACATAGACCGAGTCCGCCATGCGGCGCAGATAGAGCGGCAGCCGCAGCCGCAGGCGCTGGCGCGGGTAGAAAAAGCCGAAGGCGATGATGGCCGAAACCGCATTGGCCCCGATGTAGAACAGCGACCAGTCAGCCAGGGTCCGGCTCGGCCAGAAGAAGAACGTCGCCGCAAACAGGGCGCGCATCAGCGTACCGGCGATCGCCATCACCGAGGCGCGCCCGAAGCGGCCCAGGCCGTTATTGACGATCAGCACCACTTCCACCGGCCGCCACAGCAGGGCTTCCGCGAAGATCACGGCGGCAAAGACCGACAGCGCCATCTCACCGTCGAAAAACAGCAGGTAGACGCCGAAGGCGGCGGCGGCCAGAACAGGCAGTGACAGCAAGGCCAGCAGCAGGAAGCCCGCCGTGAAGGTGCCGATGAGGTTCGGCCGCACCGTCGCGGTCCGGTAGAGCGCCGAGATAAAGCCGAAGGCCAGCAGCCGCGAAAGCATCACCCCGGCGGCGGAAGCGGTGGCGAAGCGGCCGAAATCGGCCAGCGAGAGCGCGTTGGCCAGCGCCACGAAATAGACGAGCGAAAACACCAGTCGCCCGCCCGCGCCGCTCACGGCCGAGAAATAGTCGCGTATCAGGCCGCGCCGTTCCGAAAGGAAGGCGGAAAGGCGGGCGCCGAGGAGCCCGGTTTGGGTGTTGGTGGCCTGGGTCATGGTGTCGTCGCCGACGCTAGCAGCGAAAGCTTAATGCGCGGTTCCGGGCGTGCGGGGGCGCTGCGGAGTGGTGGGCGCGTCGCATCAAGAATGCGCGGCCCGAAGGCCATTAACGGTTTGTTTTCCATGAGTGCTTAGCGTGGCATCGCGCATTAGCCGCAGTTTCCCCGTTCGAAAAGCCGCGCCAGAATGTCAGAAACCGAAAATCGCGCCGACCTGAAGCTGTCGCTTCTTGCCTATGCGCGCGACGAGGGCGACCACGCTCCGCTTGGCACTGGCTCGCTTCTGGCGCTGGCCCGCGACAATGACGATGTTGAAGGCGCGCTGGAGCGCCATCGCGCTGCACGTTCGCGCCGCGAAGAACGGATTCGACGCGAGGCTCTGGCGGCTATGGATGCCGCCGCAATGGACGCTGTGGCCAGGGACGCCCTAGCGCAGTCGCCGGTGGCCAGCGCCTCCACCGATCCGGGCGGCAGGCTTTCCGGCTGGCTGTCGCGCTTCAGGCTCGGCAGGGCAGGGCTGCAACCCGCCACAAAGGAAGACGCCAGTGCCCAGTCGGCGGATGCCGTTTCCGGCATGGGCTCGGAAGATGTTTTCGAAACGGTCGAATCCGATGACGACCGCCATTGGAAGCCCCTGATCGATCCAATGAAGGTGATCGGCGGCATCGGCCGTTCGTGGAGCCTCATTGCGCTCTGCACCGTGCTGGGCGCGCTTCTGGGCGTTGCGGTCGCCGTCTCGACGCCCAAGAAATACATCGCGGCGGCCGAATTGCTGATCGACCCGCGCGACCTCAAGCTCGTCGACCGCGACCTCACCCAGGCCGGATTCTCCAATGAGGCCACGCTCGCCATTGTGGAGAACCAGGTCCGCGTCATCACCTCCGGCACGGTGCTGAACCGGGTCGTCGACACGCTGCATCTCGATGAAGACCCCGAATTCAACGGGCAGGGCGGCAGTCGCGGGCTTCTTTCCGGCATTCGCTCGGCGCTGTCGGGTGCCAATGCCGCGGACGATGCAGGTAGGCGGCGCGCGCTCGCGATCGACAATCTGGCCGAAAGCCTTTCGGTCGAGCGCGGCGGCAAGACCTTCGTGGTGGTGATCGCCGTGAAGACGCTGGACGGCGAGAAGTCGGCCCTGATCGCCAACACCATGGCGGACGTGTTCCTCAAGACCTATGGCGAGCTCCAGTCCGACACCGCGACCCGGGCCACGGAAGAGCTTACCGCACGCCTTTCCGAACTGCGCGACGGCGTCGAGGCCGCCGAGCGCGACGTCGAGGCCTTCAAGGCCGAGCACGACATCATCAACCCGCAGGGCCGGCTCATAACCGACGACGAGCTGGTGAGGCTCAACGACCAGCTTTCCATTGCGCGCGCCCGCACGCTGGAGCTGAAGGCCAAGGCCGCCTCGGCAGGGTCGGCTAATGTCGGGGCCGTTGTCGGCGGCGAGCTGCCGGAGGCGCTGGCCTCTCCGACAATGACCGAGCTGCGCGCCCAATACGCGGCGACGAAGAGCGAGTCCGACCGACTGGCTGTCAAGCTTGGTCCGCTCCATCCGCAGCGCCAGGCGGTCGATGCCCAGCTTGCCGGCGCGCGCGAGCAGATCAGCGCCGAACTGCGCCGCATAGCCGCCGCCGCCCAGACCGAACTCACCCGCTCGCAGCAGCTCGAGCAGGAGCTTTCGTCGCGCCTGGCGCAGCTCAAGGTCCGTCAGGGCGGCGTCAATCGCGACATGGTGGCTTTGCGCGAGCTGGAGCGCGAGGCCGCCGCCAAGCGGGCGGTCTATGAGGCCTTCCTGCTGCGCGCCCGCGAAACCGGCGAGCAGCGCGACATCAATACCGCCAATATGAGCGTGATTTCGGTCGCCTATCCGCCGCTGAGGGCAACCGGCCCGTCGCGCTCCACCATCGCGGTGCTGGGCACCGTGCTCGGCTTTCTCGGTGGGGTGGGTCTGGGCGGAATGCGCGGCGCCTATGAAAGCCTGCGCGAAACCGCAAATCGCCGCCGCCGCGGTCCGGCCGTGCGGCCTGTGACGCCGCCCGCTGCGACAACCGGGCCTGAAGACGATCCCACCGAACCCGGGGGCGGGCATCCGCGCCGGCCGGAGGGCAGCGCCGACCGTGCCCAGCCGCTGCTCCGGGCCGTGCCGCAGCGCGTCGAGCACTCGGCGCACGTCTTTGCGCCGTACCATGAGCCCATAAGCGCGCAGGAAATCGCATCCACAGGGTCAGCCGCGCCGGCGACGCATGGCGATGTTCCACAACCGGCCGCCCCGGCTGCGCCCGTCAACCGCCTGTCAGCCACCGAACCGTCGATCGACGAAATCCGCGCCAGCCTGCGCGACTTCCGCCACCGGGTGGAGGGGCTTGCAGAGGCACGTACCCGACGCCGATATTTCTGAGGGTTCTGCAAGGCCAATTGTGGCTTTGCGTCCTGCAACGGCGCAACGACGGGATTGCGTCGCGGATTTTTCGTGACTATGCCTTTCCACACAGTGCTTGCGCCAGGGAAGAGACATGACTGAAATTATTGACGGGAAGATCGTAGCCGAAGATGTCGTGGAAACGGTGAAGCGTTTCACGGCCGAGCTTGCGGAAAAACACGGCGTCCAGCCCGGGCTGGCCGTTGTCATCGTCGGCGAGGATCCGGCAAGCCAGGTCTATGTCTCCTCCAAGGGCAAGAAGGCCAAGGAATGCGGCTTCCTCTCGGTCCAGCACACGCTGCCGGCCGAGACCAGCGAGGCCGCTCTGCTCAAGCTCATCGGCGACCTGAACACCGACCCGACCATCCACGGCATTCTGGTGCAGCTGCCGCTGCCCGACCACATCGATTCAGGCAAGGTGATCCAGGCCATCGCGCCGCAGAAGGACGTCGACGGCTTCAGCTTCGTCAATGTCGGCAAGCTCGGCACCGGCGAGATCGACAGCGCCTTCGTGCCCTGCACGCCGGCCGGGTCCATGCTGCTCATCGAGCGCGTGCGCGGCAAGGACCTGTCGGGCCTCAACGCAGTCGTCGTCGGCCGCTCCAACATCGTCGGCAAGCCCATGGCCAACCTGCTTCTGGCCGCCAACTGCACCGTCACTGTCGCGCACAGCCGCACCAAGGATCTGCCCGCGCTCGCCCGCACCGCCGACATCCTCGTCGCTGCCGTCGGTCGTCCGGAAATGATCAAGGGCGACTGGGCCAAGCCCGGCGCTACGGTCATCGACGTGGGCATCAACCGCATCCCCGCGCCCGAGAAGGGCGAAGGCAAGTCGCGGCTGGTGGGCGACGTCGATTTCGACAGCGCGCACAAGGCGGCGGGTGCCATCACCCCGGTTCCGGGCGGCGTCGGCCCGATGACCATCGCCATGCTGATGGCAAACACGCTGGTTTCGGCGAGCCGCTCCGCCGGCGTCGAACCGCCGGCCTTCTGACCACTGGCCGCATCAGCCATGCCGGCCTCGCCGCAGCCCGTTCCGGTGGAGATGCAGCTCTTGCCCGACGGTGCGCAAGGGGGCCGGCAATTCGCGTTCCTGCTGGTCGACAAGTTCCCGATGTTTTCGCTGGCCGCGGCCATCGACACGGTGCGCTCGGCAAACCGGCTTCTCGGCCGCGATTTTTACGGCTGGACCACCGTCTCGGCCGATGGCGAGGCGGTCACCGCCTCCAATGGCCTGGCGCTGAAGGTCGGCTACAGCGTGGCCGACCTGCCGCAGGTGGACATCCTGTTCGTCTGCGTGGGGCTCACCACCGAATTTCCGGGCAAGAGCAAGGTGCTGGCCGCCCTGCGCGGCTGGGGTCGGCGCGGCGGGGCGCTCGGCGCACTCTCGGCCGGCTCTTACCTGCTGGGCGAAGCCGGCCAGCTCGACGGATATCGCTGCACCATCCATTGGGAAAACCGCGCCGGCTTCAGCGAGCGCTTTCCCGAGATTCAGTGCACCGGTAATGTCTTCGAGATCGACCGCAAGCGCTACACCTGCGCCGGCGGCACCACATCGATCGACCTCATGCTGGAGATCGTGCGCGGCGATCTGGGCCCCCACATCGCCAACGGCGTTGCCAACCAGTTCCAGCACGAACGCATCCGCTCGGCCACCGACCGCCAGCGCATCGGGCCGGAGCGCGACCTGACCGGCAAGTCGGAGAAGCTGCGCAAGATCGTCGAGCTCATGGCCGACAATCTCGACGAGCCGTTTTCGGCGCTCGAGCTTGCCAGGATGGCCGGGCTTTCAGTGCGCCAGGTAGAGCGGCTGTTCCTGCGCCACCTCAATGTCACGCCGGGGCGTTACTATATGCGGCTGAGGCTTGAGCGGGCGCGCGAGCTGCTGCGCCAGACCAATATGCCGATCCTCGACGTGGCGGTCGCCACCGGCTTCACCTCGCATTCCTACTTCGCCCAGAGCTACCGGCTGCAGTTCGGCAGGCCGCCTTCGGAAGAGCGGCGCACGACCTACTAGGAAAACGGGCGAGGCGAACGCCTGCCGTCTCAAATCACGTTCGACATCGTCTTGTCGAAGACGACGTAGCGGTCGCGTCCGCGCGCCTTTGCAACGTAGAGCGCGGTGTCCACCTTGCGGGTAAGCTCCTCGCGCGAGACGGCGTCGCGAGGAGCGACCGCAACCCCGATGCTGGCGCGTGCCTGGATCGTCTTGCCTTCGATTTCGAACTGCTCCCGGAAAGCCTCGATCAGGCGCTCGGCCACCGATTCCAGCACGCGCACGCCCGAAGGCGCGTTCAGAAAGAGCGCGAATTCGTCGCCGCCGAGGCGGATTGGCGTGTCTTCCGCACGTATCACCGAGCGGATGCGCCGCGCGGCTTCGACGAGTACCGCGTCTCCCACCGCATGACCGTGCTGGTCATTGATCTTCTTGAAGCCGTCGAGGTCCATGTAGAGGACGCCGATTTCCTTGTGTTCCGCAATCGCCGCAGCGATGGCGCCGTCCACGATGGATGTAATCGCCTGGCGATTGTAGAACCCGGTGAGCGGGTCCGTCATCGCAGCGGTCTTCAGGGCGGTTTCCTCAAGCCCGAGCACGATGTTGGAGCGCTGGAGACGCAGAAGCGCTCCGGCGACCGTCCCGAAATGGCGAAGCGTTTCGATCTCCTTGGCGCTCAACTGCCGGGGCGCGGTATCCAGCACGCACAGAGCGCCGACGATCAGTCCCGGCTCGAGCTCGAGCGGCGTTCCGGCGTAGAAGCGAAACTGCGGATCGCCTTCGACATAGGGCAGGGTCCGAAATGTTTCGTCTTCCGTCAGATCAGGCACCACGAAGCAGTGTCCTGTCCGTACGACATGGGTGCACATCGATTGCTCGCGCGAGCATCCGACCACTTGCAGCCCGGCGCTGGCCGCAACGTGCTGCCAATCCTCGTCGATGATGGTGACGGCTGCCACAGGGGTCTGGAAGACCATTCTGGCAAGGGTGGTCAGCGCGTCGAGTTCTGGGTGATTGCAACTGGGAGGGCATCAGCGCCCTGACAGCCGCCAGGCGATCGATCTCGTTCGCGGGCACGTCGTTGTAGTGGCTGGCTGTCGTCATCGGGGTCTCCTTTCCTCGCGTCGTGCGCCGGGTTTCCGGCAACGAAAATGCAAGGTCCAGCCGCCCCCGACCCCCGGGCGGACCATCGGAATCAATGCGGTGCATCGATGCTGTCGAGTTAGCCGCTCGCGCGGGCAATGCCAATAGTGCGTGCGGAGGCCTGTCGGGGGTGCTGGCGCGCTTCATCGTCGCCACGCCCGGTTTTGCGCCTGGCCATTTCATCCTTCGACAAGCTCAGGATGGGAAGACGGGCGGTCGTCGGACACGCTCGTTTAGGTAAATCTTGCGGCCCTTCGACCGCCGTTCGATGCTCTTGCTCCCGCTCAGTCGCCTCCACATTCGCGTGGCCAGCCGCCGCCAAGGGCCGGGCTTGGGGGCTCATCACCCAGTGACGCCACCGTAGGGCCACCAGCCCGGACATCGCCTGCCTCCACGTGCATCCGGTTCATGACCCGTGGTCCCGTGAGGCCGATGCGAGGATTATGGAATGGGCTGGAGATACGGGATAAACGGGATTGCGGTTTTCTTTCGGGGCTAATGATTTCAAAAAGTTGGCGCTGGTCGGTCGCCGAATTCATCCACGCAATACGATGCAACATGCTCTTTTTGGACAGCTGCGGCAGCTTTGGCCGACCGGCATGGGTCCCCGGGACCTTCGCCCTTCGCTCGCTCGTGCTCCGGCCCGAGGATGACGAGGTGAGGCGGCCGGCGCCAATCGCGGGCGTTGATGGCTTGCCCGGGTACCTTGATCTCAACTTGTTCAAGGTTGCTGGAGACGGCTTTGCAGGGATGCCGCAGCCTTTCATCCCGTCGTGCGCCG
>JAEWHN010000004.1 GCA_023387775.1 Pseudomonadota bacterium | reverse complement strand
CTCCTCGCCGGGCAGGCCGGGATTGGCCCGGCGCGGGGCCTGGTTGGTCGAGGTCTTGAAATGCTGGTTGCCGAAGCCGCCATTGCCGCCCGCCGCCAGGCGGAAGCGCTGGCCCACTTCGGTGAGGTCGCAGATCAGCGTCTCATTGTCTTCTTCATAGGCCTGCGTGCCGACCGGCACCTTCATCACCACATCCGCGCCCTTGGCGCCGGTGCGGTTGCGGCCCATGCCGTGCACACCGGTCTTGGCGCGGAAATGCTGCTGGTAGCGATAGTCGATCAGCGTGTTCAGCCCGTCGACCGCCTCGATCCAGACATCGCCGCCGCGACCGCCATCGCCGCCGTCCGGCCCGCCGAACTCGATGAATTTTTCCCGGCGGAACGAGACGGAGCCGGCGCCCCCGTCGCCGGAGCGGATATAGACTTTGGCCTGGTCGAGGAATTTCATCGGAACAAGATTTTCGCTGCTATCTAATGTGTGGGACTGCTCTAGCGCAAAGAACGCACGAGGGCGAGTGCAGGTTTGAGGCTTCGCGCAATCGGAGAGGGTGAGAGATGGGCATGAAACTTGTCACATACAACATCCAGTATGGCATCGGCCGCGACGGCAATTACGATCTAGGGCGCATTGCGGCCAGCCTGCAAGGCGCCGACATAATCGCGCTGCAGGAGGTGACGCGCAATTTCCCGCGCAATGGCGGCGCCGACCTGGTGGCCGGTCTCGCCGACTTGCTGCCGGAAATGTTTCACGTCTACGGCCCGGCCATGGATATCGATTTCGGCCTGCGCGACGGAGACGGCCGGCCGGTCAACAAGCGCCTCCAGTTCGGCAACATGGTATTGTCGCGCTGGCCGATTGCAGCCTCGCGCAACCTGCTTTTGCCTCGCACGCGCCGGTTCAATCGCGGCAATTTGCAGCGCTCGGCGCTGGAGGCGCTGGTCATGGCCCCGTCCGGCCCGTTGCGCGTCTATTCGGTGCATCTCGATCACGTCAATCACGAGGAGCGCTCGGCCCAGATCCGCCACCTGAAGGAGCGCGTCTATGCCTATCCGATGGAGGGCGGCGCCATCACCGGCTCGGCCGAATACGGATTTCCCGAGCTGCCGTGTCCGGAAGAATTCGTTCTGATGGGCGATTTCAACATGGTGCAGGGATCGCCCGAATACACCTTGATGGCCGGAGAGGCCGACCATGCCGAGGGCCGCCAGATCGTGGCCCACCATCCCGTCGACGTCTTTTCGCTCACCGGCGGCGCGCAAGAAGGCGCGATAAGCTGGATCGATGTTGATAAGCCGGAACAGAACCGCCTCATCGATTTCGCCTTCGTCCATGCAAGCCTTTCAGCCCGCGTCAGGCGAAGCTGGATCGACGTATCCGCAACCGGCTCGGATCATCTGCCGGTCTGGTTCGAGCTGGAGTGAGCGGGCGGCGGGCCGGCCGCTCGTCTTCCTTCATATGCATGAGCGCCGTGGCCGGCGTCGATACTTGGCGTAAGTGTTCGCTCAAAGTCGCGCCCATGTCCTGAGGCTCACCCATGCCTTGCGGTCGAGGCGATAGCGCTCCACCGGCACCCTGCCAGCGACGATGGAGTTCAGCATGCCCTGGCCGGCATACTGGAAGCCGCACTTGTGAATGACGCGCCGCGAGGCCGGATTGATGACCCGGCAGGATACGTGCAGCACATTGATGGTCGTGGCCCGGAAGGCCAGATCGACCAGCGCATGCGCGGCCTCGGTCGCATAACCACGCCGCCAGTAGGGTTCGCCGATCCAGTACCCGAGCTCCAATCCGCGATCGGTGGCGTTCAGCCCCGCACAGCCGACAAAGGCGCCCGTTTCCGCGAGTGTGACCGCATAGACTGCGCCGGTGCTGCGGGGCTGCGCGGAACTGTTGAGGAAGGAACGGGCCTCGGCCTCGCCGTATGGATAGGGCATCCGCGACAGCATCTCGGCCACGCGCGGATTGTTTGCCAGCGCGATCAGTTCGGCGGTGTCGTCTTCATGCGGCGGGCGCAGCACCAGCCGTTCGGTGACCAGCACCGGGCAATCTATGCTCAGACTTTCGTCTTCGAAGTCTTCCGCTTCGGCAACCATGTCCAATATTCCTCCAGACAAAGAAAAAGGGGAGCTGGCAACCCATCTCCCCTGATCCTTTTTCTGGATTCTACCAGACACCGGTCCCGAGATGGGGCGCCGGTGTTGTGGTGCGGATCCGGCTATTCCGCGGCTTCGGTAAACGGATTCACCGATACGTAGGTTCGGCCGTTGGCTTTCTTGCGGAAAGCAACTGCACCGGCTTCGAGCGCAAAGAGGGTGTGGTCGGTGCCCATGCCGACATTGGCGCCCGGATGCCACTTGGTGCCGCGTTGGCGGATGATGATGTTGCCCGGAATGACGGCTTCGCCGCCGAACTTCTTCACGCCGAGGCGCTTGGATTCCGAATCGCGACCGTTGCGCGACGAACCGCCAGCTTTCTTATGTGCCATTGGTCTACTCCTTCAGTCCTCGAACTTACTCGTTTTCCGCCGCGGCTGCAGCCTTCTTCGGCGCGGCCTTCTTGGCGGGCTTCTCGGCGGCTTCCGTCGTGGCGGCAGCCTTCTTCGTCGGCTTGGCGCCACCCGTCAGGATTTCCGAAATCCGGATGACGGTCTCGTGCTGACGGTGGCCGCGCTTGCGACGCGAATTCTGGCGGCGACGCTTCTTGAACGCGATGACGGTGGCGGCGCGGCCCTGCTCGACCACTTCCACGGCCACGGTAGCGCCTTCAACGAAGGGCGCGCCGATCGAGGCGTTCTCGCCCTCGCCCACGGCGAGGACTTCGGTGATTTCGATGATGTCGCCAGCATTGCCGGCGATCTTGCCGACGGTGATGACGTCATTGGCGGCAACGCGATACTGCTTGCCACCCGTTTTGATGACTGCGAACATTTTTTGCCTTTCGCTGTTCGGTCCGGCTTCAAGGAACGCTCTACGCGTTCGAGCCGTCTTTTTGTCAGTCTGCGGGGTTCATATACGTCCCACGCCGGGCAGGGCCCATGGCGGAACTGTGCGCGTGTAACCGAACGATCGGGGCAAGTCAAGGTAAGCCACAAATAAGTGCACGGGAGGCCTTGTGCGATCGATCGCGACTCGTTATCTAGTGCGCCGCGCCAGCAAGCTGGCCAACCACGACGCGGAGAGGTGGCAGAGTGGTTGAATGCACCGCACTCGAAATGCGGCATGCTCGCAAGGGCATCGGGGGTTCGAATCCCTCCCTCTCCGCCATTGCGGCCTCGCAATCTCTTGGTTTTGCTGGGGAACTTCCCAAAGCAGGTTCCTTTCCTCACTTCGATCCCCATTTCGTTGCCGCCGAACCGGCACCAGCAGATTCTGGCAGAAATGGAGGAAGCGCGCGCTGCCGAGGAACGGGCTTGAACAGCGCGTCGCCGACTGGCCGCCTGACGAGCACATCCATGCGCCAACGGCGGGGTCAACGAACGTCCTGTCCTGACGCGTGGCTTGACGAGGCCCTTACCGGGCGCCCGTCCTTTCCTGCAATGTCACCACCTCACCGGAAGCTCTACGACGCTGAGGGTCTGCGCTTCCGTCACGAAGCGGATCTGCTCCTCGGAAACAGCCAGTTCCATGGTCGGAAAGCGCTTGAAGATTTCCGAGAAGAACACCATTAGCTCGAGCCGCGCCAACGGTTGTCCGAGGCATTGGTGTACGCCATAAGCAAAGGCCATGTGCGGATTTTCGGCCCGACCGATGTCGAAGTCATGCGGACATTTGAAAACGTCGGGATCGTAGTTCGCTGCGGCGAGGTTCGGATAGACCGGCTCGCCGGCACGGATGAGCCGGCCCGCGACGACCGCATCCGCAGTCGCCACGCGGGCGGAATTGAGGTGGGTCAGCGTCACGTAACGCAGCATCTCCTCCACTGCGGGCCCGACAAGTTCGGGGTTGGCCTTGAGCTTGGCGAGTTGATGGGGATTTCGGAAGAGCGTGAGCATCCCAAGGCCAATTTGGTTGGTCGTGGTCTCGTGGCCGGCGATGTAGAGCAATGCCGAAAGGCGCGCGGCCTCCATCACAGAAAGTTCGCCGGGCCTGATCTGTTCTTCGATCAGGCGGCTCAGGAGGTCCTCGCCGGCAGCCGAGTTCGGGGTCTTCTCTTCTATGATCTCGCTCAGGCGACCGACCATCTCCTCGGCAGCAGCCTTGATGTCCTCGGGCTTGGACCTGTGATCGTTGCGAAGCGCGCTCAGATAGCCGAGGCGAGCGAAGTCGGATTGCGGAACACCCAGCATGGTCGAGATTACATTGGCTGGCAGCGGCTTGGAGACCAGTGCGACGAGATCGGCGCCCGGGCCCTTGTTTTCGAGGTCGTCAAGCAACTCCTGCAGCAGTTCTTCGATCATGGGCCGCAGCTGGCCGATACGCTTGACCATGAATTCGCGCGTCAGCATGCGGCGCAGGCGGGTGTGTTCCGGAGGGTCCATGTTAATGAAGGTCTTGCGGGCCTTCAGCTCTGCGCCCCGGGCGGGCGAGGTTGTCGGATAGCCGGGCTTGTCCGGGTCGGCGCTGAAGGTGTTGTTGGCCAGCACCTCGCGCACGTCCTGCCAGCGAGTAATCAGCCAGGCATTCTGGCCGTTCCAAAGCGTGACGCGC
>JAEWHN010000380.1 GCA_023387775.1 Pseudomonadota bacterium | reverse complement strand
CTCGTTGAGCTTGTGCGAGATGAAGATGATGGACAGGCCCTGCGCCACCAGGAGCTTCAGCGTGCGGAACAGCGCGTCGGTCTCGGCCGGCGTCAGAACCGCCGTCGGCTCGTCGAGGATGAGGATGCGCGCGTCGCGATAGAGCGCCTTGAGGATTTCGATGCGCTGGCGCTCGCCCACCGAAAGGGTGGCAACGGTCGCGTCGGGATGCACGGAAAGGCCGAAATCGGCCGAGAGCTTTTCGATGCGCCGCCGCGCGGCGGCCCGGTCGAGCCTCAAGCTCCAAGGGCTCTGCGTGCCGAGCGCGATGTTCTCCAGCACGGTCATGTTCTCGGCCAGCGTGAAATGCTGGTGCACCATGCCGATGCCGGCATCCAGCGCCGCACGCGGATCGCCCGGCGGCAGCGGCTTGCCGAAGGCTTCCACCGTGCCCTCGTCGGCCACGTAATGGCCGAACAGTATGTTCATCAGCGTGGTCTTGCCGGCGCCGTTTTCGCCCAGCAGCGCGATGACCTCGCCGCGCTTCAGCGAAAAGGAAATGGCATTGTTGGCCACCAGCGGCCCGAACCGCTTGGTGATGCCATCGAGGCGCAGGACGATTTCCGCCTGTGGTAGTGCACGATCTTCGACACCGGGCGACGCCGCCAAATCACCAATCCCTCAATCCTGGCAGGGCGCCTGCCCCACCGCCACCTGCGCTCTCCACTCCGCGTGCACACGCGTCAGCGCAACCGAGGCGTTACCGCCCCGACCGCGCACTGTCTTTCATGCGAGCTTGAGGCCACCTTTTCGCTGCAAGCAGCGAAAAGGTAAAGCCGTTGTCAGTTGGATTTCGGCTCGGAATCGTCGATTTCAACAGTGAAGGAGCCGTCCTTGATCGCCTTTTCCTTCTCGGCGACCTTTGCCATGACCTCGGCCGGCACCTTGCCCTCGAAGGTGCCGAGCGGCGCCAGCGAGCAGCCGCCGTTCTTCATGAAGGAATAGACGCCGTAGTCGGCGGCCTTGAAGGTTCCGGCCTTCACCTCGGCGATGGCCTTGTCCAGCGTCGGCTCGAAGTGCCACAGCGCCGAAGCCACGACCGTTTCGGGATAGTCCGCCTGGGTGTCGATGACGTTGCCCACGGCCAGGACATTGCGCTCCTTGGCAGCGTCGGAAACGCCGAAGCGCTCGGCATAGAGCAGGTCGGCGCCGCCGTCGATCTGGGCGAAGGCGGTTTCCTTGGCCTTGGGCGGGTCGAACCAGGAGCCGATGAAGGCGACCTGGAACTTGGCGTCGGGCGCGCTTTCCTTCACGCCGGCCATGAAGGCGTTCATCAGCCGGTTGACCTCGGGGATCGGGTAGCCGCCGACCATGCCGATGTTCTTCGACTTGGTCATGGCGCCGGCGATGATGCCGGTGAGGTAGGAGGCATCCTGGATGTAGTTGTCGAAGGGCGAGAAGTTCGAGACGGCTTCGTCGGGCTTGAAGCTGGAGCCCATCAGGAATGCGACGTCCGGATAGTCGTTGGCGACCGCGCGGGCAGCATCCTCGACACCGAACACCTCGCCGAGGATCAGCTTGTAGCCGGCCTCGCAATATTCGCGCATCACGCGCTCATAGTCGTTGTTGGAGGTGTTTTCGGAATAGACGTACTCGATCTCGCCGCGGTCCTTCGCGGCGTTGGCTGCCTTGTGGATGCGGCTGACCCACTGCTGCTCGACCGGCACGGTGTAAACGGCAGCGACCTTGAGCGGTTCGTCGGCAAACAGGCGCGCCGGGAAGCCCGCCACCGTGGCAAGTGCTGCGCCAGCGCCCGCGGCCTTCAGCACCGAGCGGCGCGAAACGCCGGCAAATTTCGTCGCATTCTTGTCGTTCTGCATCGTCCACCACCCTGGCTATCGGGTCCGGGCACAGCCCCGCCCCGCGTCTTGTCATCCGCGCGACGGTATTCGAATTTCCGAAACCCGGCAATCGGCCGGCAAAACCTTTCCACCGCTGGCGTTTCGGCCTGGCAAGGCGCATCATCGGCCATGCATCGTGGTACAACTTTTGGTTTTTCCGACCTCAACACCTATATCGGTGGTATGGTTCTCCGCCAGCGATGGAACGCAATGACGCGGACCCTGGCTCATCCCGAAAGGACCCGCAACACGATGGCGAAAAAGCCGAACTATGGCCAGGAGCGCAGAGACCGCGACCGTATCAAGGCCGCCAAGAAGGCCGAAAAGGCCAATGCCAAGGCAAGCAAGTCCGCGAGCAAGCCGGACGAGGTGAACGAACAGGAGACCAAGCAGGAATAGGAGCTCCGCACCGCCCAGCGGCGGGGCGGGAGCTTTGCATAGATCAAGTCAGGAGTATGAAATGAAGCCTCTCGCGGCCGAACAGAAATTGGACAGGACGGACGCGGCAGCGCGCCAGATCATGAACGCCGAGCAGGCGGCTCGAGAAAAGAAGACCGCCCGGCTGCGGGCACTTCGGCAGGAGAAGGAAGAGGCGGAGCGCGCAGAAGCGGCGAAGAACCCCGCTCCGGTGAAGCGCGCGCCCAAGAAGGGCTCCTAGCCGGACTACCCCGGCGCCTTGTCGCTGATCAGCACGTCGGCCTCGCGGGCCGCAGCGATGAAGGCGCGCCTGGCTGCCATGACCGGCTTGTTGCCGGCCATGGCGTCGTGGCAGGCCTGAAGTGCGGCGCGATGCTTGGGACTTCTTTTTCCCGGCCAGTTATTGAGTAGAAAATCCGAAGCTTCCTGGGCAGTCTTCAGGATTTGGTGATTTCCCGTCTCACCGAGTTTTACGGTGAGCGGAACTTCAAAGCGATCATTTTGCATGGCCTGCTCTTACGCCTTTGCGCAGGCGAAAGCGAGCTTCGAAACGCTTTTCTTGGCGGCACTTCGTCTCGCCCCTGCGCCCAGCCGGTTCTACCGACGAAAACTGTCGCACGAAAAAGCGCCTCGGTGCCTTGAAGCCGCCGCCTGCGCTGGGCGGACTTCAAACCATGGCAGGGTCCAGCGGCGCCTCGTCCTTGCGTCGCGCGATAAGCTCGGCAAGGTCGGCATGCAGGAACGCATCGCGCAACGCTTCGAAAGACGGTAGCACGAAATAGGCGCGCTGGAACTTGTCGATCTCGTAGCTGGTGCGCATCACCGTCTCCAGGTCGAAGGGCACGCGGTGCGCATCCGGGCTTTCCACGGCAAACTGCAGCTCGCTGAACGATGACATCAAGCCGGCGCCGAAGGCCTTGAGCGGCTGGCCCGGCTCCTGGATGAGGCTGAATTCGGCCGTGTACCAGTACAGCCGCGAAATCATGTCGTGGCCGCCGAGCTCAATCGCGCCACTGGCCCTTTCGCCGTACTGCTGCATGAAATCGGCGAAAGCCGGCTGGGTCAGCGCCGGCACATGGCCGAAGAAATCGTGGAACATGTCGGGCTCGACGATGTAGTCGAGCTCCTCGCGCCTGCGCAGCCAGTTGGTGACCGGGAAACGCCGGTTTGTCAGGTGCACGAAAAAGGGTTCAGCCGGGATCAGCCCCGGCACGGCGACGAGCTCCCAGCCGGTGAGCTTGCGCAGCTTGCCGCTGACCTCGTCAATATCCGGGATACGCTCGAGCAGCCCCAGCGCTTCCACGCCGTCGAGATAGGAGTGGTGCGCAAGCCGCCTCGTCAGGCCGGTCTGGCGGTCGCACAATATGCGCCACACCTCCTGGTCGCTGTCGCTGAAGGCATAGTCCTGCTGCACGGTGAAATCGGCGCGGCAGACGGAGTAGTTGCCGCGCAGTCCTTGAGCCACACATTCGCGGGCATAAGCTTCTACGCTGATATTCATGGCCAAAATCCTCCACGCTGCGAAGAATACCGCCGATCGTGGAGCGCTTTTTGCCTGAACCATCGTTTCGCGCGGCAAATTGAGGTATGTTGCGATCCTGGAACGTGTTGTCGGAGTGAAAATGCCTCAGTTCGACGAATTCGAGATCAGGATGCTCGAAATCCTGCAGCGCGACGGCCGCAAGTCCATCTCGGAACTGGCGCAGGAGATCGGCCTGTCAAACACCCCCTGCGCCCGCCGCTTCGACGCGCTGCAGCAGGCCGGAGTAATCAAGGGGTTTTCCGCGACCATCAGCCGGCGCGCGGTCGGGCTGATGGTGGAGGTGTTCATCCAGGTGCGACTGGTGAGCCATAGCGACGACTCGCCGGAGCGCTTTACCGCCGCCGTGCAGCGCATGGATGAGGTTTCCGCCTGCTGGACGATGACCGGCGAATATGACTTCCTGCTGCACGTGATGGTGCCGAGCGTGGACGATCTCAACGATTTCGTCATGCACCGGCTGATGCGCCTGCCGGGCGTGCGCGACGTGCACACCCAGCTCGTTCTGCAGAACATCAAGGGGCCGGGGCACGTTCCGCTCCGGCATCTGCGGGGCTAGTTCAAGCTGCTTCCACTTTCGCCGAAGGCCGCGTGCCGTCGCCGCGCCCCATGAGCAAGCCTTCGATGGAAATGTCTTCGTCGAGTTCTTCCCAATGCAAGCCGCGGGTGCTGATGGCCACCTGCTCACGCTGCTTCATGCTGGCATGCAGAAGCTTGGGAAACCAGGCGAGCGGCACGCCAAGAGTGCGGCCGTCCGAAAGATCGACCCAAAGGCTGTCCTGATCGAAGCGGACACTAGTGGCTCTCACTGAAGAACTCATCCCATGCCCTCAATATCTCTTCGCGCCGGCGTTCGATGACTTCCGTCAATTCGCGCAAGGTCCGTGCGTTAAATCCATCATTGTAATCTATCAGAACAACTGGATTGAGCCAAAACTTCGCGTCGATGCCGTCCTTGGTCACGTGGATGTGGGCCGGCTCTCTCGGATCGCCCTCGTTTGAGTAGAAGAAAAACCGGAAGCCTTTGTGGCGAAAGACGACCGGCATTTTTCCCCCTCTCCTTCTTACGGAACGATCAGCGTTCCGGCGCCATGCTCGGTGAACAGCTCCAGCAGCACGGAGTGCGGGGTCTTGCCGTTGAGGATGACCACGCCTTCCACGCCGCGCTCGATCGCCTCGATGCAGGTCTCGACCTTGGGGATCATTCCGCCCGAGATGGTGCCGTCCTTGATCAGGGCGCGGGCCTCGGCCACGGTCAGTTCGTCGATGAGGTTCTTGTCCTTGTCCAGCACGCCCGGAACGTCGGTGAGGAAGAGCAGGCGCGAGGCACCCAGCGCGCCGGCGATGGCGCCGGCGAAGGTGTCGGCGTTGATGTTGTAGGTGTGGCCGTCGCGGCCGGGCGCCACCGGCGCGATCACCGGGATCATCTCCGAGCGAGCCAGCAGGTCGAGCAGCGTGCGGTCGACCTCGACCGGCTCGCCGACGAAGCCGAGGTCCAGCACGCGCTCGATGTTGCTGTCGGGGTCGACCATGGTCTTCTTGGCCTTTTCGGCGAAGACCATGTTGCCGTCCTTGCCGCACAGGCCGATCGCCCATTCGCCCTCGGCGTTGATGAGCGC
>JAEWHN010000349.1 GCA_023387775.1 Pseudomonadota bacterium | reverse complement strand
GCCGTCGACCACGGCGTGGTCGCTCGCGGCGTCCGCGGCGTAGATGCCAAGACCACAGATCACGATTGCTGAGAGCATGGAGAACGACAGAAGCGCGGCTTTCAAGGCGGTCATCTCGGTTTCGGCTTCCCGTTAATCTGCGGAAAAATTGTTACGAATGCGTTGCATTCCGCAGGGGTTGCCCGCGAATGACCACATCGCATTCGATGAAATTTGCGCCCTTCTATGCGCTTTGCGCCCCATGCGCCAGTTGCACAGTCGCCCCTTCACATGGAAGTTTCGCGGCGTGCCATTTATGCCACTTTGACACATAGCGCCCGCCCGCCGGAGGTCCAGCCTTGTCGCCGGGCAAGCGAATATTGTGATCGACCGGGATTTCGGACGAGAAGCGAGCGCGCTTCAGATCGTGGCGACCCAGCCGCGCGCCAGCGCCAGCCCCACCTCGTCGGCCTGGCTGCCGTGCCTTGCCGCCTCGTCCTCGAAGCCTTCGAGCCAGCCGGGCTGGCGTTGGCGCAGCAACTCGGAAAAGCTGGCATTCCAATCGCGCACCAGAGCCTGATCCGCCTCGAAATGAAACTGGAAACCATAGGCCGCGCGCCCGATGCGGAAGGCCTGGTTGCGCGTCACCCCGTTGGTGGCCAGATGCACCGCACGTTCGGGCAGCGTGAAGGTGTCGTCATGCCATTGGAAGGTCGAGAAGGTCTTCGGCAGCGCTGCAAACACCGGGTCCGCTGCCGCTTCTTCCGTGGCCGCCACCTGCCGCCAGCCGAACTCGGTCGCGGTGCCGATCAGGTTTTCTCCGCCGAAGGCACGCGCCATGAGCTGGCTGCCCAGGCAGATGCCGAGCATCGAGCGATCCCTCGCCTCGAAATCTCGCATGAGGTCGAGAAGTGCAGGAATATAAGGATATTCATCATCGGCCAGCGCATTCTGCCCACCGCCCAGCACGACTATCGCGTCATGTCCGTCGGCATCTCCCGGCAAGGCGTCGCCCAGATGCGCGCTGCGGATGTCGACCTCTGCGCTAGCCTCGGCCAGCGCGGCGCCGACCTGCCCAAGGCCGGTATTGTCGTAATTCTGGACGACCAGCACCCGCATGAAAAAGCCCCCGCAGCATGACAGAACCGCTGCGAGCGTTATCATGCGGAGCATCGGCCTTGAAAGAAAGATCGGATATGCCACTGCAGAACCGTGTCGACCCCTTCGGCGACATCCAGGCCGTTCCAGCGCGTGGCCTGTTCACCGGCAACCGCGGCGTGATCCACGATCCCGACACGCGAACTCTGCTCAAGCGGCGCTGGACGACGAAGGCTTGGCTGGTCTGCGATTGCGCATTCCGCGGGCGACGGCGCGACGTCATGGGCCGCAATGGACCCAACGGCCACGCCGGCTGGACCGAACTGTTCTTCCTCGACGAGGTGACGGCACTGGCCGCCGGCCATCGCCCCTGCTTCTTCTGCCGCCGGGAACGGGCGAAGGATTTTGCCACCCGCTTCGGCGGGGCGTTCGGCATCGACGAGCCAAAGGTTCGCGATATCGATTCCCGGTTGCACGCCGAACGCCTCGCCTCCGGCGTAACGCGCCCGCCGCTCGATCGATCGCAACTGCTCGGGCTACCCGACGGGGCAATGACGACCCGAGGCGGCGACGCCTTTGCAATCAAGCGCGGCAGGCTGTGGCGCTGGTCGTTCGAAGGCTATGGCACCGGTCTCGGCATTGCAGAGTGTGCGGAAAACGATCTCTCACTGCTCACGCCCCCGACCACGCTGGCCGTGCTGCGCGCAGGTTACCGGCCGGTCTGGCATCCAAGCATCGAGGCTTGACCGCAAGCGCCCTCTCCCGCATTCATCCGCCCATGCGCGCCAATTACAAAATGCAGCGGCTATATGTGCCGCAGGATCTCGGCCCGGATGCCGCCATCGAGGCGAGCCCGGAACAGAGCCACTATCTCAGCCACGTGCTGCGCCTCAACGAGGGCACCGAGATCCTCCTGTTCAACGGCCGCGACGGCGAATGGCTGGCGCGAATCGAGGCCAGGACGAAGAAATCCGTGCGGCTGCGCTCGGTCGAGCAAACGCGACCGCAACCGGCGCATCCCGACCTCGTCTACTGCTTCGCGCCGCTGAAGCAGGGCCGGCTCGACTATCTGGTGCAGAAGGCCGTCGAGATGGGTGCTGGCGTGCTGCAGCCGGTGGTCACCCAGCACACGCAGATCGCCAAGCCCGGCATCGAGCGCCTGCGCGCAAATGTCGTGGAAGCGGCAGAGCAATGCGGTATTCTCGCTTTGCCCGAGGTGCGCGAGGCCCAGAAGTTTTCGGCCCTGCTGGCCGGCTGGGACAAGGAACGGCGGCTGATCTTCTGCGACGAGAGCGCGCAGACCAACAACCCGCTCGCCATGCTACAGGCTATCCCCGAGCGCAAGCTCGGCCTGATCATCGGCCCCGAAGGCGGCTTCTCGGAAGACGAGCGCAAGCAGCTCTACGCCCTGCCCTTCGTCACCGCGATCCCGCTCGGGCCCCGCATCCTGCGCGCCGACACGGCGGCCGTGGCGGCGCTGGCGCTGGTGCAGGCCACCATCGGCGATTGGTAGACGGGACCGTCCGGCAGGTGCAATTTGTGTGATGATGATGTCAGGATTTTTCGCTTGATCGCGCCATGCAATTACGTCCATCAAGCGCCGACGTTTTTTGGGCCGGCGAGAAGGTAGATTATGGCGCGCGACACCACCGATTTTCGGCCGATCGAAGGCATGGACGAGCTCGTCAGCTATCTGGCGGAGGGCAACAAGCCGCGCGAAAAGTGGCGCATCGGCACCGAACATGAGAAGTTCCCGTTCTATGTCGACGGCAACGCGCCGGTTCCCTATGGCGGCGACCGCGGCATCCGCGCCCTGCTCGAAGGCATGCAGCGCACGCTGGGCTGGGAGCCTATCCTCGACGAAGGCCGCATCATCGGCCTGATCGAGCCGACCGGCCAGGGCGCGATCTCGCTGGAGCCGGGCGGCCAGTTCGAGCTTTCCGGCGCGCCGGTCGAAACCATCCACCAGACCTGCCGTGAGGGCAACGCGCATCTGGCGCAGCTGCGCGAGATCGCCGAGCCGCTCGGCATCCGCTTCCTAGGCCTCGGCGGCAGCCCGAAATGGACGCTTGCCGAAACGCCGCGCATGCCCAAGTCGCGCTATGAGATCATGACCGCCTACATGCCGAAGGTCGGCACCAAGGGCCTGGACATGATGTACCGCACCTGCACCATCCAGGTTAATCTCGATTTCTCGTCCGAGACCGACATGCGGCGCAAGATGCAGGTTTCGCT
>JAEWHN010000346.1 GCA_023387775.1 Pseudomonadota bacterium | reverse complement strand
CTGACCGATGCCATGAGGCGGCTGTGCGAAAGCCAGCCCTTCCATGCCCACCCTTATCGCGGCCGCACCTTCGATTGCGGCTCGAAGGAGGGCTTCATCCAGGCCAATGTCGCCTTTGCGCTGGCGCGCGCCGATATGCGCGACCTGGTGCTGCAGCCGATCGCGCAGATGATCGCCTCGCAACAACGCCGCAACGAGGCAGCCTGACAAGACATGAATGGCGGCCGGGGCAGATGCTCCGGCCGATTTCTTTTGGGAGCACCCGGCGGGCCGGACACTCCATCAGAGGAACAGGGATAAGGATGCGGAGCGTCTAGGGCTCAGCGCTACGCCATGCACCGGCCGCGCCCGGAGCGACGAACTGCGTCAGTCATCGTAGTCATAGTCGTAGTCGAGGTACAGCCCACCATAGTCGCCACCAAAGGGCGAGCACCCTTCGCTGTTGTTGCCGTTGCCATTGCCCTGGTTGGAGCCGCCATTGTTGCCATAGCCGTTGCCGTTGCCCGAGCAGCGGTTGTTGTTGCCGTTATTGTTGCCGCTGCCCCAGCCCCAGTTGTTGTTGCCGTTGCCGTTGCCGTTGAAGGAGCCGGCGTTGCCATTGCCGTTTCCGTTCCCGTTCCCATTGCCGGCGTCAGCAACGGCCGTAATGGCGAAAAGCGCGGTGGCGGCGAGGAAGAGCTTCATCATGCCAAGCATCCTTCAATGGCACAGCCCGAGGGATACGAACCGCCGGGCAGACTTCGCATCCAGCGACCCTAGTCCCCTGCCAGTCTGAACAGAAGTCAGGGAAAACCTGCCGGCTCGCCGCAGATAACCTGACTCGCGGGCGGGTATGTCCGCAGCAAACCATCGCTATCTCTGTGCCGGTTAGCACCGCCGAGCACGAATCGAGGCCGTGGCGACGAACCCGATTCCTCGGTAACCCCTCGCGATTCGCAAAAATCCACGCACCGGCAATCCCGGCCCTGCTCGGTGATCCGATCGATGTGCCGCTGGACTGACTGCCCGGTTCGCACGCGGAAAGTCCGTCGGGCAAAAAATTCGAAAAGCTTCGTTGAGGAGAATGGTGCTGCCAGAGAGGATTGAACTCTCGACCTCTCCCTTACCAAGGGAGTGCTCTACCACTGAGCTACGGCAGCATCCGATTGCGCGGGCCTTCTGCCACATGATTCCCCGGAGCGCAAGCTATGTGTGAAGGGTAATCACGATGTTTTTCGTCGGACACGCCGCAGCCACAATGATATGTATTGCGTTCGTTCCTCATCCTGGAACAGGGGGACTCGTTCGGGCCGGCCGCAATGACCGCAAAAGACACCAAGATGCCTGCCACTAGCCAAGACCAGAAGAAGGCGCGCCTGGCCGAGGAATTGCGTGCAAATCTGCTGAAGCGCAAGGCGCAGGCCCGCGCACGCCGCACCGGCGAGGCAGATAGCAGGCCGGAAGGCATCGCGGCGGCGCGCAAGCCGGACGACGCAAAGGCAAAATAGTGCAAACGGTCCGGCCAGCCGGTCGAATCAGCCGTTCTTGAACGGCATTTCTGCATGGTCTAGACGGGCCGAACGTTAATTCAGACAAAGCCGGGTTTTCCCCGGAGAAATGATTCGCATGGATCGCATTAGAATCATCGGCGGCAATCATTTGAATGGCCGCATTCCCATCTCTGGTGCCAAGAACGCGGCTCTGCCGCTGATGATCGCATCGCTGCTGACCGACGACACGCTGACGCTGGAGAACGTGCCGCACCTGGCCGACGTGGAGCAGCTGATCCGCATCCTCGGCAATCATGGCGTCGACTATTCGGTCAACGGCCGGCGCGAGCGCCAGCACGAAGGCTATTCGCGCACCATCAATTTCACCGCCCGCCAGATCGTCGACACCACCGCTCCCTACGAGCTGGTGTCCAAGATGCGGGCGAGCTTCTGGGTGATCGGGCCGCTGCTGGCGCGCATGGGCGAGGCCCGCGTGTCGCTGCCGGGCGGCTGCGCCATCGGCACGCGCCCGGTCGACCTGTTCATCGACGGCCTGCAGGCGCTGGGCGCCGAGATCGACGTCGAGAACGGCTATATCCTCGCCAGGGCGAAGAACCGGCTCAAGGGAAATCGCTATGTGTTTCCCAAGGTTTCGGTGGGCGCCACCCATGTGCTGATGATGGCCGCCACGCTGGCCCGCGGCGAAACGGTGCTGGAAAACGCCGCGCGCGAGCCCGAGGTGGTTAACCTAGCCGAATGCCTGATCGCCATGGGCGCCAGGATCGACGGTGCCGGCACCTCCACCATCACCATCCAGGGCGTGGAGGCGCTGTCGGGCGCGCGCCACCAGGTCATCCCCGACCGCATCGAGACCGGCACCTATGCCATGGCCGTGGCGATGGCCGGCGGCGACGTGGTGCTGGAAGGCGGCCGCATCGACCTGCTCCAGAACGCGCTGGACGTGCTCAGGCAGACGGGCACCGAGGTCACGGCCGTGGAAAACGGCATTCGCGTGCGCCGCAATGGCATCGCCATCGAGCCCGTCGATGTGATCACCGAACCGTTCCCGGGCTTCCCCACCGACCTGCAGGCGCAGTTCATGGGCCTGATGACCATGGCCAAGGGCAAGTCCAAGATCACCGAGACGATCTTCGAGAACCGTTTCATGCATGTGCAGGAACTGGCCCGTCTGGGCGCGCGCATCACGCTGGCGGGGCAGACCGCGATCGTCGAGGGCGTGGCTCGGCTGAAGGGCGCGCCGGTGATGGCGACCGACCTTCGCGCCTCCGTGTCGCTGGTGATCGCGGGGCTTGCCGCCGAGGGTGAGACCGTGGTCAACCGGGTCTACCACCTGGACCGCGGCTTCGAGCGACTGGAAGAGAAGCTCTCCGGCTGCGGCGCGATCATCGAGCGCCTTTCGTCCTAGGGTTTGCCAAAGACCGGAGGCTGCCGCTCCGGTCATTTCCGGCGCTTGCACGCGACAGGCGGGTGTTTTGGTTGCGTGTCCTGCAAAGACCGCATAACACATGGCCAATGCACCTCGCATGGATGCTGACGCGGAAATGGGCCAGTTAAAACTCCTCGCGCTTGACGAGCAGGATCTGAAGATTGTTTCGGCGCATGTCCAGGACGCCGTGATGAAGGTGGGTGAGCTGAAATATGAGGCTGCCGCCCGCCGCTTCGTGCTGCCCATGAACCGCTTTGCCTGGGAGGCCCGCACCGGCTTCTTCCGCCGCCAGTTCCAGCGCCGCAAGAGCGTGCTGGACTTTGGCCGGGTGCTCTCCGTCAAATCCGCCGGCATCGACCGCGAAAAGCCTGAAACCGTGCTTTCGCTGCTGGCCATACGCTTTATCCGTAAGGAAGAGCCGGCCGGCACCATCGAACTCGCCTTTTCGGGCGGCGGCAGCATCGCCCTGGAAGTCGAGTGCATCGAGGCGCGGCTTGCCGATCTCGTCGGCGCGTGGCAGGCCAGTTCCCGCCCCATCCACCAAATCTGAGAGTTCTTCGAAATCCAAATGGCCATCACGCTTCGCACCTCCGACCCCGACTTCGAGACGCGCTTCGCGGCATTCCTGACCACCAAGCGCGAAGCCTCGCCCGACGTGGAGGCCGTGGTGCGCGAGATCATCGCCACCGTGCGCGAGCAGGGCGACAAGGCGCTGGTCGACTACACCCGCAAATTCGACAAGGCCGACCTCGACGCGCTGGGCATCGCGGTGTCGCGGCAGGAGATCGAGCAGGCGTATCGTGATGCCGATCCGGCCACGGTCGAGGCGCTGACCTTTGCGCGCGACCGCATCCGCGCCTATCACGAGCGGCAGCGCCCCGCCGACGACCGCTATGTTGACGCGCTCGGCGTCGAACTCGGCTCGCGCTGGACCGCCATCGAGGCGGTCGGCCTCTACGTGCCCGGCGGCACCGCCAGCTATCCGAGTTCGGTGCTGATGAACGCCATGCCGGCGCGGGTGGCGGGCGTGGAGCGCATCGCAATGGTGGTGCCGGCTTCGCATGGTGTCATCAATCCGCTGGTGCTGGTGGCGGCCGACCTTGCCGGCATTGAGGAGATCTACCGCGTCGGCGGCGCGCAGGCCGTGGCGGCGCTGGCCTATGGCACCGAGACGATCCGGCCGGTGGCCAAGATCGTCGGACCAGGCAATGCCTATGTCGCGGCCGCCAAGCGGCAGGTGTTCGGCATCGTCGGCATCGACATGATCGCCGGCCCCTCGGAGGTGCTGGTGATCGCGGACGGCGACAACGACCCCGACTGGATTGCCGCCGATCTTCTGGCGCAGGCCGAGCACGACACGGCCGCGCAGTCGATCCTCGTGACCGACGACCCGGCCTTTGCCGCCGCGGTGGAAAAGGCCGTGCACCGCCAGCTTGAATCGCTGTCGCGGGCCGAAACCGCCACCGCGAGCTGGCGCGACTTCGGCGCGATGATTTTGGTGAACGACCTCGAAGAGGCCGTGCCGCTGGCAAACCGGATCGCCGCCGAGCACCTCGAGCTGGCGATTGCCGATCCGGAGGCGATGCTGCCCAAGATCCGCAACGCCGGCTCCCTGTTCCTGGGGCGCCACACCCCCGAAGTCATCGGCGATTATGTGGGCGGCCCCAACCACGTGCTGCCCACCGCGCGTTCTGCGCGTTTCTCGTCAGGCCTCAACGTGCTTGACTTCATGAAGCGCAGCTCGATCTTGAAGCTGGGGCCCGAACAGCTCAGGGCTTTGGCGCCGGCGGCGATTGCACTGGCAAAGGCCGAAGGGCTCGACGCGCATGGCCGCTCGGTCGCGATCCGGCTGAACCTGTAGAGTGGAGGAATGCGCGACGCCGCCCGCCAGCTCTCAAGACTGATCGACGTCGAGCTCGACGAATCGATCGGCCGCTCGACGCCTGACATCGAGCACGAGAGGGCGGTGGCGATCTTCGACCTGATCGAGGAAAACTCCTTCCAGCCGGTGAACGACGAGGGCAAGGGCCCCTACCGGCTGAAGCTTTCGCTGATCGATTCGAAGCTGGTCTTCGCAGTGACGCGCGAAGATGGCGAGCCGGTGGTGACCCACATCTTGTCGCTCACGCCGTTCCGGCGGATCGTGAAGGACTATTTCATGGTCTGCGAAAGCTACTACGAAGCGATCCGTACTGCGTCCCCCAGCCAGATCGAGGCGATCGACATGGGCCGTCGGGGGCTGCACAACGAAGGCTCGCAGACGCTGAAGGACCGCCTGGCCGGCAAGATCGACATCGATTTCGATACGGCGCGGCGGGTTTTCACGCTTGTCTGCGTCTTGCACTGGCGGGGTTAGTCCTGAGCGGTTCCCAGCCACGTTCGATCCTGTTCGTGTGCGGCATGAATGTCGTGCGCTCTCCCATGGCCGAGGTTCTGGCGCGCAAGATGCTGCCTTCCTCCACCTTCATCGCCTCGGCCGGGGTGCGGGTGGGCGAGCGCGACCCCTTCGTGGACGCCGTGCTTGCAGAAGAGGGCCTGTCGCTTGCCGACCGCGAGCCCCGCACGATCGAAGACCTGGAAGATGACTATTTCGACCTCATCGTGACGCTCGCGCCCGAGGCGCACCACGCAGCACTGGAACTGACCCGCTCGATGGCGGTGGAGGTGGAGTACTGGCCGACGGCCGACCCAACGACGGTGACGGGCAGCCGCGACCACATACTGGACGCTTATCGAGACGTGCGTGAACGGCTGAAGGCGCGCATCGCCACACGCTTCGCGACATCGCCCCAAAAGGACGTATATTAAGCGTGTTCACAAAGTGGCTATAATCATATAGGTTCCGCGAAAATTCCGGGCCGATGCCGGAAATCCAATCCTAAGCAAAGGAAGAGAATGCCGAAGGAAGAAGTCCTCGAGTTCCCGGGCACTGTGACGGAACTGCTGCCGAATGCGATGTTTCGCGTGAAGCTCGAAAATGAACACGAGATCATCGCACACACGGCCGGCCGCATGCGCAAGAACCGCATCCGCGTGCTGACGGGCGACAAGGTCCTGGTCGAAATGACGCCCTACGACTTGACCAAGGGCCGCATCACCTATCGTTTCAAATAGGTCGGGCAGTTTTGCTCCTGCCGACGGGATTGCGATGACCGCACTTCAGAAGCTTGTGCTAGCCTCGGCTTCGCCGCGCCGGATCGAGCTTCTGCAGCAGGCAGGCATCGACCCGGACCGGCTGCTGCCGGCCGACGTGGACGAGACGCCGCAGCGTGCGGAACACCCGCGCTCGATGGCCAAGCGCCTGGCCAAGGCGAAAGCCAACAAGGCATTCGCATCGCTGAAGACCGAGCCGGATTTTGCCGGCGGCTTCGTGCTGGCCGCCGATACGGTGGTGGCGGTGGGCCGCCGCATCCTGCCCAAGGCGGAGCATGTCGACGAGGCTTCCAACTGCCTGAAGCTGCTTTCCGGCCGCACGCATCGGGTTTATTCTGGTGTCTGCCTGATTACGCCGGATGGCAAGCAGCGCGAGCGGCTGGTGGAAACGCGGGTGCGTTTCAAGCGGCTGGGCCGCGAAGAGCTTGAAAGCTATCTTGCCTCCGGCGAATGGCGCGGCAAGGCCGGCGGCTATGCCGTCCAGGGCTTTGCAGGC
>JAEWHN010000315.1 GCA_023387775.1 Pseudomonadota bacterium | reverse complement strand
ATGCGATGAGCAAGCGCGCTTCATCCAAGTACAAGATCGATCGCCGCATGGGCGAAAACATCTGGGGCCGTCCGAAGTCCCCGGTCAACAAGCGCGAATATGGCCCCGGCCAGCACGGCCAGCGCCGCAAGGGCAAGCTCTCGGACTTCGGTCTGCAGCTGCGCGCCAAGCAGAAGCTGAAGGGCCACTACGGCGACATTTCGGAAAAGCAGTTCCGCAAGACCTATGACGAGGCCAACCGCCGCAAGGGCGATACGCCGGAGCACCTGATCGGCCTGCTGGAGTCGCGCCTGGACGCCATCGTCTATCGCGCCAAGTTCGTGCCGACGATCTTCGCTGCACGCCAGTTCGTCAACCACGGCCACATCAACGTGAACGGCCGCCGCGTCAACATCTGTTCGTACCGCTGCAAGCCGGGCGACGTGATCGAGGTCCGCGAGAAGTCGAAGCAGCTCACCATCGTTCTGGAAGCTGTCTCCCTCGCCGAGCGTGACGTGCCGGAATACATCGAAGTCGACCACAACAAGATGGTCGCCACCTATGTGCGCGTGCCCGGCCTTTCCGACGTGCCGTTTGCGGTCCAGATGGAACCGAACCTGGTCGTCGAATTCTACTCGCGCTGATTTCGGTTATCGCTACGATTTTTCAAAGGCCGCCTTCGGGCGGCCTTTGTCGTTTCAGGCTCTGTTGACTACGGCAGTCATTCTCTGAACGTGCCTCGGCATGGAGTCAGGCAGCCTGCGACGCTTCTTCAGCACCGCCAGGCGCTAACGGGTATCCAGGGAAAGGCAGCGGCCTCAGCGATAGGCCGAAACAGCAAATCCGGCGAACTTGCTGACCGCTCAGTCGGCGCCGTCGTCGGGATCGGTCGCGTTGCTCTCATTGGCCACGACCTCGACGTCCTGATTGTGCCCGGCTACGACCGTGAAATCGCGCTGGTAGATGCGGTCTCGGTTCTTGGCGACGATGGTGTAGTCGCCCTCGGAGAGCACCATGGAGGCAAAGGCGCCGACGCTTTCGCGAACCGGGTCTCCGGATGTCGTCAGCACCGACCAGGAGGTGTCGGCCAGCGCCTCGCCGCCTTCTTCGCGCACCAGCTTGAGCGTCACTTCAGCGGCGCGGTGCTCCACGGTCGCCTCCGTCAGCTTGCCGGCCTCCACGCGGATGTCGGATCGGATCACTGCGTTCACCGAGCCGTAGGTGGACACGACGTGATAAGTACCAGCGTTGAGCCGAACGATGGAGTTGGCGCTTACATCCGGGATAATCAGCGCGCGGTCGCCGTCTGCGCCGGCCTGCGCCTCGTAGATCGAGAAGCGCAGCTTGTCGGAAGGGATGCGCACGCCGCCGGCCAGAACGGCATCTAGCTTCAGCCCGCCCGCATCCAGCACTACGTTTTCGTGCTTGGGCTGCGAGCCGACGGTAATGCGCTTCGTGGCGCCCGCGCGCCCGAACGAGGCGTGAACCAGATAGCTTCCCGGCTCCAGGCGGAAGTGGCTGGTGCCGCCCTCTGCCGAGGCGACCAGTGGCAGTTTCCCGTCAGGTCCCGGCTCCGGGCGGAACACGCGCCACACCAGTCCTCGATTGATCTCGTTGCCCTTGTCGGTCAGCTTCGCTGCAAGCGTCACCTCGCCGGTCGCCTGGGGCCCTGCCGGCGTGTTGCCGTGAGACGGCGAATAGCCATTGATGTCGGGCAGCTTGAGGTCGCGAAGCGGGTTGATATCCTCCGCCGAACTCGCCATGGGCGACAGCGCAAATGCCGCGGCAGCGGCAATGGTCGGCAAATGTCTTGAGAATCCGGCGAGCATGGCTTGTTTGAAGCGGAATGCGGTGGCAATTTCAAGTCAGCAGTTCATGCGCCAGTACCGCAAATAGCCAAAAGCCGCCGCAGCTCTGTCGGCCGCGCTTCAGCCAGAAAAACCAGGAGAATGCCGTGACGCAGTCACCGATCATAGAATTCATGCTGAACAGAAGTTCGGCGCCGATCCCCGAGCTGCGCGAGCCGGCACCCAATGATGCCGAAATCGAAACCATGCTCACCATCGCCTCGCGGGTGCCGGACCATGGGCGGCTGGAGCCTTGGCGCTTCATTCTCTATCGCGGCGAAGCGCGTCACCGCATAGGCGAGCGGCTTGCCGCGCTGGCAGAGGCCCGCGAGGGGTCGCTTACCGAAGGCCGGCGCCAGCAGGAACTGACGCGCTTTTCGCGCGCACCGCTGGTGATTGGCGTGGTTTCGAGCCCCAAGGAAAACCCGAAAATTCCCAAGTGGGAAATGTTCCTCTCCGCCGGCGCGGCGGCCATGAACCTGGTCATTGCCGCCAATGCCCTCGGCTATAAGACCAACTGGATCACCAACTGGTATTCCGACGTGGAGGAGGGCAGGCGCATCCTTGGCCTGGCTCCGCACGAAAGGGTCGTCGGTTTCATCCATATCGGCTCTTTCGACGGCGCAGGGCCCGAGCGCCCGCGCCCGGAGGTCACCAGCCTTTACGGCGACTATGCGGGGCCATGGGAAGAATAGGCGCCGAGCGGCCAGGCGCAACTTGCGCCTAGGCCGCCACGCCAGCCACCCGCGCCCGCGCCAGAAGGCGCTCGGCGCGGAGCAGGTGGGGGCGGTCATACATCTGCCCCTCCAGCGCCACGACACCGGGATTTCCCGCCGCCCGAAATGCGTTCACCACGGCTTGCGCATGCGCGACCGCCGCCTGTGAAGGCCTGAAGACCTCGTTGATGATGGGCACCTGCGCGGGGTGGATGGCCATCTTGCCCGTAAACCCGTCGCGCTCGGCCTCCTCGCATTCGCGGCGGAAGCCATCCATGTCGCGAAAGTTAGGGAAAACCGTATCGATTGCCGCAACCTCTGCCGCCGCTGCACACAGAATTGTCGTGGCGCGGGCAAGGCGGAACACGTCCGTGTAGCGCCCTTGCGCGTCGCGTGTGGCGCGTGCGCCAATCGCCGCCGAAAGGTCTTCCGCGCCCCAGGTCAGCCCGGCCAGCCGCGGGCTGGCGCCGGCATAGCTGCCCGCTGTCAGCATGCCGGCGGCCGTTTCGGTGACTATGGGCAGGATGGCGATGCCGCCATCCGGCAGCCCGTGCTCGGCCTCCAGCACGCGCAGCTTCACCGACAGGCGCTGCACATCCGCGCCACTGTTCGACTTTGGCAGCATGATGCCAGCGGGGCACGCCGGAACCAGTGCGGCCAGGTCATCGTCGGTCAGGCCGGTCGACAGGTCGTTGACGCGGACATAGACCGCCGGGCCCTTTTTATCCCGCGCGCGCAGGAACCCGGCGGCCGTCGCGCGCGCGGCAACCTTGTTCTGCGCCGACACCGAATCTTCCAGGTCGACGATCACCACGTCGGCTTCCGACGAAAATCCCTTTTCCAGCTTCCGTTCCGAATCGCCGGGTACGAACAGCAGCGAGCGCATCAGGCCGAAACCGTCTTCTTCTTCATCATCGCCTGGCGGATGCAGCGGGCCACCAGCAGCCCTTTCTGGTTATAGGCGCGATGCTCGAACTCGACGATGCCGCGATCCGGCTTGGATTTCGAATCGCGCACTGAAAGAACCTCGCTCTCGACCCGGATCGTGTCGCCGTGGAAAACCGGATTGGGAAACACCGTTTCGCTCATGCCGAGATTGGCGATGGTGGTGCCCAGTGTCAGGTCATGGACCGAGATGCCGATCATCAGCCCGAGCGTGAACAGGGAATTGACAAGCGGCTGGCCCCATTCGGTCTTGGCGGCGAAGTCGAAGTCGATATGCAAGGGCTGTGGGTTCAGCGTCATGGTCGAGAACAGCATGTTGTCGCTCTCGGTAACCGTCTTGGTCAGCGTATGACGAACGACCTGGCCGACGGTGAACTCTTCAAGATACAGCCCTGCCATCATCTCCTCCTCTGCCTCAGCCGCTTGATAGTCTCCGCCATCGACGGCGACAAGCAGGTTAACGGATATGGTGAACTGTTCGTAAACCATTTTTCCCTAGCGTGTGTGCAGGGGGCGCCGGGACTGCCGGCGAATAGGTCGTCGGAATGATTGTCGGACATTTCCTGAAATGGTTAGACACGGCTCGTGTATCCGAGCGTGCGGCGGCGGCGAGCGCGCTGGCGCGGGCCTATGTGCAGAAGGAACTCCCCTTCGAGGATCGCTGTGCCGCCGAAGCGGCGCTGACGTTCCTGCTGGACGACCCTTCCGCCAAGGTGCGGCAGGCCATGGCCGAGGCGCTTTCAATGAGCCGCCATGCGCCTTTCCAGGTGGTGAGCGTCCTTGCCGGCGACCAGCCTGAGGTCGCCGCCTCCGTCATCGCCCGTTCGCCGCTATTGACCGATGCCGACCTGATCGATCATGTCGCTTCGGGCTCCGGCTCGACCCAAAGGCTGATCGCCGGCCGCCCCATCGTTTCCATGGCGGTTTCTGCCGCCATTGCCGAGGTTGGCGAGGCCGAGGCGTGCCTCGCGCTCCTGTGCAACGATGGGGCCGAGATAGCGATGCTCAGCTTCCGCCGCATGGCCGAGCGCCACGGCGATGTCGCGGCGGTTCGCGAAGCGCTGATCGCCGACACTCGCCTTCCATCCGATTGCCGACACATGCTGCTGATCAAGGTTGGAGAGGCGCTGAAGCGCTCGCCGCTTGTCGTGGCGCTGATGGGAGAAGCCCGCGCCGAACGTGTCCTGCGCGACGCTTGCGTACGCGCCTCGCTGACGCTGGTCGAGACGACGCCTTCGCAGGAACACGCGGCGCTCATCGAGCATCTGCGCCTGCGCGGCGACCTGACATCCGGCTTCCTCATCCGGGCCATAGCCCACGGCAAGGTGGATTTCTTCGGTGCCGCAATGGTCGCCCTGACCGGGCAGGGCGAGGGGCGCGTGCGCGCGCTGCTCGCCAGTGGTCGCGACGTGGCGCTGGCGGCCCTGTTCCGCAGTGCAGGTCTTGCAGCGGCCACACATGGCGTCATACTCATCGCGCTGAAGGTCTGGCGCGAGGTCGCAGACGGCAAGCGCATCGCCGGTGCGCAGGAAGTCAGTTGGCTCATGCTCCAGCGGCTTGGCGACATGCAGGCCGAACGCGATCTGGCGAGCCTGTTGAAGGCCATTCACGTCGACGCGCTGCGCGACAATGCGCGCCGGCATGCTCTCTCCATCGCCGCCTCAGCGGACCTGCGTGCCGCCTGAGCCTGCCGCTCCTCGGTGGGAATTCAGTCGGCGCGGGTTGGCTGGAACAAGCCTTGAAGCC
>JAEWHN010000298.1 GCA_023387775.1 Pseudomonadota bacterium | reverse complement strand
GGCGAAAGCCGCCACATTGTGCTTGCGCGGCACGTAACCGGCCTCGAAATGCACCTCGGCCACGCGCACATAGTTGCGGGTGATGAAGCCATAGAGGATTTCGGCCAGGAAGTGGCGTTCCTTCTTGCCCAGCCGGCCGGAGATGCCGAGATCGACCGCAACGATGGTGCCGTCGGCCTCCACGAACAGGTTGCCGGGGTGCATGTCGGCATGGAAGAAGCCGTCGCGCAGCGTGTGGCGCAGGAAGGACTGGATCAGGTTCGAGGCGATCCGCGGCAGGTCGTGGCCGGCGGCGCGCAGCCCTTCGACATCGCTCATCTTGATGCCGTCGACCCATTCCATGGTCAGCACGTCGCGGCCGGTGCGCTCCCAGTCGACCTGCGGCACGCGGAAGCCGGGGTCGTCGCGGGTGTTCTCGCCAATCTCGGAAAGGGCCGCCGCCTCCAGGCGCAGGTCCATCTCGATACGGGTGGTCTGCGCCAGGGTTTCGGTCACTTCCACTGGCCTCAGCCGGCGGCTGGTGGGGATGTACCGCTCCTGCAGGCGCGCCGCCAGGAAGAAGCTTTCCAGGTCGTGCTGAAAGGCCTTGCGCACGCCCGGCCGGATGACCTTGACGGCCACCGTCGAGGTGCTGCCTCCGTTGCGCACCTCGGCGGTGTGCACCTGCGCGATTGACGCAGCCGCCACCGGTGCACCCAGTTCGACGAACAGGTCACCGATGGGCCGCCCGAGCGAGCCTTCTATGGCATGCACCGCCTGCTCCCTGGGGAAGGTTTGCATGCGGTCCTGCAGCAGGGCGAGGTCGAGCGCAATGTCGTTCCCCACTACGTCGGGGCGCGTCGCCAGGAACTGGCCGAGCTTGACATAAGAAGGCCCCAGCCGGGCCACCGCGCCGGCCAACCGCTCGGAGCGCTGGCGGCGGCGGGCGCCGCCGCGCGTCAGCAACTTCGCCACCCGCCAGCCGAATTTCGGCAGGCCCGTCATGTCTTCGCCCGGCAAGGCGGCAACCACGCCCTCGCGTGTGAGAATCCATCCCGCCCTGACCAGCCGGAATGCGGCCCCTATCGAAGTCATCCGCAGGCGCCCGTCAAAGCTTCCAGCCGGAATGCAGGGCGGCAATGCCGCCCGAATAATTTCGGTATATCACACGGTCGAAGCCCGCGCGCGAGATCATCGCGGCGAAATTGGGCTGGTTGGGGAACTTGCGGATCGATTCGACCAGATAGCTGTAGGGCTCTCCATCGCCGGTCACCATCTGGCCGATGCGCGGAATGGCGTTGAACGACCACTGCTCATAGACCTTGTCGAGCACCGGCATGTCGACTTCCGAGAACTCCAGGCACAGGAAGCGCCCGCCAGGCTTGAGCACCCGGTAGGCCTCCGACAGCGCCACGTCGATGCGCGGCACGTTGCGGATGCCGAAGGCGATCGTATAGGCGTCGAAGGTCTCGTCGGCGAAGGGCAGTTCCTCGGCATTGGCCTCGACGAAGTCGGTGTTGGCGGCAAGCCCGCGCTTTTGGGCGCGCTCCTTGCCAACAGCCAGCATGGAACCGTTGATGTCGAGCACGGTGGCGTGGGCCTGCCGCTGCGAGGCCTCGACTATGCGGAAGGAGATGTCGCCGGTGCCCCCGGCCACGTCCAGCACCTTCCAACCCGCCCGCTTGGGCGGGTTGAGCCAGGCCACCATGGCATCCTTCCACAGGCGATGCAGACCCGCCGACATCAGGTCGTTCATCAGGTCATAACGGCCGGCGACGCGGTGGAAAACGTCGTTGACCAAGACCTGCTTCTCGGCCTGGTCTACGCTCTTGAAACCATAGGAGGTTTCCATGCCTCCGGCCGCCGTGGTCCGTTGCTCTGACATTTTTTCCGATCCGCCATAAATCCGGCGGGACCATAGCCGATCACGATTGGCGACGCCATTGTTTAAGGCGCGGTGAAGAGCCGCGTTTTTCGGATACGCGGCTGCGAGAGGGAGACGACATGCCTGTGAAAGCGGAATTGCATTGCCACATAGAGGGGGCGGCGGCGCCCGAACTCGTGCTGAAGCAGGCCGAGAAATACGGCAAGGACGTTTCCTCCGTCATCCGCGACGGCTCCTTCGTCTGGCACGATTTCACCAGCTTCCTCGCGGCCTACGACGTCGCTTCCGACCTCTTCCGCACCGAGGAGGACTACGCGAAGCTTTCCGAGCACTACCTGACCAGCCTGGCGCGCGATGGCGCCATCTATTCGGAGGTCTTCACCTCGCCCGATCATGCCCTCAAGGCCGGGCTGTCTCCCAAGGCCTACACCGACGCGCTGGGCGAAGGCATTTTGCGCGCGCGCGACAAGACCGGCATCGAAGGCCGCATGATCGTGACCGGCGTGCGCCATTTCGGCGTCGAATCGATCGAGGCGGCGGCGCGCTTCGCGGCCAAGTGCGACCACCCGCTGGTGACGGGCTTCGGTGTTGCCGGCGACGAGCGCCACGGCGACATGGAAGACTATGTGCGCGCCTTCGAGATCGCGCGCGAAGCGGGGCTGGGCATCACCGTGCATGCCGGCGAGTTCGGCGGCTGGGAGAGCGTGAAGGCCGCGCTCGACCATATCCGCCCCTCACGCATCGGCCACGGCGTGCGCGCCATCGAAAATCCGGACCTTGTCAAGCGCATCGCCGACGAGGGCGTGGTGCTGGAATGCTGCCCCGGTTCCAACATCGCACTGAAAGTGTTCGACGATTTCGCCAGCCACCCGTTCCTGAAACTGCAGGAAGCCGGGTGCAAGGTGACGCTCAACTCCGACGACCCGCCCTATTTCTGGACCACGCTGAAGCGCGAATACGAGATTGCCGCCACCCATTTCGGCATGAACGACAAGGCGCTTGCGGCGGTAACCCGCACCGCGATCGAGGCCGCCTTCGTCGACCGCAAGACCAGGGCACAGCTTCTCGCCCGGCTCGACGCGCCCAAGCGCTGAGAAGCGCGACAAAACTGTGGCTGGCGCGCAGCAGGCGGTTTCGCCAGCCCGCCGCAACCGATAATATTGGTCGGCAGCAGAACCTTCAGGAGCGAATTCCAATGGGCGTCACCGTCGTCGACCACCCGCTTGTCCAGCACAAGCTCACCATCATGCGCGACAAGGAAACGTCGACCGCCAGCTTCCGGCGGCTGCTGCGCGAGATCTCGCTGCTGCTCGGCTATGAGGTGACGCGCGACCTGGAGCTCACCACCAAGACCATCGAGACGCCCATCGAGACGATGGAAGCGCCGATCCTGGAAGGCAAGAAGCTGGTCTTCGCCTCGGTCCTGCGCGCCGGCAACGGGCTTCTGGAAGGTCTGCTCGACCTTGTGCCGGCCGCGCGTGTCGCACATATCGGCCTCTACCGCGACCACGAAACGCTCGAGGCGGTGGAATATTTCTTCAAGGCACCGAGCGACCTCGCCAACCGCCTGATCATCGTCGTCGACCCGATGCTGGCGACCGCCAATTCGGCAATCGCGGCCATCGACAAGCTGAAGGAGCGCGGCGCCACCAACATGCGCTATCTGTGCCTGCTGGCCGCGCCCGAAGGCATAGAGCGCTTCACCACCGCCCATCCGGACGTGCCGGTCTACACCGCGGCCATCGACCGCCAGCTCAACGAGAAGGGCTACATTCTTCCGGGCCTGGGCGACGCCGGCGACCGCCTCTACGGCACGAAATAGTCCTTCCGCGGCGTAACCATCCGTTAAGCACGCGCCGCGAAACCGGTGCAAAAAGTCGGCCGGGCTTCGCGGTGTTAAGGCCGCCCATACTGCGAAGCCCCTAGGGTCGCCCAAAAAAGACCAGGGCGGCCATGCTTCGCAAGTTGATCATCTTTTCCGTCTGCGCGGGAATCTCCGCATCCTTCCCGATGCTGTACGAATCCAACCGGGAGGCGTTCGATCGCCTGCTGGGCCCCCTCTTCGGCGCCGAGACCGCGCAGGCGCAGGCTGCAACCGCGCAGCCGGTTTCGCTGCGCCCTGAAGCAACCGGTGGCCGCAAGGTGCGGCTCGCCGCCGATTCGCGCGGCCACTTCACCGCCGAGTTCCGGCTGAACGGGCGCGCCGTGAACGCCATGATCGACACCGGGGCCACCGTGGTGGCGATCAATCGCTCCACCGCCCGGCGCATCGGCATATCGCCGTCGCAACTGGACTACAGCCAGAAAGTGGACACCGCAAACGGCATCGCGCGCGCGGCTTTCGTGCTCATCGACCGGCTCCAGATCGGGCAGATTTCCGTCGACAACGTGCAGGCCGTGGTGATGGACGACCGGGCGCTTTCTGGCACGCTGATCGGCATGAATTTTCTCAACCGTCTCGGCAAGTACCAGGTGCAAAACGGCACGCTACTGATGGTGCAGTAGGCTTTCCTCCTCTCCGGGGCGACATCCTCCGCCTCAGCTTCCCCTCGCTGGCCGGGCTGATGCCTCAATGCGAGCGCATGCCGATGACTTCGGAAATCCGCCGGCGCTTGATACGGGACACTAAACGCATCGCTCCCGACCGAGCTATGAGGAGCAGAAGAAAGCAGCACCGGGCGCGTCGCAAACCTGGATCCCACGCTGCCTCCCGGCACGCAAAGAATCGGGGCCCTGCCCCGCACCTGCAAAGCCGCCTTGCGAAAACTCCATGCGCCCCGCCCGCGCGGAAACCGGTCCAGCGGGCTCGTTGCGGACGCCGCGGCTGCGCCGCTCCTGGCGGACGCCCAACACCGCACTCTCCGATTTTCATTGTTTTCATGACATTTTCGACGACGCATCACCGCATTCTGCCGCCGCCGCGCCGCGCCCTGATGACAAATTCCGATTTCTTTCAACAAACGGCGCTCAGGTGCTGGACAGGCAAAAATCTCATGCTATAACCCACCCGCTTTCAGGGGTTGCCAAGCACCTGACGGCGTCAAGCGAAGCGCGACATCGCCTTCCATGACAGGCCCAGATAGCTCAGTTGGTAGAGCAGCGGATTGAAAATCCGCGTGTCCGTGGTTCGAATCCGCGTCTGGGCACCACTTTCTCCCTGAAAAATTGTATTTTTCTTCATTTTAAATCTGATCGGGCTGGAAATACGCCAGAACGGTGCCAGCACGCCCGAAATTGCTCTTTTCCTTCAATGCAGCCCGTGCCTGACGCGCCCGGCGTTGGCGCAGTGGCGCCGGCCAAGACCACACAGCACATCTTCGAAGACCAATGTCGGAGAAACCTGGCGCTGTTCGGCAATGCCGGTGCCGCGCAATCTGACTACGGGTTTCGCGTGAGCTGAAAAGCTCGCCTGACGAACTTTTCGGCTATCGTGTCTGGCCACTCCGGTGATCACCGTCCGCGCGCGCTCCAGCAGACCAAGTTGTTCGCCAAAACTGACGGTGTTTCCAGGTCTTCCGCAAGTCTTGCTGACTTAACCCGTGTCGCCGACAGCAATTTTTGACGAGCTTTGGCAGTTCCGCAAGCGGCTACTGCGAAGGATGAACGGGCCTTTTGCAGGCAGAAAACAGGGCGCAAAACCCTGAATTGACGAACAAGATCAGATTATCTAGACATCTGCTATTTGCTTGACGAATAGAATTTCGGGCGACTTTCATTTTCCGCATGTACGTCCTCGTGGCGCGACAGTTCAGACGGGCGAAGGGAGCCCGCGCCGAAGTGGAGGACGGGGCATGGGTCAACTGACGGATACGCCAGGCGCAGGGCGGACGACGACGGCCCGGCATCGCCGATTGTATTTCTCCACAGCGATGGCCGCCATTCTCTGGGCGAGCGCCCAGCCGGTGCAGGCGCAAACGGTGACGGGCTCCGGTGACGTGACACCAGCCGGAGCGACGTCACCGACATGGCTCGTCGGGGGGAGCCTCTTTGTCGGCGACGTCGGCACCGGCACGCTGAATATCGCGGGCGGCGGCAGCGTCACCAACGCGTATGGCTTTATTGGCGCCGAGGCCGGCTCGATCGGCTCGGTGACGGTCTCCGGCACCGACGCAAGCGGCAACGCCTCGACCTGGGAGAATTCCGGCAGGCTCGCTGTCGGCCTCAACGGCACCGGCACGTTGACCATCGCGGGCGGCGGCAAGGTCACCGCCAGCTGGGGTGGCCAGATCAGCGCCAACCCCGGCGCGACCGGCACGGTAACGGTCTCCGGCACGGACGCAAGCGGCAACGCCTCGACCTGGGAGAATTCCGCCGGGCTCTATGTCGCAGAGAACGGCACCGGCATGCTGACCATCACGGGCGGCGGCAGGGTGACCAACACGCATGGCATTATCGGCGCCAACGCCGGCTCGACCGGCGCGGTGACGGTCTCCGGCACGGATGCAAGCGGCAACGCCTCGACCTGGGCGAATTCCGGCTGGCTTGACGTCGGAGGGGCCGGCACCGGCACGCTGACCATTGCGGGCGGCGGCAGGGTCACGAACGAGGATGGCTATATTG
>JAEWHN010000279.1 GCA_023387775.1 Pseudomonadota bacterium | reverse complement strand
GGATCAGGTTGGCCGTGTCGTAGCCCTGCACTGCATAAAGCGACGGCAGGCGACCATATTCAGCCTGGAAGCCCTCGACGAACTTCTTGTTCGCCGCATTGTCGAGGTCCTTGGACCAGTGCGAGGAGTTCTTCACGCCGATCGCGGCGTCACCGATGGCGCCAAGCACGTCCTGGTCGAAGGAGAAGCCCGGCCCCATCACCGGCGTCTCGACGCCCGACTGCGCATACTGCTTCATGAAAGCGATGCCCATGCCGCCCGGCAGGAAGAAGAACACGGCATCGGCGCCGGAATCGCGGATCTGGGCGATCTCGGCGGCGTAGTCGGTCTGACCGACCTTCGTGTAGATCTCTCCCGCCAGCTCGCCCTTGTAGTAGCGCTTGAAGCCGGTGAGCGAATCCGTGCCCGCCGGGTAGTTAGGCGCCAGGATGAACATCTTCTTGTAGCCGGCGGTGTTGGCGTAGTTGCCCATCGCCTCGTGCAGATTGTCGTTCTGGTAGGAGACGTTGAAGTAGTTCTTGTCGCACTTGGTGCCCGCCAGCGCCGAAGGGCCGGCATTGGTCGACAGATAGAACTTGCCCTGCGCCACCGCATTGGGAACCACGGCCATGGCCAGGTTCGACCAGATGATGCCGGTGAGCAGGTCGACCTTGTCGCTCTGGATCATCTTGTCTGCGATCTGCACGGCAAGCTCGGGCTTCTGGGCATCGTCTTCGGTAACGACCTCGATGTCCTTGGCGTCGGCCTGCTTCAGCGCCAGCATGAAGCCGTCGCGAACGTCGACGCCGAGACCGGCGCCGCCGCCGGAAAGCGTCGTGATCATGCCGATCTTCAGCGGGTCAGCAAATGCCGATCCCGACACGCCGACAGACAGCGCCAGTAGGCTGGCAGCAAGAATTTTCCTCATTGTTTATCCCTCTCCCTTTGAATCCATGATTTCCCGCGCCCTCCTCCGGGCCCGGAATGGCTTTGTTAAAGCTCGGTGCGAACTTTCCAGAGTTCCGGAAACAGTTCAACCTCCAGCATCTTGCGCAGATAGGAAACGCCGGAGGTACCGCCGGTGCCGCGCTTCAGGCCGATGATGCGCTCGACCGTGGTGACGTGGTTGAAGCGCCAGCGCCGGAAATAATCCTCGAAGTCGACCAGCTTTTCCGCCAGCTCGTAAAGCATCCAGTAGCGCTCCGGCTCGCGATAAATGTCGCGCCAGGCGGTCAGCACCTGCTCGTTTTCCGCCCGCTGGTCGCGCCAGTCTGTGCGCGCCCCGTCGGCGCCGATGTCAAAACCCTGCCGCGCCAGCAGCCGCAGCGCTTCGTCGTAAAGGCTGGGGGCCGAGAGTATCTCCTCCAGCGCCGTCACGACATCGTCCTTGTGTGCATGCGGCTTCAGCATCGCCAGGTTGCGGTTGCCGGCCAGGAATTCGATCGCACGATACTGGTAGGACTGGAAACCGGACGACTGTCCGAGCGCGCCGCGAAACTGGGTGTATTCGCTCGGCGTCATGGTGCGCAGCACGTCCCAGGCGCTGTTCAGCTGCTCGAAGATGCGCGCAACCCGGGTCAGCATCTTGAAGGCCGGCTGCAGCCGGTCTTCCCGGATCGCCACCATCGCCGAGCGGATCTCGTGGATCGCGAGCTTCATCCACAGCTCCGAGGTCTGGTGCTGGATGATGAACAGGAGTTCGTCATGCGCGCTGGAAAGCGGCTCCTGCGCGTCGAGCACCTTTTCCAGACGGAGATAGTCGCCATAGGACATGCGTCCGCGAAACTCCATCTGGGCTCCCTCGGCGGGATTGTCAGCTTTCGTCATGCGACCTGCCCTTCCGGCGGAACCATCCGCCGCCTCCTCTATCCAGAGGATTGCACTCCGCCAGCTACATTTCAAGCATGAAATTTTATGATTAAAATATCTCTGGGCGGAGAGCTCGAGCCTCTCACCCCCTGCCAATATAGGGCATCTTGGTAGCCATCACGGTCATGAACAGCACATTGGCGTCCAGCGGCAGGCCCGCCATGTAGAGCACCGCCTCGGCGACACGCTCGACATCCATCACCGCTTCCGGCGCAATGGTTCCGTTGGCCTGCGGCACGCCCTGGGTCATCGGCGCGGCCATCTCCGTCAGCGCATTGCCGATGTCGATCTGGCCGCAGGCGATGTCGAAGGGGCGGCCATCCAGCGCCAGCGTCTTGGTGAGGCCGGTGATGGCGTGCTTGGTGGCGGTGTAGGGCACGGAGCCGGGCCGCGGCGCATGGGCCGAAACCGAGCCGTTGTTGATGATGCGGCCGCCCTGCGGGTTCTGCCGGCGCATGGCGCCGAAGGCGGCGCGCGCGCACAGGAACGAGCCGGTCAGGTTGACGCCGACCACATCGTTCCAGACCTCGACCGGGATTTCGTCGATCAGCGTCGACTTGTAGCCCATGCCGGCATTGTTGAAGAGCAGGTCGACGCGCCCGAATGTTTCGGCAGCGCCGGCAAACAGGGCATCGACCTCGTCGGCTTTGGAAATATCGCAGGCAATGGCGAGCGCGCGGGCTTCGGTCGGACCGGCCTGGGCAATCGCGTCATCAAGCAGGGATTTGCGCCTTCCCACGAAAACCGTGTTCCAGCCTGCCCTCAGCAACGCGATGGCGGCCGCCTTGCCTATGCCAGTGCCCGCTCCGGTTACGATTGCGGTCTTGCCATTCGTCATCGCGATTACCTCCCCAAGCATACCGGCATCGCAGAAGTTCGGGCGGGAGGCAAGCCGGTTGAATCCGGCGCAAAAAAGAGGCGGCCATTGGCGACCGCCCTCAGGATCAGGAAGGCTTGGGAGGAGGAACCGCGCCCCCGTATGGCGAAATGATGCGCCCGGCCGGTTAACAAAACCTTGCCGGCGAATACCCCGCCCTCAGAGCCCGGCGCCTTCCGCTTCGCGCGTGGTCGTGACCCTGGCCTCTGCCACAGTGGCTTCGATGTGATCGACCAGCGCATCCGGCAAGGCAAGCCGCCCGGCCAGCATGTCGAGGAAGCCGCGCTCGGCGCGGGTGTCGGGATCGATCGTCAGGCGAGCGGCGGTATAGAGTTCGATCTTCTGGGCGTCGGTCTTTGCAGCCGCGACCAGGGCGTCGATGTCGAGCGGCCGGGAAAGTTCGCCGAGCAGGAAGCTCTCGGCCTCGTTGTCGAGCCCGGCGCCAGCCAGCTTCTCGGCGATCTTGCGGCGCTCTTCTTCGTCGATATGGCCATCAGCCCTTGCTGCCGCGACCATGGTCCGGACCAGTGCCAAGGCAAATTCGCGCTCGCCTTGCGGCGCCTGCGCGGGGTGGAAGCTCGTGTCGGCAGGCGGCGGCAGCAGTTCCGGAGCGCCCTCGCCGGCCGGTGCCGGCTTGGCCCCGCTCTGATAGTTCTGATAGGCCTTATAGGCCAGGCCCGCGATGGCAGCGAGGCCGCCGAGCCTTACCGCCGATGCCGTCACCTTGCGCCCCGCGCCCGTGCCGAGCAGCACCGCCACCAGCGCACCTGCGGCCAGAGGGTTGTCCTTGGCGAGTTGCGCCGCCTGACCGGCCTTGTCGCCGACCGTCGCATCGGTCCCCGGCACTTTGGAGCCGAGCAGGTCATCAAGCAGCTTCTTGGGATCCAGCATAATGCCTCCGGAATTTGGGTCCGCAGCCGCGGACGGTTTCGGATGCCGCTGAATTAGGCAGCCCACCACGACATTGCAATGACGGTAGGGATGATTTCCGGAATCGCCCGAAAGGCTCCCCCGCCGTGTCGTCAACTGCCTATATGGCGATTGCCGCGACGGGCCGCGAGTTCCACTTGCCGATGCCGTTCGGCGTAGCGGGCGCGATCCTCTTCGCTGCGGGCCTCGAAACAGTGAGGGCAGGAAACACCTTCCTGGAAATGCGGCGAGGCCCGCTCTTCCGGAGTGAGCGGATGGCGGCAGGCCCGGCACAGCACGGCACTGCCCTGCTCCAGACCATGCGAAACGGCCACGCGCTCGTCGAAGACGAAGCATTCGCCCTCCCACAGGCTCTGCTCGGCCGGCACCTCTTCCAGATATTTCAGGATGCCGCCCTTGAGGTGGAACACTTCCTCGATGCCGAGCGACTTCACATAGGCCGTGGCCTTTTCGCAGCGGATGCCGCCGGTGCAGAACATGGCCACCTTGCGGCCTTCGAGTTCGTCCCGGTGCTGCTCCACCCAGGCGGGAAATTCGCGGAAGCTGCTGGTCCTGGGGTCGACCGCGCCGCGAAACGTGCCGATGGAAACCTCATAGTCGTTGCGGGTATCGACGACGATGGTGTCGGGGTCGGCAATCAGCGCGTTCCAGTCCTGCGGCGCTACATAGGCCCCCGTCCCTTCCAGCGGATCGATCCCCACCACGCCCATGGTCACGATCTCGCGCTTCAGCCGCACTTTCATGCGGTGGAACGGCATCTCGGCCGCGCGGCTGTATTTCAGCTCGAGCCCGGCAAGCTCGGGGATGGCTTCCAGCCACGCCACGAGTTCGAGGATCGCCTCGTCCGTTCCGGCCACCGTCCCATTGATGCCCTCGCGCGCCAGCAGCAGCGTGCCCTTGATGCCGCGCGCGCAGCAAAAATCCGCCAGCGGCGCGCGCAAGGATTCGAACGCTTCGAACCGGCAGAACCGGTAGAGTGCGGCGACGCGGAAATCGTTCTGTGGCGTAGGCTGGTTCATTGCCAAGGGCAGTAACGCCAGCGGCGTGCGGTTTCAAGACAAGATGGCGAGCGAAGGCAGCTCCGTGGCGAATGGACCTGCCAATATGCTCGCGCTAATTTCTCCATGATCGAGACAACTCGCCGTCGGCATGAACATGCGTCAGGTGACTTGCAGGCGCAGCTCTGCTAAATCGTTTGAAATTGCTTTCCAGCCCAGAGAATCCGATGTCCAGCAAGACCGAAAAGCTCATTTCACTTCTCGACGGCCAGCCCGTCGTCCCCGTGCTGAAGATCGACGACGTCGCTTCGGCCGTACCC
>JAEWHN010000248.1 GCA_023387775.1 Pseudomonadota bacterium | reverse complement strand
GGAACGGGCCGAACAGGAGCGCTTCTTCCTGGATCTGCAGAAGGCCATCGATCATCTGGACCACGCGCCGGCCGGTTTCTTCTCCGCCGACCAGGATGGGCGTGTCACCTACATCAACGCGACGCTCGCCGAGTGGCTCGGGGTGGATCTGGCGAGCTTTACGCCGGGCGCGATAACCCTGCGGGACATCGTCGCCGGCGACGGCATGGCGCTGGTGCGCTCGGTCAAGGCCGATCCGGGCACCACGCGCAACGCCGTCATCGATCTCGACCTGGCGACCGCAACCGGCGAAGCCTTGCCGGTGCGGTTCATGCACCGCGTTTCCGCAAGCCGTGAGGGCGTGAGCGGTGCAAGCCGCACGATCGTCCTCAACCGTACCCAGGGCGAAGACGCCTCGGCCGAGTTGCGCGCGTCTGAAGTGCGCTTCACCCGCTTCTTCAACTCGACGCCGATGGCGATTGCGGGCGTCGACAAGGACGGGCGGATACTGCGCACCAATGCCCCGTTCCTTTCGCTGTTCTCTTCCGTCGTCGACCGCGATGCCGTCGACCGTCGCGTCCGGCTGGATACGGTCGTGCACGAGCGCGACCGGCCGGCACTTGCCGCAGCGCTGGAGAGGGCGCGGCAGCGCCAGGCCGACATTGCACCTATCGAGACGGTGTTGCCGAACAACGAGGACCGCCACCTCCGCTTTTATGTGAACGCGATCGCCGATGGCGCCGGAGAAGAGGGCGCGGAGGAAGCGGCGATCGTCTATGCCGTCGAGACTACCGAGCAGAAGGCGCTCGAGAGCCAGATGGCGCAGAGCCAGAAGATGCAGGCCGTTGGCCAGCTGGCAGGCGGCATCGCGCACGATTTCAACAACGTGCTGACGGCCATCATCATGTCGTCGGACCTGTTGCTGACCAACCACCGGCCGTCGGACCCGTCGTTCCCCGACATCATGAACATCAAGCAGAACGCCAACCGCGCCGCCTCGCTGGTGCGCCAGTTGCTGGCCTTCTCACGCAAGCAGACGCTGCGGCCCGAGGTGCTCAACCTGACCGACGTGCTGGCCGACCTGCGCATGCTGCTGGCTCGCCTGGTAGGCAACGCCGTCAGCCTCAAGGTCGATCACGGCCGCGATCTGTGGCCGGTGAAGGCAGATGTCGGCCAGTTCGAGCAGGTGATCGTCAATCTCACGGTCAATGCGCGCGACGCCATGCCCGAGGGTGGCGAACTGACGATCCGCACCAAGAATATGGACGCCGAGGACTGCAAGTCCTTCGGCTATCGCGAACTCGTGCCGGCCGACTATGTGGTGGTCGAGGTCGAGGACACCGGCACCGGCATTCCGCCGGAGGTGGTGAAGAAGGTGTTCGAGCCTTTCTTCACCACGAAGGAAGTGGGCAAGGGCACGGGCCTCGGCCTCTCGATGGTCTATGGCATAGTCAAGCAGACCGGCGGCTTCATCTATTGTGATTCCGAGGTGGGCAAGGGAACGGTCTTCCGCATCTTCCTGCCGCGTCACGTTGCAGAGGTTCGGCCTTTGCCGGAGGGCACACAGGCTGCCGCTGTTGAGGCGGGCGCGGCCGCGGCGGCTCCCGCTGCCAAGGTCGCCGATGCCGCGCGCGACCTCTCCGGCTCCGCGACGGTCCTGCTGGTCGAGGACGAGGACGCCGTGCGCATGGGTGGCATGCGTGCGCTGACTTCGCGCGGCTACACGGTCCACGAAGCCACATCGGGCGTCGAGGCGCTCGAGGTCTACCGCGAGCTGGAAGGCAAGATCGATATCGTCGTCTCTGACGTGGTCATGCCCGAAATGGACGGCCCGACGCTGCTTGGCGAGTTGCGCAAGCTGCAGCCGGACATCAAGTTCATATTCGTGTCGGGCTACGCGGAAGATGCGTTTGCGCGCAACCTGCCTGCCGATGCGCAGTTCGGTTTCCTGCCAAAACCCTTCTCGCTTAAGCAGTTGGCGACGGTGGTGAAGGAAATGCTCGAGAAATAGAGCTGCCGGTGTCCTCGTCGGCCTGAGCCCTTCAGCTCGGCCTTGCACAACGGGGACGGGGCATCCTATTTATCGGAGAACATTCAATCGCTGATTCCGCCGGCTGGCGCCGGGATCCCATCCTCGCAAAGGGACGTTTCATGAAGAACCCCGTGGAAACCGCAATGAACCTCGTTCCGATGGTGGTCGAGCAGACCAATCGGGGCGAGCGCGCCTATGACATCTTTTCGCGGCTTCTGAAGGAGCGCATCATCTTCATCACCGGCCCGGTCGAGGACGGCATGGCGACGCTGGTCTGCGCCCAGCTTCTCTTCCTGGAGGCCGAGAACCCCAAGAAGGAAATCTCGCTCTACATCAATTCGCCCGGCGGTGTGGTGACTTCCGGCATGGCGATCTACGACACCATGCAGTTCATCAAGCCGGCGGTTTCCACCCTGTGCATCGGCCAGGCGGCTTCGATGGGCTCGCTTCTGCTGTGCGCCGGGCATAAGGACATGCGCTTTGCGACGCCCAATGCCCGCATCATGGTGCACCAGCCTTCGGGCGGCTTCCAGGGCCAGGCTTCCGACATCGAGCGTCACGCCCAGGACATCATCAAGCTGAAGCGCCGCCTGAACGAGGTCTATGTGAAGCATACCGGCAAGGACTATGACACGATCGAGCGTACGCTCGACCGCGACCACTTCATGTCCGCCGATGAGGCGCAGGCCTTCGGGTTGATCGACAAGGTCATAACCAGCCGCGAGGCAATCGAGGCACCAGAGGCGGTCCCGTCGAAGTGATGGTATACCGCAAAAGCCTAGTATGACGCAGTTTTGACTCGGCTTGCGGCATTTCGGTCACAATTTACTGTTTCCTCGACGGGGGCTCCGGCCTACGTTAAAGCTATATTGAGTTTCGGCGGCTTAGTTTCGTGCTTGGCGCCGTGAGGAATCGCACCGCTTTCCCTCCGTGTGGCAGAGGGGTAGCGGAGCGGGTGTACCGGTGTCGGGCGGGATCCGCTGCGAAATGCGTATAGTTCAGCCAGCATACCGGCCGGGCAGCACTGAAAGGACTTGGATAAGATGAGCAAGGTCAGCAACGGCGGCGATTCCAAGAATACGCTCTATTGCTCGTTCTGCGGCAAGAGCCAGCATGAGGTGCGCAAGCTGATCGCCGGCCCGACGGTGTTCATCTGCGACGAGTGCGTCGAGCTTTGCATGGACATCATCCGCGAGGAAAACAAGACCTCGATGGTGAAGTCCCGCGAAGGCGTGCCGACGCCGCAGGAAATCCTCAAGGTGCTGGACGACTATGTGATCGGCCAGCCCTACGCGAAGCGCGTGCTTTCGGTGGCTGTCCACAACCACTACAAGCGCCTGGCGCATGCCTCCAAGAGCAATGACGTCGAACTGGCGAAGTCGAACATCCTGCTGATCGGCCCCACCGGCTGCGGCAAGACGCTTCTGGCGCAGACGCTCGCCCGCATCATCGACGTGCCCTTCACGATGGCCGACGCAACGACGCTGACGGAAGCGGGCTATGTCGGCGAGGATGTCGAAAACATCATACTCAAGCTGCTGCAGGCGGCCGACTACAATGTCGAGCGCGCCCAGCGCGGCATCGTCTACATCGACGAGATCGACAAGATTTCCCGCAAGTCCGACAATCCGTCGATAACCCGCGACGTTTCGGGCGAGGGCGTGCAGCAGGCGCTGCTGAAGATCATGGAAGGCACGGTCGCCTCCGTGCCGCCTCAGGGCGGCAGGAAGCACCCGCAGCAGGAATTCCTGCAGGTGGATACGGCCAACATCCTGTTCATCTGCGGCGGCGCGTTCGCCGGCCTCGATCGCATCATTTCGGATCGCGGCCGCAAAACCTCGATCGGTTTTGGTGCCCTCGTGGCTTCGCCGGAAGACCGCAGGGCGGGCGACCTGTTCCGCCAGGTCGAACCGGAAGATCTGCTGAAGTT
>JAEWHN010000097.1 GCA_023387775.1 Pseudomonadota bacterium | reverse complement strand
CGCCATGGGCGCAAGCGCCATGATCAGCTGGCTCATGTGGACGAGAATACAGCCTGTCGATAGCACAAGACTATGACAAAGTTCACTTTTAATATTGGATCATTCGCAAGAACTACAATCTAATTCGCATCCAAAATCCGCAGCGGAGAGTTTATCAAAATACACTGGGACGCTGCAGACCCGCGCCCCACCAAGGAGGACGGGCGGCGTTGGACCCATTTCCGGAGAAAGCCACATCGAGCGGTTTCCGAAAAAAGCACAGGAGCGCCGCATGTCCCAGATTAAATTGGCCATCGCGTATAAGAGCCTGAAGTACCGCATAAACGCGCAGGTCTTCACGCTGCCGGTGAAGTTCTAAGGACCGCCATGACTCAGGCACTCATCTTCGCAGGTTTTGACCTCCCGCGCGACCGAGAAGCCGATATTATCGCTTGGCACAGCGAAGAACACCTGCCTGAACGCTTGGCCCTGCCGGGGTTCCGGCGGGGACGGCGTTATCGTTCGAGCACGGCGGCGCCGAAGTATCTCGTGCTTTACGAACTAGAGGCGCTCTCCGTCATGGAAAGCCCAGCCTATATCGAAAGGCTGAACAATCCCACGCCGTGGACGAGCCGCTCCGTATCGCAGTTCCAAAACAATTTCCGCTCCTGCTTCCAGGTGCTGCTGCAAGAGGGCCGGTCGCGTGGCGGGTTTGTCACCTTCTTTGCGCTCCCCGAAGGAGCGGAGCGCGTTGCACCCGAGGCGGGGGCGGGGCGCGTGACGTTCGCGCGCTGCGACATCGGTCGCTCGAGCATCCACACTACCGAGGCCGAGGCCATCCGCAATCGGGTGATGACTGGCGATATCGTGCTGGTAGAGGCCGACAGCCGCGAAGAACTTGGACGGCTTTCGCGCCCATATCTCGTATCTGCGGAGGACGAGCCTCCGTTCTATGAACTCGATCACCTCCTCGAGGCTATCGAGGTCTGAGGCCCCATGCGCCGATGGAAGCTTCCGGCGGCGCAGCCGCTCCAGATACGCTAGCGGGGCTGAGGCCGCGTCATCGCAAGCGCCGCGCGTGCCTTCACGCCGACGGCGGGTGTCCACTACAGAGACTATCGTAATTCGCGCGTCCTTGCGGGCAATTACGCGAAAGACGGCTTCACCGTGAACTGTATCGCCCTCGGCAGGATCAAGACCGCACCTTCCGACATCGGCAGCACGGAATGGCTGGCGAAACTCTGCGAGGCCATTCCCGTCGGGCGCCCCGCCGCGCCCGAGGAGGTGGCGGCGATGATCTCCTATCTGGCCCCCCGGGCAAATGGCTCATGCGAGGGCTTCCATATAAAATCTGATATTGGACGATATGCAGGTTCTTTCGCAATCTTCCTCTCATAGGAGAAATGCCGACCCAGGCATTGGAGAGGAAAGAATGTCATTCAAGTTTTGTACCATCGTCGCCGCGAACCTGCTGGCTGCTGCAGCCTTCGCCTTGCCCGCCCGCGCTGAGACCGTCTTGAGCTATTCGATGTGGCACCCGAAGGGCTACGTCGTGAACGACGTCGTTCTGCCCTTCCTCGACGAGATCTCGCAGGTGACCGAAGGCCGCGTCCGCGTCGAGAACCGTGCCGCCGCGGTGGGCACCCCGCGTGACCAGTATGAGGTCGTGGCCGAGGGCCTCGTTGACATGTCGCTGATCGTGCCGGGCTACACCCCGGGCCGTTTCCCGCTGATGGAGATCAGCGAACTGCCAATGCTGTCGGATGATGCCTCCAAGCTCGCCCCGGCCATCCACCAAATTTACGAACGCCACATGGCCGAAAAGCGGGGCTACGGTGACGTCCATGTCATCGCGGCCTTCGCAGTGGCTCCGGCGCAGTTGATGACCCGCAATCGCGAGATCAACTCGCTTGATGACCTAAAAGGTCAGAAATACTACATGTCGAACCGCCCCGTCACAGCCGCCATGACCGCGCTCGGCGCAGCTCCGGTGACCGCTTCGATTGCCGATACCTATTCCATGGCTTCGAACGGCGTGATCGACGGTATGGTAATGCCCTACGAGCCTTCGGTGACCTGGAAGCTCGATGAGTTTTTCACCAATACTTCGACCATCCCAGGTGCGCTCGGCCAGGCCGGCATGGCGCTTGTCGTCAACCACGACAAATGGAACCAGATTTCTGAAGAGGACCGGGCGGCCATCATGAAAATCGGCGGCGAGGCCCTGGCCCGACGCGTGGGCGAAGCGGTCCAGAACGGCGAGATCAGAAGCCGCGACGCAATGCTCGCAAAGGGCGTGACCATCAAGGAAATGGGCCCTGAGGCGCTGGCCAAGCTCACCGAAGAAGTCCAGACTGCCGTGTATCCGGAATGGGTGGCCAAGGCTCAGAAAGCCGGCCTCGACAATGCTGCCGCGGTTCTCGGCGAGCTTCAGTCCGAACTCAAGTAATCGAAGTCCCTAAGAAGGAAGGCCCCGGAAACTCCGGGGCCTTTCGCATTTTAAAGACTTTCTTAAAAGGCGTTGTCATCCTCGCCGATCCTTTGTGCCGGGAAGCGCAAGGCCTCGGGATAGCCATGAAATGTAATTGGCAGTGCCATTTCCCGATAACGCCCCTCGGTCGGATGCTCCCTCTCGCGAAAGAAGCCGCTAGCCTGAAGCTGCGGGTCTTCGAGCAGGTCCTCGAGCGAAGCGACCGGCGCGGCCGGAATATCATGACGGCCCAATAGGTCGAGCCATTCGGCGGTGGTGTGGCCTGTGAGAAGCTGCGCCAGCTTAGCCTGCATCAGCGCAAGCCCCGCAAAGCGGCTGCGCGCGTCGACCAATCCGTTCTGGGCAAGAAAGTCAGGCGCTCCGGCGACCTCGAAGAAACGTACCCAGCGGTCGTCGGTGTATGGCGCGACAGCGATATGGCCATCCTTCGTCGGCAACGGCTGCCGGTCGGGATCAAGCTGGCGCGGGTAGCCCATGCCCTCCGGCCCGTCGACCAAAGCACCGCCATATAGGTGGTCCTGCAACAGGAAATGCGTAAAGCTCTCGAACATCGGCACTTCGACGGCGCAGCCCTTGCCCGTGGCGGCACGGCGCGCCAAAGCGGCCAGTACCGCATTGGCGGCATAGAGCCCTGCAACCTTGTCGGCTATAGCCATGGGGAGGTAACGAGGGGCGGCGTTGCCGTCGACCCGCGGCAGCAGCGAAGCAGCGCCCGAAGCCGCCTGTATGACGTCGTCATAGGCGGGCTGGCCGGCTCGCGGACCGCGCAGGTCATAACCGGAGCAGCAGACGTGGATCAGGTCGTCGCGCTCTTGCGAAAGGGTCTCGTAGTCAAGCCCCGCGCGCTCGGCCGCTTCTGGACGCAAATTGTGGATGAATACCGCACTCTCGCCGATGCGGCGGCGCAAGCGCTGTCGCCCATCCTCGCTGCGAATGTCCCATGCCACGCAGTGCTTTCCGGCATTCATCATAAGATGGGCGGGCCCCATCCCCCTAGTGGTACGTGGCTTGCCGACCCGGCGCAGTTCGTCTCCGCGCGAAGGCTCGAGCTTGACGACCTCTGCCCCCATCGATGCCAGTATCGAGGTGCAATAGGGCCCGAAGATCACGCTGGTCATGTCGGTGACTTTGACGCCCTCGAGCACAGCCCTCTGTCCTGCCTGCGCGTTCCTCACCCTGCTCTCACTGTACGTCTCTGCCTCTCGTCGGGACGGTAACATAGACCTGAACTCGATAGGTTCGTGGTCTAGGCAGATTGAAAATTAGTATTGGAATCATATCAACTGGGCTTTGTAACCTCCTGGAGAAATTTCCCTTCAAAGTCTCCGTTCAGGGTCGACCTGAGAGCCACCTTGAAGGCGCCAAAGGAGGATTACCATCATGACCCAGCAGATCGCCGTCGTTACCGGCGCAAACGGCCGTGTCGGCCAAGAGACCACCAAACGCCTGACCGCAATGGGTTACCGCGTCGTCGGCCTCGACGTCGCCGCCGAAGGCGTGAGCGGTGGCGATTACCGTCAGTGCGACATCACCGATCTGAATCAGATCACCAGCGCTGTTGCAGACATCTCCGAGAACATCGGCCTCATCCGCGTGCTGATCAACAATGCCGGTGTGTGGCATGGCAAGACTTTCTACGACATCACGCCCGCCGACTATGACCTTACTTACGGCGTGAACATCCGTGGTGCCTTCTTCCTGACCCAGGAAGTTACAAAGCGACTGATCGCGGCCGGCGCCGGCGGCGCGGTGGTCTCGGTCGCCTCGGTCGTGGGCGTCGTCGGCAGCGGAGTGACCGATTACGGCGGGTCGAAAGCGGCCGTGATCAACCTCACCAAGAGCCTGTGCAAGGTGCTCGGCCCGCAAGGCATCCGCATCAATGCCG
>JAEWHN010000093.1 GCA_023387775.1 Pseudomonadota bacterium | reverse complement strand
CGCTTCATCGGCTGCTTCCGTTCCTATCGCGGGGGGCACCGCCTGAACGCCGCCGCGCTGCGGCACCTGCTGTCGGATCACTCGGCGTTTGAAATTGTCGAGGCGAGCCGGCGCGAGCGCGGCCGGTCGGCGGAAATGATCGCGATCAACGCCCCTGTTTACGCCCCCTGGGTGGTTTGAGGGCCCTGTGTGGCAGGTAGCGACCTGAGGCCGGCATCTTGATGTGCGCTGGCTTGCAAGCTGCCACAAAAATGCACGATTGGCCGGCGATAGCGTTGCCGTTCAGGGGCAGTTGTGATCTATGACTGCGAGGCTATTGAGTATAGTTACGCCGAGAGGGGCAGAATCAGACCATGGTTTTTGAGCGAGCTGCACAGTCGAAGCCGACGCGCGCTGCCCTTCTGGCGCTTTCGCTGATTTCGGCGCCGCTTCTTCTTTCTGCCTGCATGTCGTCGGAGAAGGATATCGACCTGTCGACCTATGTCGACCAGACCGAGCCGGCCGATGTGCTCTACAATCAGGGCCTTGCCAACCTGAACGCCGGCCGACTGAAGGAGGCCAGCCGCAAGTTCGACGCCGTCGATCGCCAGCATCCCTATTCGGAGTATGCCCGCAAATCGATGGTAATGGGTGCCTTTGCGAACTATCGCCAGGGCAACTATGAGGACGCCGTCAACGCGGCAAAGCGCTATCTTGCGCTCTACCCGTCGAGCCCCGACGCGGCCTACGCGCAATACATCATCGGCCTCAGCTATTTCCGCCAGATCCGCGACGTGACGCAGGACCAGAAGGAGTCGCGCCGCGCCATCGAGGCGATGCAGGAAGTGGTTACCCGCTGGCCCGATTCCGAATATGTCGAGGACGCGAAGGAAAAGATCCGCGTCGCGCGCGACCAGCTCGCCGGCAAGGAGATGCAGGTCGGCCGCTACTATCTTGAACGGCGCGAGTACATCGCCGCCATCAAGCGCTTCCGCTTCGTGGTCGAGAACTATTCCAACACGCGGCAGATCGAGGAGGCCCTCGCGCGCCTGGCCGAGAGCTATTACGCGATGGGCCTGACCTCCGAGGCGCAGACCGCGGCCGCCGTGCTCGGACAGAACTACCCGCAAAGCCAGTGGTACAAGGACTCCTACAAGCTTCTGCAGTCCGGCGGGCTGGAGCCGCGTGAAAATGCCGGCTCTTGGCTTTCCAAGGCCGGAAAGTTCATTACCGGCGCCTGATCGCGGCGGGGCGAGATGCTCTCAAGGCTTTCGATCCGCGATATTGTCCTGATCCAGAAGCTGGACATCGATTTTGCGTCCGGCCTGTCGGTGCTGACAGGCGAGACCGGCGCGGGCAAGTCCATTCTTCTCGACGCGCTCTCGCTAGCGCTCGGTGCGCGCGGCGACGCGTCGCTCGTGCGCCATGGCTCGACGCAGGGGCAGGTTTCCGCGGTTTTCGATGTGCCGCGCAACCATCCTGCCAGGCAGATCCTCATCGACAACGCCCTCGACGACGACGGCGACATCATTCTGCGCCGCGTGCAGACGGCCGATGGGCGCACGCGCGTCTTCGTCAACGACCAGCCGTCGAGCGTGACCTTGATGCGCGACATCGGACGTGCACTGGTTGAGATCCACGGTCAGCACGACAATCGCGCGCTGGTGGATGCCGGCGCGCATCGCGACGTGCTCGACTCCTTCGGCGGGCATCTGGGCGAAGTGCGTGCCTGTGCGGAAGCCTGGCGGCGCTGGCGCGACTGCGAGCAGGAACTTTCCCGCCACCGCGCCCGTGTCGAGGCCGCCGCGCGCGAGGCCGACTATCTGCGCGCGGCCGTGGCCGAGTTGTCGCAGCTCGACCCGCAGCCGGGCGAGGAGGCCGAGCTGGCGGAAGTGCGCACGGCCATGATGCGCGCAGAGAAGATCGCAAGTGATATCCAGGATGCGCAGGACGTGCTGTCCGGCTCCAATTCGCCATTGCCGCAACTTGCCAGCCTGCTTCGCCGCCTGCAGCGCAAGGCTGCCGAGGTGCCGGGCCTGCTCGACGACGTTGTCACGTCGCTGGACGAGGCCATGCTCTCGCTGGACGCTGCGCAATCGGGCGTGGATGCCGCGCTGCGCGCCACCGAATTTGACCCCCAGCGGCTCGAGAAGGCCGAGGAGCGGCTGTTCGCGCTGCGTGCGGCCTCGCGCAAGCACAATGTACAGGTCGACGAGCTTGCCAGGCTGCGCGACACGATGACAGCCGACCTTGCCGACCTCGACGCGGGCGAAGATCGCCTGCAGGCGCTGGAGAAGCAGGCCGTGGCCGCCCGCGAGGCTTATGACGCCGTGGCCGCTCATCTCTCGGAACTGCGCAGGACGGCCGCGCTCGGCTTGCGCAACGCGGTGATGGCCGAACTGCCGGCGCTGAAGCTGGAGCGGGCCGAGTTCATCGTCGAGATGAGCGCGGAACCGGACAATCGGCAGCAAGAGGGCATTGACCAGATCGAATTCTGGGTTCGCACCAATCCGGGCACCAAGCCCGGTCCGATGATGAAGATCGCGTCCGGCGGCGAGCTGTCGCGCTTCCTGCTGGCGCTGAAGGTGGCGCTGGCTGATCGCGGCTCCGCGCCGACGCTGGTTTTCGACGAAATCGACACAGGCGTCGGTGGTGCCGTTGCCGACGCCATAGGCCAGCGCCTGGCGCGGCTGGCAAGCCGTGTGCAGGTGCTTTCGGTCACGCATGCGCCGCAGGTGGCCGCGCGGGCGCACACCCATTTCCTGATCGCGAAATCCGGCAGCACCGAGCAGGTTTCCACCAGCATCGCAGCGATGAACCGCGACGCGCGCCAGGAAGAAATCGCCCGCATGCTGGCGGGCGCTACCATCACCGCCGAGGCGCGTGCCGCGGCCGAAAGGCTGCTGCGCGAAAACGCCGAGGCCGCCGCAGTTTCCTGAAGCTGCCCGCGCGCTTGCAGTTTGTCAGCATGGTCGGCGCCGCCGGAGCGCGCCGTGAAAAGCGGCTGCCACGCTCACGCTTCATAGGCTAGGGTAGCGGCCGTCCTGAAAGCCGGATTCGCACATCATGTCGGAGACCATGAAACCCGTCGAACAACTGACCGAGGCGGAAGCCGCGGCGGAACTCGCGCGCCTTGCCGCAGAGATCGCCGAGCACGACCGGCGTTATTACGCCGAGGATAAGCCGACGATCTCGGACGCCGCCTATGATGCGCTGCGTCTGCGCAACGCGGCGATCGAGGCGCGGTTCCCGGAACTGGTGCGGGCGGATTCGCCGTCAATGAGAATTGGCGCCGAGCCCACGGGGGTCTTTGCGCCTGTCGTTCATCTGCGGCCGATGCTGTCGCTGGACAACGTCTTTTCCGACGAGGACGTCGTCGATTTCATCGCGAGCGTCCGCCGCTTCCTGGCCTATCCCGCCGACCGGGAGCTGGTCTTCACGGCCGAGCCAAAGATCGACGGCTTGTCCATGTCGCTGCGCTATGAGAACCGGCGGCTGGTGACGGCAGCCACGCGCGGCGACGGCATGACGGGCGAGAATGTCACGCCCAACATCCGCACCATCGGGGAGATCCCGCAGCATCTGCCGGCGGATGCGCCCGACCTGATCGAGGTGCGCGGCGAGGTTTTCATGCGCCGCGACGATTTCTTTGCGCTCAACCGGCGCATGGCCGAAACCGGACAGGTCTTCGCCAATCCGCGCAATTCGGCAGCCGGAAGCCTCAGGCAGAAGGACCCGGCGGTCACGCGTTCGCGCCCGCTCAAGTTCTTTGCCTATGCCTGGGGCGAGACCAGCGAGCCGCTCGGCGAAACCCAGTATGAAGTCGTGCAGCGCTTCGCCGACTGGGGCTTTCCGGTCAACAACCTGATGGTGCGCTGCCGGTCGGTCGAGGAGATAATGGAGCACTACCACGCTATCGAGGCGGAGCGTGCGGAACTGCCCTACGATATCGACGGCGTGGTCTACAAGGTCGACAGGCTCGACCTGCAGGAACGGCTAGGCTTCCGCTCGCGCAGCCCGCGCTGGGCGACGGCGCACAAGTTCCCTGCCGAGAAGGCGACCACGGTTCTGACCGATATCGATATCCAGGTGGGCCGCACCGGCGCGCTCACGCCGGTGGCGCGTCTGCATCCAGTCACGGTCGGCGGCGTGGTGGTCACCAACGCCACGCTGCACAACGAGGATTATATCCGCGGCATCGGCAACAACGGCCAGCCGATCCGCGAGGGCCGCGACATCCGCATTGGCGATACGGTGCTGGTGCAGCGCGCCGGCGATGTCATCCCGCAGATTCTGGATGTGGTCCTGGAAAAGCGCCCGGCCGATGCCGTGCCCTACGTCTTCCCCGATCGCTGCCCGGCCTGCGATAGCCATGCAGTGCGCGAGGAGGGCGAGGCGGTGCGCCGCTGCACAGGCGGCCTGATCTGCCCTGCGCAGGCCGTGGAACGGCTGCGCCACTTCGTATCGCGCAATGCGCTGGACATCGAAGGGCTCGGTGAGAAGCAGATCGAGTTCTTCTTCAACGCCGAGGACCCTGCGCTGCGCATCCCTTCTCCTGCCGACATCTTCACGCTGAAGGCGCGACAGGAAAGGTCGCTGACCAAGCTGGAGAACATCGAGGGCTTTGGCACGGTCTCCGTGCGCAAGCTGTTTGCCGCCATCGACGATAAGCGGCAGGTGGAATTTTCGCGCTTCCTGTTCGGGCTGGGAATCCGGCATATCGGCGAAACCAACGCCAAGCGGCTGGCACGGCATTTCCTGAGTTTTTCTGCCCTGCGCGCGGCGGCGGAAGATGCCTTGGTGCCGGCGACCAAGGGCGATCCGGGCAATGCCGCCTGGCAGGAACTGAACGGGATCAACGGCATCGGCAATGTCGTCGCCGAAGCAGTGGTCGAGTTCTTCGCCGAGGAGCACAACCGCGAGGTGCTGGATGCGCTGCTGAAGGAAGTCACGCCGCTGGACGAGCAGCCGGTGGGGGAGGTTTCGTCGCCGGTCGCGGGCAAGACGGTGGTGTTTACCGGCGCGCTGGAGAAGATGTCGCGCGACGAAGCCAAGGCCATGGCCGAGAAGCTCGGCGCCAAGGTTGCGGGATCCGTCTCCAAGAAAACCGATCTGGTGGTGGCAGGGCCAGGCGCGGGCTCCAAGCTGAAGCAGGCCACCGAACTTGGCATTGAGGTCATCGACGAGGATGCCTGGTTCGAGCGGGTGGCGAAGGGGTGAGCCCGTTTCAGTTTCGCTGATGGTTGGCTCAACCATTTTCATATGACAGAAGTGCCCGCGCTCCATACATAGGGCCGTCGCGAGGAATGGCCCCATGTCGGTAGAAGCAGTTTCGCAGCCCCAAACCGCAGCTTTTTGGCGCGGTGCGCGGCTAAGCGTACCGGTGGTGGTCGCGTCTGCGCCCTTTGCCATCCTGTTCGGGGCGCTGGCCGTGGATAACGGCTTCAGCGTCGCCGAGGCCACGCTGATGAGCGCGACCATCTATGGAGGCGCGAGCCAGCTCGTCGGCATCGAACTGTTCGGCCACCATGTCGCGCCATGGCTGGTGGTGTTGTCGATCTTTGCGGTCAATTTCCGCCACGTTCTCTATTCGGCGGCGGTGGGCAAGCACATCGATCACTGGCCGCTGTTGAACCAGGCCGTTGGCTACTTCTTCCTCGTCGATCCGCAATATGCCGAAGCGGAGCGCAAAGGCGAGAACGGCGAAGATGTCTCCTTCGCCTGGTACATGGGCATGGCGCTGCCGATTTATGTGTTCTGGGTGGCCGAGAGCGCGCTCGGCGCGCTGTTCGGGCGGCTTATTCCCGATCCGCACGCCATCGGCCTCGACTTCCTGTTGCCGATCTATTTCCTCGGGCTCGTGATGAGCTTTCGCAAGCGCCCGCGCTGGCTGCCCATCGTCATTGCCAGTGCCGTGGCCTCGATGATCGCCTACAAGACGGTCGGTTCGCCCTGGCATGTATCGATCGGCGCGCTGGCTGGTGTTCTGCTTGCGGCTGCGCTGCCGGTACGGGTTAACGACACTGTCGAGACGGCAGAGGCCACGATATGAGCACAACGCTGTGGATCATCGTCGCGGGCGCCATCGCGACCTATCTGACGCGCATCGGCGGGCATCTGGTCATCTCGCGCTTCGAGCGCATCCATCCGCGCGTCGAGGCGGGGCTTAGCGCGGTTCCCGCGGCGGTGTTGACCACGCTTGTGGCGCCGGCCGCCATGTCGGCCGGTCCGGCTGAACTGGCAGCTCTCGCGGTGGCGGCAATCGTCTCCCTGCGCGGCGGGCTGATGACCATGTTTCTTGCCGGTGCCGCAATGCTGATCGCAATGCGCCACTTCGCCGGCTGAGCCACCTGTTCGCCGGCGATCAGGCGATAGGCGCGGTCGCCTGTTCCAGCCACTTCAGCGTTTCGCCATCCACCATCGGCCCGATCTCGCCGAGAACGCGGGCATGATAGGCGTTGAGCCATTCCAGTTCGGTTGGCGAAAGCAGGTCAGGCCGCACCAGCCGCCGGTCGATCGGCGCCAGGGTCAGCGTCTCGAAGCCGTGGACGGGGAGGTCGCCGCCCTCCGGCCGCTCGGGCCGCGTGACGATGATGAGGTTCTCGATGCGGATGCCGTAGTGGCCTTCTTTGTAGTAGCCCGGTTCGTTGGACAGGATCATGCCTTCGAGCAGCTTCTCGGTACCGGTCTTGGCGATGCGCTGGGGGCCCTCATGCACGGCCAGATAGGAGCCGACCCCGTGGCCGGTGCCATGGGCGAAATCCAGCCCCCGCTGCCACAGCGCGATCCGCGCAAAGGCATCGATATCGCAGCCGCGGGTGCCGGCCGGAAAGCGCAGCGTTGAAATGGAAATCATGCCCTTGAGAACAAGGGTGAAACGCTCGCGCATTTCCTCGGTGGGCTTGCCCACGGCCACGGTGCGGGTGATGTCGGTGGTGCCGTCCTGATACTGCGCCCCGGAATCGAGCAGGAACAGCTCGCCTTCACGCAGCGGGCGGTTGGTGGCGTGCGAGACGCGATAGTGCATGATCGCGCCGTTCGGCCCCGCGCCCGAGATCGTGTCGAAAGAAACATCGCGCAGCGGCATCTGCGTTTCTTCGCCGACGCTGCGCCGCATCTCCTCAAGCTGCGTGACCGCCTTGATTTCGTCCAGCGTGCCGGGCTTCTGCGCGTCGAGCCAGCACAGGAGCTTCGCAACGGCGGCACCATCGCGCCGGTGCGCGGCGCGTGCGCCCTGGATTTCGGCCTGGTTCTTGGTGGCGCGGGGCAGGCGGGCCGGGTCCGGCTCCAGAACGACCGTGCCGCCATTCTCTTCGACCAAGGCACGCAGCTTGTCGGCCGCAAGCACCGGATCGAGCGCGATCCTGGCGCCGGAGCGGGCAAGCTCGATCACTTCGGCCTCGAGCGCATCGGGGGCGCGCAGTTCAGCGAGTTGGGTGAGATAGGCCTCGACCTTGCGAGACAGCTTGCGGCCGTCCAGGAACAGGCGGTGCTTGCCGTCTGCGGCCAATATGGCGAAGCCGAGCGCCAGCGGCGTGTGGGGCACGTCGGCGCCGCGGATGTTGAAGGCCCAGGCGATCGATGACGGATCCGTCAGCACGCAATGGGTGGCGCCTTCCCTGGCGATCGTGGCTGCGAGCCGAGCGAGCTTGTCCTTCGCCAGTTCACCGGCGAAGGCGATGGGATGGATTTCGACCTCCGCCAGCGGCTCGGAGGGTTGATCGGTCCAGATCTCATCGATCGGATTGTCGGCAAGCGGCACAAGGGTCGCGCCGGTCTTGGCGGCCGCCTTTTTCAAGGCGTTCACTTCGCCGATCGTGTGCAGCCACGGATCGAAGCCGATCTCGGCGCCCTTGCCGAGATTTTCGCGAATCCAGGCAGGCGGCGGATTTGCGATCAGGTTTTCGATGGTGAAGATGCCAAGGTCGACCTGCTCGCGAACCTGGAGCTGGTAGCGCCCATCGACAAATATAAAGGCGCGGTCTGCAAGAATGATCGCGACGCCGGCGGAGCCGCTGAAGCCGGTCAGCCAGCGCAGGCGTTCCGAGCCGGGGGCGACATATTCGCCCTGATGCTGGTCGGCACGCGGGACGATGAAGCCGTCGAGCTCGCGCGCGGCCAGCCATTCGCGCAATTTGGCCACGCGGGCTGCGGCGGTGGACGGGTCACTGGCCGAATCGAAGGTCTGGAACATGGGCGAGGTGCCTTCCCGTTGCAGGTGTCTAGCGTGGCGCCAAACTAGAGCATCGGGCCCGAAAGTGGAATTCGGTTTCAGGCATTATCCGATGGCCCGGGCCGGCCCACCCATGTCCGGCTTGATCAGCGCTTGAGGTGGAGCGTCACCCAGCCCTCGCGCAGCAAGGTGCGGATGTGGCGAAAACCCTGGCTGGTATACGCGGCGAGCACGGCGTCGCCCTGCCTGTCCAGAATGCCCGAAAGGATGATGGAACCGCCCGGAGCGACGTGCTGCACCATTGAAGGGGCAAGCTCGATGAGCGGGCCTGCCAGAATATTGGCGATGACAAGATCGAACGGGCCGCGCGCGGCAAAGACGGGATGGTCGAAACCGGTTGCGGTTTCAGTCTCGACATGGTCGGATACGCCGTTGAGCCGCACATTGTCGGCGGCGACATCGGTGGCTATCGGGTCGATGTCGGTGGCCAGCACCGGAATATGCGCGAGCTTTGCGACGGCGATGGCCAGCACGGCGCTGCCGGTGCCGAGGTCGAGCGCATTGCGCGGCTTTTCCTGTCGAACGACCTGTTCCAGCATTTCGAGGCAGCCCGAGGTTGTGCCGTGGTGGCCGGTGCCGAAGGCAAGCCCGGCCTCGATCTCGATGGCCATCTCGCCTTCGCGAGGCTCGTCGCGGTCATGCGAGCCGTGCACGACGAAGCCGCCTGCTCGCACCGGCTTCAGCCCTTCCAGCGACTTTGCTACCCAGTCGACATCGGGCAGCGTCTCGCACTCGATTTGCTTGTCCAGCGAAAGCGAGGCCAGCACTTCGCGAATGCGCTGTTGGGTCTCGTCAACGTCGCCGTCGGTGTAGAGCGACACTTCGTGGATGTCGCGATCCTCGTCAATTTCCATGACAGCGATGGGAAAGCCCTCGGCCTCGAATTCGGTTTCCAGGGCGGCGAAGATGCGGTCTGCATCGCTGCGCCCGGCCGTGAGGTGAAGGCGTGTCTGGCTCATGGTGCTCACAATCAGAAAGAGGGCGATTTGTGCCCGCGCTTGTGGACGTTTCAGCCCTTGCTCGCAAGGCGTTTCAGCTTCGCCAAGGCCGTATCCCCGCTTTCGCCGTAGGCTATGGTGCCGAAGAAGTCGCCCTTGCCATTCAGCAGCAGGACCGAAGCGGTGTGGTCCATGGTGTAGTCGCCGCCGTCCAGCGGCACCTTGCGCGAATAGATATGGAACGACTTGGCCATGGCGGCCACCTTGTCGGGGGCGCCGGTGATGCCGGTGATGCGATCCGACACGTTGCTGACATAGGTGTTCATCATCTCGGGCGTGTCGCGCTCGGGATCGACCGTGACGAAATATGCCTTGATGTCCTTGCCCTCGTCGCCGAGCTGCTTCAGCCAGCCGTCCAGCTCGAACAGGGTCGTCGGGCAGACTTCGGGGCAATGAGTGAAGCCGAAGAACACCGCCGAGGGATGGCCGCGGAAAGCCGCTTCGGTGATCGGCTGGCCCTTCTGGTCGACAAGGGTGAACGCCGCTCCATACGCCTGGCCGCCGTTGCGCGCCTGGTACCAGTCGAAGGTCAGCCAGCCCACGCCAGCTGCCATGAGAACCAGTATACCGACCAGAATGGAGCGCATCATGACTAGCTGTTTCCCTCGTCCAGCGTTCGGAAGGCTAAGCCGCTTCGGGCTGCGCCATGTGCCTGACAAGATAGTGGCGGAAACGCGCACGCAAAAGGGGCCATGATGCCGCTGGCGAGCACGCCTGGGGGGCCCAGAGCTTGCAAGCGCGACCGGGCGCACCCAACTGTTGCGAACGGTTTGATTTCTCAGGAGGTCTCCATGCGTGCAGCGGCAATCGGTGCGGCGGCTTTTTTGCTTGTTGCGGCAGCACCGGCGCTTGCCGAGGAAGTCGGCAGGGTCGGGGTCGACTGGCTTGGCAACGATATCATTGTGCAGGCGGTGGAAGACCCCAAGATCGAGGGCGTGACCTGCCACTTCTCCTATTTCGATCGCGGCATCGTGGACCGGCTGCAAAAGGGCAACTGGTTTGAAAACCCTTCCGACTCGGCCATCTCCTGTCACCAGACCGGGCCTATCACCATCGGCAAGATCGACCTGAGCTCGAAGGGCGAGGAGGTCTTCAAGCAGGGCATCAGCCTCATCTGGAAGAAGCAGGTGGTGAACCGCATCTACGACAAGAAGAACGACACGCTGATCTATCTTTCGCATTCCCGGCAGGTGCAGAACGGCTCGGCCAAGATGGCAGTCACCACCGTGCCGCTCTATGGCCAGAACGTGACCTGGACCGACGGCAAGCCGAAGTGAGGCCCGGAGGGCGCGCCCGGAGCTTGCCGGGCGCCGCGCGGCGGCGTAAAGCCGGGCCATGGACCCCGCACTTCGCTTCAAGGATGCCGAGCCGCGCATCCACCCCACGGCCGAGCTGAAATCCTGCCGTCTCGGCCGCTATGCGGCGATCGGCGAGCGCGTCATCCTGCGTGAAGTGACGGTGGGCGACTTCACCTATTTCGAGCGCCATGCCGAGGCGATCTACACCACCATCGGCAAGTTCTGCTCCATCGCCGCCAACACCCGCATCAACGCGCTGGAGCACCCGATCGAGCGCATCACCACGCACAAGGTAAGCTACCGGCCGAACGAGTATTTTCGCTATCTCGGTGTCGACCAGGATTTTCGCGCTCGCCGCCAGGCCAAGGCGGTCACCATCGGCCATGATGTGTGGATCGGCCATGGCGCGGTCATCCTGCCCGGCATTACGATCGGCAATGGCGCGGTGATCGGCGCCAATGCGGTGGTGACGCGCGACGTGGGCGCCTACGAGATCGTGGCCGGCGTGCCGGCGCGCGGGAAGCGGTTGCGCTTTGCGCCCGAGACCATCGCCCGCATCGAGGCACTGGCCTGGTGGGACTGGCCGCTGGACCGGCTGGCCGATGCGATCCCCGACATGCAGGCCATGACCATCGAGGCGTTTCTTGACCGCTGGGGTGGCCGCTCGTTTTGAGTGCGATAAGGGTGCGAGAGGGTAAAGTCCCCGCCGCCGGGTTGACGCCTCGGGCGCGCAAGGCGCATTTTGCCAGCCGGAAGGAGACGTGATGGCAGATTGGCTCGAAATCCTGCGCAAGCAGGCGGAAACCTGCTCCGAGATGGACAAGGAAGTGCCGAAGATGCTGGCCGATCCCGACATCGCCGCCGACCAGGTCAGGGCGTTGTTCGAGGCGTTGGAAGAGCAGGTGCAGTTCGTCGAACAACTGGTACGGGCGCTCGAGTTCAACGACTACGACCCCGATGTGGTCAAGGCCGCGGAGGAACTGGAGGAGCGCTATGCCGATCTGGCTGCCGGGGCGGCGGAGAGGTTGAAGCAGCTATTGGGCTGATGCCTCTGCGCCACGAGGGCCAGTCTCACACCGCCGTCACAAAACTGTCGATCACCCGCTTCTGGCCCGCCTTGTCGAAGTCGATGGTGAGCTTGTTGCCTTCGATGGCCGCGATGTTGCCGTTGCCGAATTTCTGGTGGAACACCCGGTCGCCGACCTTGAAGGGCGAGGGGGCGTCGGCAACCGACTTGGCGACCAGTTCGCCCTCGATGGTGCGGCCCTTCACCGAGCCGCGGCCGGCACCAAAGCCGGAATCGGTCTCGCCATAGCCGATGCGCTCGACATGGTGGCCGGAGCGCGAGCCCCAGTTGCGGTCGGTCGCCTCGTTGCGGTTTGCCTGCGCGCGCTGCCACCCGGGCGTGGCATAGGTGTTGGAGAAGGACTTCTGGTCCGAGCCGATGCTGTCGAAGCGCGAGGCGCCGTAGGGATTCTGCCGGCCGCCATAGCCACTGCCATAGCCGCCATAGCTGTCTCCCGCCTCGGCGACCTCGACATGCGCCTCGGGCAGTTCGTCGAGGAAGCGCGAGGGAATGGTGGATTGCCAGAGGCCGTGGATGCGGCGGTTGGAGACGAACCAGATGTGCAGGTTCCGCTTGGCGCGGGTGAGGCCGACATAGGCAAGCCGGCGCTCTTCCTCCAGGCCGGAGCGGCCGCCCTCATCCAGCGAGCGCTGGTGCGGGAACAGGCCTTCCTCCCAGCCGGGCAGGAACACGGTCTCGAACTCCAGGCCCTTGGCCGAGTGCAGCGTCATGATGGTGACGGCGTCGAGCTCCTCGTTCTGCTCGCTGTCCATGACCAGTGCGACATGTTCCAGGAACGAACGCAGCGACTCGTACTCCTCCATGGAGCGTATGAGTTCTTTCAGGTTCTCGAGCCGGCCCGGCGCCTCGGCCGAGCGGTCGTTCTTCCACATGTCGGTGTAGCCGCTCTCCTCGAGGATGATCTCGGCGAGTTCCGTGTGCGGCGTGTTGTCGAGCGCCTTCTGCCAGCGTTCGAAATTGGCGACGACTTCACGCAGCGCGGCGCGCGGCTTGGGCTTCAGCTCGTCGCTTTCCGCAAGATTGCCCGCCGCCTCCAGCATGGGGATGCGCAGCGCGCGCGCCGTGTCGTGGATCTGGCGGATGGCGGCTTCGCCCAGCCCGCGCTTGGGCACATTGACGATGCGCTCGAAGGCGAGGTCGTCGGCCGGTTGCGCCACGACGCGGAAATAGGCCATGGCGTCGCGGATTTCCTGCCGCTCGTAGAAGCGCGGGCCGCCGACGACGCGGTAGTTGAGACCGAGCGTGACGAAACGGTCTTCGAACTCGCGCATCTGGAAGGAGGCGCGCACGAGGATGGCCATGTCGTTGAGCGCATGGCCCTTGCGCTGGAGCTGCTCGATTTCCTCGCCGATGGCGCGGGCTTCCTCTTCCGAGTCCCAGGCGGCGTGGACGTTCACCTTGGAGTCGTCGGGGTCGGCGAGGTCGGTGAACAGCGTCTTGCCGAGGCGCCCTTCGTTGTTGGCGATGAGGTGCGAGGCAGCACCGAGGATATGGGCGGTGGAGCGGTAGTTGCGCTCCAGCCGGATGACGACAGCGCCGGGAAAATCCTTGTCGAAGCGCAGGATGTTGTCCACCTCCGCGCCGCGCCAGCCATAGATGGACTGGTCGTCGTCGCCCACGCAGCACACGTTCTTCTTGCCCGGCGCGCCGGTTTCCTGCGCCAGCAGCCGCAGCCACATATATTGCGCCGTGTTGGTGTCCTGATACTCGTCGACGAGGATGTATTTGAACCGGCGGTGATATTCCTTCAGCACGTCGGGATGGGCGCGGAAGATGCGGATCGGGTGGCAGAGCAGGTCGCCGAAGTCGCAGGCGTTCAGCGTCTGCAGCCGGTCCTGATAGGCCTTGTAGAGCTCGCGCCCCTTGCCGTTGGCGAAGGAGCGGGCGTCGCCCTCGGGAATTTCGGCGGGGCCGAGGCCCTTGTTCTTCCAGGCGTCGATCATCATGGCGAACTGGCGTGGCGGCCAGCGCTTGTCGTCCAGCCCCTCGGCCTGGATGAGTTGCTTGATGAGGCGGATGACGTCGTCGGTGTCGAGGATGGTGAAGTCGGAGCGCAGGCCGGCAAGCTCGGCATGGCGGCGCAGCATCTTCACGCCAATGGAGTGGAAGGTGCCGAGCCAAGGCATGCCCTCGATGGCTTCACCGACCAGCAGGCCGATGCGCTGCTTCATCTCGCGCGCGGCCTTGTTGGTGAAGGTCACGGCCAGAATCTGCGAGGGAAAGGCGCGGCCGGTGGCGAGGATGTGCGCAATGCGAGTGGTGAGCACGCGCGTCTTGCCGGTGCCGGCGCCGGCCAACACCAGAACCGGGCCCTCGGTCGTCTCGACCGCCAGCCGCTGCTCGTCGTTGAGGCCGTTCAGATAATCGGGCGCGGAGGCCTGGCGCGCGGCCATCGCGCGTGCGGCAATGCCGCCGGGCGCAGGCGCACCGGCAGGGCGCGGGGCAGGCGCACCGGGCTCATCGAAGAAGGGGATGTCGTCGGGAAAATCTGACATTTCCACCGAATGTAGTGATTCGGGGCCGAAAGGCCAGCGATGTTGCCGTTTTGTGCCCATGGTTGACGCGGAAGGCCGGGGGCCGGCGCTTCCGCGTGCAAGCGAGGAG
>JAEWHN010000056.1 GCA_023387775.1 Pseudomonadota bacterium | reverse complement strand
CTGACCTATGTGTTCCAGCATTTCGCGCTGCTGCCCTGGCGCACCGTGGAAGGCAATATCGCCCTTGTGCTTGAGGATCATGGCATCGGCCGCGCCGAGATGGACAGGATCATCACCGACGTGCTGGCGCGCACCCGTCTCTCGGACTTCCGCACGGCGTTGCCCAAGCAGCTATCCGGCGGCATGAAGCAGCGCGTCGCGATCGCACGTGCGCTCGCCGTGCGCCCCGCGGTCATGCTGATGGACGAGCCGCTTTCCGCGCTCGACAGCCAGACGCGCGAGCTCTTGATGGACGATCTCGTCGCGCTGTGGACCCGCCAGCCCTTCACGGCAGTCTATGTGACGCACAATCTTGCCGAAGCCGTCCGCCTCGGCCACCGCATCGTCGTACTTTCCCGCCGTCCGGGCCGCATTCGCGAGATCGTCGAGATCGACATGCCGCTCGACCAGCGGAAGCTGGGAAATCCCGAGCTCGACGCCAAGCACACCCAGCTTTGGGACCTGATGCGCGAGGAGGCCGCCGCCGCAGACCAGGAGTTGCTCGATGTCTGATGTCATGGTTCGCCGTCCCGTCGAATTCCGCGGCCGCGGCTTCGCCCCCCAGCATGTACGGGGCATCGGCCTCATCGTATTCGTAGTGCTGATCGGCCTTGCCGAGATAGGCACGCGTTCCGGCATAATTTCCGCGCTGTCGCTGCCGCGCCCTTCCGCCGTGCTGCAAACGTTTGTCCAGCTTTACGAGACGGGTCTGTTGTGGAAACACCTGTTCCCTTCGTTGCAGAGGCTTTTCGTCGGCGCCTTCATCGGCATCGCGGTAGGCATTTCGCTTGGCGTCTTGATCGGCCTTTTCAGCCTCGTCCGCGCCGGCCTCGTGCCGCTGGTGGCCGCCCTGTTCCCGATACCGAAGATCGCGCTCCTGCCGCTGTTCGTCATCTGGTTCGGCATTGACGAGGCCTCGAAATACGCGCTGATCGCCTTCGGCACCTTCACGCCCACCGTCGTGGCCACCTATGGCGCGGTGGATAATGTCGACCGAAGCCTGATCAGGATGGGCCAGAGCTTCGGGCTTTCCTGGTGGTCGATTGTTCGCAAGATCGTCTTGCCCGGCGCGTTCCCGTCTATCCTGTCCGGCCTGCGCGTGTCGATCTCGATTGCCATCATCCTGCTGGTTGCCGCCGAGATGCTCGGCGCCGAATATGGCGTCGGCTCCTATATTCTCGAGGCAGGCGCGCTCTACGATCTCGAGCGGCTTTTTGCCGGCGTGACGATCCTGTCGATCATGGGCCTGGTCTTGAACTGGCTGATCGGCCTCGTCGAGAAGCGTTTCCTCGGCTGGCGCGGCTAACCCCGCGCCGTCGGCAACCAAGAGTATCGAGACATGCTGGCTTTGCAGAAGGTGCGGCCCGGCTCGGGAATCGAGCTGCGCCACCTCCCCGAAATATCGGAAATCCTTCCCGAAGAGGTGCTGATCCGAACCGCGGCTACCGGCATTTGCGGGACCGATCTGCACATCGCCGAATGGACGCCAGGATACGAATCCATGCAGTCGGCGATGCCGGTCACGCTCGGGCATGAATTGTCCGGCACGATCGTCTCCACGGGTGCAGCCGTCGATAGCCGCTTCGTCGGAACGCGGGTGACCGTGCGGCCCTCGGTGGTGTGCGGGAAATGCGACGCGTGCGGCACGAAGGACGAGGAAAATTGCACGGGGCGCCGCGGTATCGGCATCGGGCGCAATGGCGCCTTTGCCTCCCATGTCGCGGTACCCTTCGCCAATTGCGTGGCGCTGCCAGAAGGGCTCGATTTCGAGATCGCCGCTCTGACGGAGCCGATGACGGTCTGCGCCGAAGCGGTCGACACCGGCGAAGTAAAGAAGGGCGACCGCGTGCTGGTGCTCGGCCCCGGCTTCATAGGACAGGGGATCGCGCTCTTCTGTGAAGCCGCCGGCGCTTCCGAAGTGGTGATCTGCGGGCACAATGATGCGGCGCGGCTGAAGACGCTCAACGATCTCGGCTTCGCCAACACCGTCGACACCGCCGGCACCACGCTATCGGAGGCGCTGCGGCGGTTTCTGGAGCGCGGCAAGTTCGACGTGGTCATCGAAGCGACCGGCGCCCCGCAGGTGGTGCCGGAAGCGCTCGCCTGCCTGAAGAAGAGGGGGATTCTGGTCATCGCGGGCATTCATCCGCGGCCGGTCGAGATCGATCTCACGCAACTCGTTCGCAACCATCAGCAGGTGCGAGGCTCCTACCGCTCTCCTGTCGCAACCTGGCATCGCGTTCTGGACTATCTCGCGGCCAACCAGGACCGCGTGCGCGGACTGATCACGCACCGCTTCGATCTGGCAAATGCCGAGAAGGGATTTGCCCTGGCTTTGGGCAAGGCAGCCTCCAAGGTCGTCATTCACCATCAGCAGGGTTGAGAAGCCGATGTCTTCGCAAGGTGCAGCTTTCCTGGCGCTGTGGAACGGCTTCGATCCGGCGCTGCTGGACGAATATGAATGCTGGCACACGTTCGAGCATGTGCCGGAACGGCTCAGCGTGCCGGGTTTCCTCTCGGGCAAGCGCTGCGCAAGTGGCGGCGGCGCCGAGCGCCGGTTCTTCACGCTCTACGAGATGGAGTCGCTCCAGGTGCTCGAAAGCGCGGCCTATCGCGAGCTCATCGACGAGCCGACACGCTGGTCGGCGAAGATGCGCCGTTCCTTCAGCGGGTTTCGCAGATATCCCTGCCGCCGCGTGGCAGCCGCCGGTAGCGGGCTCGCGGGCGCAGCAGCGACTTTCGTCCTGCCCCTGTCAGCGCCAGGGAACGAGGTCGAAGCTCTAGCGGAGTTGCTAGGCGAGCAATTCTCTTCCGGCAGGATCACATCGTTCCAGATCGGTGTCTCGATCGCCAATCCGCACTACAAGGTGTTTAGCCAGGACTTCTCGGCTACGGAAGAAGCTTCCGTGGTCGTGGCCGTGCTCGAGGCGACGACTCGACCGGCGCTTGACGAAGCGGGGAGGGCGCTGGCCGACAAAGCGGCTACCTTCTCCGCAACCAGGACGCCGGACTGGGAAGTTTTCGACTTCCTCTACGCGATCTCCAAGCAGGAACTGCCCCAAGGAGAAAGGTGGCGCCTTCCTCCGCGCGATGACCTGCGCGCCCTTTTTCCTGACCACTGACTGCCTGTCCAGGGATCGAGTTCAACTCTGGTTGCGGCGAGTGAGGTCTATTGGCAGAACGTGCCGCCATCCTTGCGCGGAGCGAGATCGAAATGCAGATGCCGGGCGTGGTCGGCGTCACTGCCTGGACCCAAAACCGTCTTGAACGGACCGCAGGCGGCATTGCGGATCTCGGCGAGGAATTTTGTTGCCTTCTCGTCCGGAGTGGGCGCGACGTCGATTTCGGTGCCTTTTGAAAGGCTGAAATGACCGATGTCGAGAGCATTGCCGAATGCGTGTTCGGACAGCTTGGCGGTGCCGTTGCGCGGGCGACAGACGTAAGCCGAGACCTGGGACACCGATTTCAACTCTTCGCCATAGACACTCCGTGCGGCCGGTTCGATGACACTTGCCGCAAATCGCGCCACAGCCTCGGCCAGACTGCAGTTCATCAGCGCGCCCGGTGCCAGCCCGATGTCTTTGCCGAGGGTATTCACGGTGATCGGGTAGGGCAGGGCGCAACCGGATGCGCTGCTTTCGGGCGGGCGTTCCTCGAAGCCGACCCCAAGTGCACTCAGCCTCGCGCGGCAGGCGGCCTCGTCTTCCGGCATAGTGTCTGAGCGTTGGACGTTCGAACGCGGGTCCGGCGGCTCGGCCTTCTCGCTCTCGCGAGATTTGCCCTCCGTGCCGGAAGGCGCCGGCCTTGCCTCGGGCAAGGGGGCTTTGTCGGGAGTGACCGGGGCTTCGTCATGCGGCGCGGTTGCCTCGCCCTTGTCGAAGTCCGGGCGCGGTTCGGGGATCGGAGTATCGCTAGGCCTCTTGGGCGCAATATTGCCTGCGGGCGGCGAGAAGACCTTCGGCACAGGAGCATTCTGCGGCAGTACCGGCGGCGGGGCTTTCGCCGCGCCGGCGAAAAGCAAGGTCGCGATCAGCGCGGGTAAGACAGTCGTGAAAATACCTTGCGACGACCTGCTCATCGGCACAGCAACGATGTCATCGCCGCACAGGTTCCGCTTGGGGCGGCGCGCGGTCACGCGTGTGCGCACCTAAAAGCGCCAGGATTGCAGGTAGCCGAAGACGCCGGAGCAAACGCCCACGGCGCCAATCGAGGCGAACCGGCGGGATTGCCGAACCGCCCCGACTAATTCACAGGAGAGAGCCTCAGGCTTCCTGTATGGCCGAAAGCTTCCACTCCGCACCGTTCTGGCGCACAAAAGTCCACAGTTCGGTTGTTTCCGTCGGCTCGTCGGCGTCTCCGTCGACGATTTTGCCCGTGGCGCGCTCCCGGGTCACGTCGCGTGAGGAGTAATGCAAGGCGGCTGTCGCATAATCGCGATCGTCTTCACGCCAGCTTTCGGCAATATCGGCCTGCAGGAGGGTGACATCCGACACATCGTTGCGGAGCCCATTCTGCGCATTGTGCGCCAGTTCTTCCGACAGGTAGGAAACCATTTCCGGGGTCGCCAATCGGCGGAGCGCACCATGGTCTTCACGCCCAAATGCTTCCTGAACCTCGGTCAGCAGCCGCTGGAAGGTTTCGCGATCGGCCTGGGTGAGCGCGATTTCCTCAGATGCGACCGTCTCGGCATTGCCACCCGATCCCGAGCCGATACCGGGAATGCCAAACATCGCGGGATTGGCCGCATCGCGTTGATGCGTGTCGCCGCGTCCAAAGCCTGTCAGACCATTTGGGCCCGCGCCGGCCATGGCAGGCGTCTGGGCGGCCGCGGATCGCTGCCGGAAAAAGCGAATAGCCAGCATGATCGCGCCGCCGATCACCAACGCCTGGAGGAGAAAGCCGAACATGCCGGCCAGGCCGCCGAAACCATGCCCCAGAAGAAGGCCCAGCAGGCCGCCAAGCAGCAGGCCGCGCATCAGCGAGCCGCCGAACCCGTTCATGAAGCCCGGGCGCTGCGCGCCAGCCGGCTGCTGGCGGGCCGCAGTGTTGGTTCCGGTCCTGGGCGTCATCGACCGATCGACCGGAGCGGTTTGCGCCGGCGCCGTCCGTGTGGCCGGCGGCGCCTGGAAGGTGCGCGTGCCACGACTGCCGAAACTGCCGCCGCGCCGCGCCTCCGCGTGATCCATCGCTGTCATGGAAAATGCCAGGAAAAGGCCCGCAAACAGGGTTGCAAATCGGATGGTGGGCGAAGTCGACATCGGCAGTTCCTCAATGAATGCGGTCTTGGCTGCTCTCAGGCGAGCGGCGCTGGCGCCATCCGGGCCCCTCTCGCGCGCGGCCCGGCCCGGGTCCCGCATCTGGGGGCGGCGCAATCGACTTTCAAGAGCGGTCTGTCAACAACCACGTCATCGATTTCCCCGCACGTGACGACGCCGCGCGGCAAGGCAGGTCGAGGCGGCCGGGGGCGGCGCGGCCCCTCTTGAATTTCAGCGGCCATGCAGTTAAACGGGACACACCAGACCGGGCCCCTCTGGCGGTTCCCCTGAACCGTGATGTCGGACTGGATATCCAAACAGGTGGCCTGGTGTTCGTGGAATTTCATCGACCGTAGCATTCGCAGCTCAACCCGCCCCGCCACGAAAGTGCCGGCTCGGGCGTCTGTTACATGCTGTCGATCCACGCATTCGGGCGCCCCAACGAACAAACGGGTGCCACATGAGCGAACTTCTTACCCCGGAAGCCCTTTCCGCCCTTCTTCAGGTCATCTTCATCGACCTGGTTCTGGCCGGCGACAACGCAATCGTCATCGGCCTTGCCGCAGCAGGCCTGCCGAAAGACCAGCGCAACAAAGCCATCCTCATCGGCATCATGGCAGCTACCGTGCTGCGCATCGGTTTCGCCGCGGCTACAACCCAACTGCTGCAGATTGTCGGTCTGCTGCTTGCCGGCGGTGTCCTCCTGCTCTGGGTTTGCTGGAAAATGTGGCGGGAACTGCAGGCCAGCCAGGGCCAGGAAGTGGAAGTGGCCGAAGCACTCGAAGGCCGCGACATCAACCTTGATGGAGAGATCGCGGCCGGCGCCCCGCGCAAGACCTTCGCGCAGGCGGCATGGCTGATCGTCGTCGCCGACGTATCGATGTCGCTCGACAACGTGCTCGCGGTCGCGGGCGCTGCGCGTGATCACCTGGCCGTGATGGTATTCGGCCTGGCCCTGTCCATCGCGATGATGGGCCTGGCTGCCACATACATCGCCCGCCTGTTGCAGCGCTACCGCTGGATCGCCTATGCCGGCCTCGCCATCATCCTTTATGTCGCGCTGGAGATGATCTACCGCGGCTCCCACGAGGTGTTGACGCATCTCAATTTCTGAGGTCCGTTACCTGCCATCGTCGAAGGAGAGCCCTCCTTCGCGGCATGGGATTGGAGAAGTCGACAGGCACGGCATGCCTGTCGGCCTCCCGATGGATCGCGCAAGAATAGCGCTGCGTCTGCGGCCCATCTTGCCGCGTTCCACCGCGCCGCCGATGATGATCTTGCCGACTTTGCTCCTCCGCCGCCCGTCGCTGGTCCGTCCTGCGACGGAGGGCATCTCGCTTTCGTCGGCCTGAACGCGCCCGGCGGCCTTTGGCGGTATCGTCGCCTTGCTCATCGGGATAAGGAAAGTCACGGCCTACAACAAACGTGCGAAGCGTATCGTGAGCCGCTGCGTGCTAATCTCCGCGAGCGTGCGGCCCCATCCGGGTGGGATTGCATCTGGCCTGGAGGGGCCGAGCGTGGAAGGGGGACGTGGGGACCGCAGCTACACAGTCTTGAGTCTCCAGCGTGCGCCACTTGCCAACGGCCGACTAAAGCCTTGAACGGCCCAGGGACGGACGGAGTACTGAAATGGCGAGCGTGGATGTGGTCATTCCCTGCTACCAACATGGGTGCTTCCTACGCGACTGCGTGCTCAGCGTGCTGAAACAAGATGTTGCTGAGCTGCGCATTCTGATCATCGACAATGCATCGACGGACGACAGTGCTGAAGTGGCGCTTCAGCTGGCCAAAGAGGACGCTCGTGTCCAAGCATCCATCCATCCCGTCAATCTCGGGCCACATGCCTCCTTCAACGAGGGGGTCGATTGGGCTGCCAGCGATTATTTGATGATCCTCTGCTCTGACGACCTTCTGGCACCCGGGGCGCTGCCTCATATGATTGCGGCTCTTGAGCGGCACCCCGATGCCGCCTTTGCTTACGGCAACGATACACACTGGGTAATGGGACAGCCGCGCCCGAAGCTGTCGGTTCCCGGTTCTGCTCCGTCCTGGCATATCCGCGACGGCCGTGACTTTATTGTTGAGCGTTGCCGAAAACCTGAAAGCTATATCGCGGCCGGAATGGTGCTGACACGCACGTCGGCGCACAAGGCGGCGGGACACTACCGGCCGGAACTCCCCCATACGGACGACTTCGAAATGCTGCTGCGGCTTGCCTGCCTCGGCCGCGTCGCGAGGACCGATGCGGTCGTCGGCATCAAACGGATGCACGGCCAGAACAGAACAAACGACTTCCTGGCGCAACGGACCCGCGATCTTTGCGAGCGGCTGGCAGCGCTCGATAGTTTCTTCTCCAGGGAGGGAAGGGGTCTGTTTGATTCACAGAGGCTCCTGCGTCTCGGAAGGCGGAGCATCGCCGAGCGCGCGTATTGGTGCGGCGTCAAGGATTTGGGACGGGGGCGGCGGAGCGCACTGGAACTGCTGCGCCTGGCGGTTCGGCTTCACCCGGTCGTCGCGGTCGTTCCACCTTTCGGCTATTTGTTCCGCTAGTCCGCTCGCTTGCGGAGGCGATCCGGTAGAACCGTGCGCGTCTCTTCTGGCAGGCGGCGTCAGGTGCCGACCCAGGCCCGGCTCAGCCCATTTCGGATGCTCGTGAGCGTCTCTGAGATTTCAACAAGGAGGGGATGGCCGGTCAGATATAGTCCGAAGCACCATCCCGCAGCGGCAAGTGCCGCAGCCACCAGCGCCTGGCTGATGGATATGTCGAAGTTCGAGCCAGAGAGCATGACGACTGACAACGGACCGGCCGCGGTGATCGCCGCCACGGACGCGCTCCGCCAAACGGATGCGGCGATTTCGCTCCAGAGGATATTGACGTGGCGGCGAACGAACTGGAGCGAGACAAATGCCTGGAACGGGATGACCAGAAGGAGACTTAGTGCGACCTCCTGAAGTCCCTGGAAAGACGCGAGGCTAATGATCGCTGCTGAAATCGGGCAGACGATCAGCGCGCGGCGAAAAATGTCGCGGACCGCGCCAAGCGAAACCAGGACGGGATAGTTCAGCTCGAAGCTAAAGGAAAAGAGTGAAGCAATCGCCATGATCTGCGCAATCGGCGCGACCGCGTGCCACTGGTGGCCCAGCAAAACGTCAACGACCGGGTAGGCTATGATTGCCAGCACCAGCAGGGCTGGCCATTGCAGCACCGTGATCAGGCCGAGGGCTTTGAGGTAAGACTCCTTGAGGTTGTGGCCCTGCCGCGTTTGTCGCGAGAATGCCGGCAGTGCCACGGACACCGCGCCCGCCAGAAAAACCTTGTCCGGAAGCTGGCAGATCATAAGGCTGCGGCTGTACACGGCCGCAGCGTCGGGCGACAGAAGGCGACCAAGGACGAGATAGGGGAGCGCCTCGTAGAATCTGTAGAGAGTGTTGGTGGCGCCGTTGTAGGCGCCGAAGGCAAGCGTGCCGTGCCAATTTTTGAAGCACGGCTTGAATATCCAGAACTGTTGGCTGAGGGAGAGAGCCAGGAGGCCGGTGACGAACGCGCTCGCCAGCCAAGCCCAGGCGAAGCTCATATAGCTAAAGCCCATCGACGCGAGAAGAACCGTTACGGCGGCCGCTGAAACAGCACCCGAGACATTGATGATGGCGATCTTTCCAAACTCCAGGTCGCGCCGGAGCAGCGTGACGATCGGGGCGGCGATCAGTTCCACAACCAGGGCTGCGGAAATCAAACGTAGATAGGGTACGAGGCTGCTCTCGCCGTAGATGGCCGCCAGCAGCGGAGCGGTACATGCCAGCGTCGCCGATATGAGCAGGGTGAGCGACACTATCACGGTAAACGTCCCGCGGACCTCGTCACGGGTCAATTGCTGCCGGGAGATGAGGAAGTTGGCGCTCGCGAATTCGCGCGCCGCCATCGCGAAACCGACAAATGCCATTCCGATCACGGAGATGCCGATTTCCTCCGGCGTAAGTAACCGCGAAACGAGAGCAATGGTCGCAAAGTTGATGGCGAGCGCGAAATAGCGTTCGCCAGTGCTGATCAGAAGAGCGCGTCTTAGAACGGCCATGACATTCCCCGGCCTTGGTCGACGGACACGAACGAGTCCGTTGATGGTTGTTTGTCTGAGAAATGGCTTCCCAGTCAAACCTGATAAAAAGACAGAAACGACACTCGAAAGCCGTAGGTGGCCTCCGCCTCTCCGCAGTATGGCCGAATTTTCATACGCCTGCCTGAACGGTAATCTCTGGGCGACGTTTCTTGCCCAGGCACCAGCAATCATGCGGGGCCTTGATGACCGGGTTCTCGAGCTGACATCCCGAGCCGACCAGCACCTGCCTCGATGAGCGCGATCCATGACGCAGCACGTACTTCGCCCCCTGACACCCCCAGATGTGCCGGGGGCACGTCATCGGAATGGTATGGACGCGGGAAGCGGCAAACCGGGCAGGTCCGGCAAAGTCGTGCTCTTCGGGCTCTTCGGCTGCGGCAACTTTGGCAATGACGGCTCGCTTGAGGCAGTACTCGACTTTCTGGCCAATGCCGGCCTGAAGGCGGATCTGCTATGCGCCTGTGACAATCCGGACCTTGTGGCGAAAACCTACGACATCGCGGCCGTGCCGATCAGCCGATCGCGGCATCTCAAGGGTCTGTCGAGAAAAATCGACCGCCTTTTCCTGAAGCTTCCCGGCAAGCTCTTCGATCTCGCCCAAACTCTCAGGAACATTCGCGGGGCCGACGTGATGATTGTCCCGGGCACCGGCATCCTGGACGATTTTGGCGAGAGGCCGTACGGAATGCCTCTTGACGTCTTCCAATGGTGTCTTGTCGCACGGTTGACGGGCGTGAAAATTGCTTTTGTGAGCGTCGGCGCCGGCCCGATCCGCCACCGGCTCAGCCGATGGCTAATGGCCGGCGCTGCAAGGCTTGCACACTACCGCTCTTATCGAGACACCCTGTCCAGGGACTTCATGGATAGTATCGGCTTCGATACGAAAGGGGACTTCGTCTATCCGGACATTGTTTTCCGTCTGAATGCGCCCCCGGCCACAGCGTCTAAACCGACAGGATCAACCAGTCTCACCGTCGGTGTCGGGGTGATGAGCTACTATGGTTGGTACGGTTTTGCCCAAGGCGGGGACGCGATCTTCAAGGGCTATATCGGAAAGCTGGCGCAATTCGTCATTCACCTCTTGGACAGCGGTCACGACGTCCGCCTCCTTAGCGGAGAACTGGGAGACGGAACTGCAATGGACGCTCTCCTGGAGTTGACGACAAACAGCCGGCCGGACCTCTCGGACGGGAGGCTGACTGCCCAGCCCTCCCATTCTCTCCACGACGTCATGAGCCAGATTTCGCTGACGGACCTGGTCGTCGCTACCCGGTTCCACAACATTGTCTGTGCCTTGAAGATGGGAAAACCGACCATTTCGCTAGGATATGCAAGAAAGAACGACGTTCTGATGGCCGAGATGGAGTTGGACGCCTACTGCCAGCATGTCGAAAAGTTCAGCGTTGACATGCTGATCAACCAATTCGGGCGACTGCTCGAGGATCGGGATAGGTGCGGACAGGCGATCCGCAGCCGCACCATCGAGTTCGCCCAGCAACTCGAGCAGCAGGAGCGGTACCTGCTTTCCACGATTTTCGCGTCGGTCGGAAGCGCTGACGCAGCCGAAATCGCCCGTTTGCATGAGAGCCCTGCACGTCCCGCCGACGACTTGTAGACAGAGGGGCATCCGTCTTGTCCTTGAACTCGTCACCTGCCCCGCAGCCTATTCACGTCCGCAGGTCAGCTGATCGTCGTTGCGAAACTTGATTCTGTATTGCCACCAACTGAGCGGGATAGATGCCAGGTAGGCCGCTGTGGCAAGGGCCAGGATCTCACGCGGATAAACCACGAAAGTGATGAGCGAGACAATTACCGCTGCTTCAATGCAAATCTTGCTACTATTGCGGTAAGCTTTCAGGGTCTTCCCTGAGAATGTAGGGATCGTGGAGATCATGAGGAACGCGATAAAGATCGCGTAAGGTCCGATTGCCTTGACAGATATCGGATCCGGCTCAGTCAGTGAAAGAGGAAGCAAGACTGCCAGCGCGGCGCTTGGGGTGGGCATTCCGGTGAAATAAGCACGCTGCCACGGAGCTTTCTCTTCAAGCATGGAATTGAAGCGCGCCAGACGCAATGCCGATGCGAGAGCAAAGACCATCAGGCAGAGGCTGGCGGCCGTGTTCATATGTTCGCCGCTCCAGAAATACAGAAGGAGGATCGGCGCGATGCCGAAGCTCAGGAAATCGGCAAGGCTGTCGAATTCCGCTCCGAAGCGAGAGGTTGAGTGGAGCTTGCGCGCGATCCTCCCGTCGAGCCCGTCCAGGATCGCTGCTGCGACGATAGCCGCAAGCGCCGCATCAAATTTCCCGTCAATGGAAAAACGGACTGAGATCAGGCCCGCGCACAGTGCCGATGCGGTGATGGCATTCGGCAGAAATCGGGCAAGGACGGAAGGTTCCGGCGTGGCGGGCGAATGGTCCAATTCGATCTCCGTGGAAGGGTAATGCTTGGCAATCCTCACCTAAACCTCCCAAGTTCGGGGCTGACGGTCGGTCACTTCGAACAGGTATCTTCTTTGTGCAGAAATGGTTCATCTGTCAGGATTGCCTTGACGTGGCTATCCTTCGCGGCAGCGATCAGGCGGAGTTTGTCGTTAATGGTGAACAGAAGTATCGGCACGCCGGTGAAGACGATGCCGACGAACTGGCTGTATTGCTGGTGGTCGAGCGACACCGCCGAAGCTGGAGCTGTAAACAACTGATAGCGCGCACGAAGCGCTCCAACCACGTGTCGCGCCAAACCAGCCGCCGAGTCATCGGGCTCTGCGATCTGAACCCACAAGCTGGTGCGTAGTTTGGCCGCATGAAGCTCATGAAGAAGTGAGGCGCTGGTGGATTCGATGATGACATGCTGGCCGAGGTCGGCATCACGAATGTCACTTGCGAGGCGCGAGATTGCCTTCGGCGCGACAACTTCGTTCAACTGACGCAAGTTCCAGAAGTCGAGCCAGAGGCGGCTGCCAGATGGTACTGCCGCTAACATTTCTGCCAACGACAGGGCCAAGGGGACGTCGGCTGATCGATATTCCTCGGACTGGACGTAGAGCCTGTCGCGTTTCTCGTCGTAGTAGATATCGATTTCGACACCACCCACGCCGAGCGAAAGAACATCCCTTAGGCCCTCCACTGTGTTTTCTCCGCCTCCGGAACCCATTGTCCGGTGCGACCAGATCTTCTTGCAATTATCGAAGAAGCCCTCTCCGGATAATGTCGAGTGGTTGGGAATTAGAACAGTCGTTGCGGCAGCTATAGTAAGCATCCAGGCGGTCGTGAGCAGGATCATTCGGGGCGTCCTCCTCCAAATTCGCTTAGCGGCCTGCCAACGATTCCTCGTCTGCCAGTGTGGTCAAGATGCGGAGTCTGTTTCGATTGATAGCATCTATGATCGCGCCTTCATGGGGCAGGGCGCCGCTGGCGACTGCGGTAGCATCCGCGGCAATAGCGACCACACCTTCCTGGTCGCCGCACCTTACCAGTATCAGGTCACGATCGTCGCCGCGGGCATGCATTACACAAGTGGGCGGCCTACGATCCGTCCCCAGCATCGTTCCCTGATAGGGATCGAGACAATACTCCTTGCTTACCAAGGCCAATACCGACGCCTGCAGGTCTCGCTGCTGATAGCTCTCGGCTATCACGTGCGGAAGGTCGAGCGCCCGGGTCGCTATGATGGCGGGTATTCGCGCCGCTGCCGATGCACCGAACCTGTCAATCTCTGTTTTCCTATATGGCTCCATGGCCCTGTGGTCGCCGGTAATGAACAGTATGCCATCATCGAAGAAACCGGCGTTGAGGAGATTGTCGTAAAGATCGCCGATCATCTGGTCGGTCATGCGAATAACGTGCTCTTCGGTATGGAGAGCGCTTCCATCTGGGGCCATGAATGGACGATGGCTCCAGAAAGTCTGAGCCGTGATGAAGTAAGGTCTGTCTGGGCGCATGTTGGCCATCTCGTCCAACACGACCTCATAAAGCAGTTGGTCCGGCACCGAATCGAACGGCCCACGCACGACCTGTTTGTCAAAACGCGGGTCATCGTTTCCGATGATCCTCTCGTGGCCAATCGCTCTAAGCCAGTCCGCTTGGCCAAGGAACGTAAGGTCGCCCGCACCCACGAAAGTCGTCTGATAGCCTTGTTTTGCCAGTTGCCCGGGCAGCGTCTCAGAAATGTGGCTGAAGTCATCCAGGCGAGGCGAGCCCCATTCGTTGAATTTCGCTTGCTCGGGAACGAAGGGGAACGTTCCTGTGAGAAGCGAAATCAATCCGCCGATCGTCGTCCATCCATTGGCATAGAAATTGGTAAGCGCTGTCTCCTTCTGCGCGATTGCGTCCAGACGCGGCGTCCAATCCTCGATCCCTGAGAAGTGTTTGGAATGATACGCAGACAGGCTCTCGACAATCACAACGAGCACGTTCAGGGCCCTCGCGCCTCCTGGGTGGCAACTGCGCGTCGCGGGCTTGGATAGAAGCATCCGGCGAAAATCGCCGCTGAATGTTGTCTGCCTGAAAAAGCTGGCGTTTCGTTCGGCGAAATTCTCAAACAGCGCCTTGTCGCCAAAAGCGTATACGTAAGAAGGCAGGGGAATGAGATAAAAGGCTGCGAGCAGAGCTGCCGCCGACAAGATCGGCAGCGCCCGGGGCTTTAAGGTCGACCGACCGCCCACGAACGCAAAGCTGAAATAGACAATCGCCCCGAAGCCGATAGCGGCAACAGCTACAATCCACCCTCTTCTGGCAAATGTTGTGCTCAGCCCGGTTCTGAGAAGCGTTCCGAAAGAGTTCATCTCTCCCGAAAAAGTGACCGCGTCGCTGATGTAGAGGCGTGTCCCAAAGAAGAAGTAAGCAAAAACGTCAATAACGTAGATTGCAAATATTGAGATGAATATTGCCCTTGTCACGGCAGCCAGGTGGCGGGTTATTGCTCCGGCCCGGAAGTACAGGTTGAGCGTATAGAGAAGCAGCAGGACGGCCAAGATAGCGGCATCGTGCTGCACCAGGGCGATCAGGAACGTGTCCGTCGCAGCGCTTCGCATCAGAACAAACTTGCCGACAAGGAAGACCCCGAGAAATCCACACAGGAAGAGTTCGGGAAGCCTCAGAATGCCGAAGAATCGGCTGAGGATCAGGCCGCGAAAGGCGCGGAACCGGGAAGGCGACTGCTCCCTATCGGGCGGCGATGACATCCGGTTGGTCCTGTGTCAGACATTTGCCGACTAGGAAAGGCAAAGCGGTAAGGGGGGTCAACATGCCTATGCGGACGCCTTGCACTGAAAATTGATCAGAAGATCATGCAAAGGGCGTACCGCGACGTTGGTGGTTTGGTCCATGGCGGACGAAGTGTTGGCAGCGGCTGCATCCGCACGCGCGCCAATACTTGCGTTGGTGACAAGCTGGGCCGTCATCTCTGCCTTCTTTGCCAGCTGACGCCGGGAGAACAGGTCGACCACGACGGCGGCAGCAGGGCCGGGAGGAAGTTCTTAGAGGCAAGGTGATCGGGAACTGATCTTACGCATCAAGAAGTGACACCCGCCAAGAAACGCGAGAACAGTTCGCGCTGCGATGAAATTCCCAGCTTTGCATAGATATTGCGTCGATGAATGCGCACTGTTCCGGTAGAGATATTTAGCGCTTGTCCGGTCGCCTCGGCCGAATACCCCTTGAGAATGAAGCCGACAATCTCACTCTCGCGCGGCGTCAGACGATCGAGGCCCTGTCCTGTTATTTCGGGGCGCCCCACCTTCTGTGCCGTAAAATCCTGCGCCAGTTCACTCCACTGCCGGCGCATCAGAGCGGTGACGACCGGTGCCACAGCCGCGAGTCGACGAAAATCGGTTCGGCTGAACACCTTCTCTTCGCGCATCAGCGAAAGCACCACATGGCATTCTTCGGGCACCTCGGCAAAGAAACCAATCTCCTCAGCGATCTCGGTTCGCTTGTAATAGGTGCGGAAATATTCGCCTTGATAGAAGCGGTCAGGCGCAAGTGTTTTCAGCCGGTAAAGACCCGGCGGCACGGGGCGCACTGCGCTCTGGCAGAACGGGTCGAGAAGGTACGGCCCCTCCTGATAGTCGGTGACGAATACGCGGCGCCGGTGCTCCGGAAACGTGTCAAAGATATCGATCGGTTTGCTTTCTCCGGAGTATCCGAAGATCACGGTGAAGGAAAAAGGCACGATTGCCTGCAGCCATGCGGTGAGCGCCGGGCAGAAGCCGGGCTGGCCGATCAGGTCGATGACGGCACCAAGCTGCGGTGCATATAGCGGACTCTCCCGTGAACTTGGCGTCATGATGCGAACTATGCCTTTTGTGATATATACAGTGACGAAAGAGTTTTCTAACTTTTTGTGCAAGTCAAGCAATAGTAGCCGAAGTCGAGCATGGT
>JAEWHN010000046.1 GCA_023387775.1 Pseudomonadota bacterium | reverse complement strand
GGGCATTGGCGAGGTCGTTGAAATCCTTGTAGGCGCCTTCATGCGCCATCAGCACCTGCGGGTCCTTCTGGTAGAAGGCTGCAACCACCGTGGTCGGAATGTCGTTGGCGACGTTGTGGAAGGACAGCAGCAGGTTGCCCGTCAGCAGGAAGTCGAGCCGCCCCGCCGCCAGCATCGGCCGGTTGTTGACCTGCGGGCCGCCCATCTCGATGGTGACGTCGAGGCCGTACTTCTCGTAGGTTCCGTCGGCCAGTGCCTGGTAGAAGCCGCCGTGGCCGGCCTGGGCGAGCCAGTTGGTTCCCACCACCACCTTGTCCAGCGCATATGCAAGCTGCGCCGACATGGCGAGCGTAAGAGCGGCAACCGCCGCCCTGAGCAAGTTCTTCATCTGAAGCATTCTCCCATTGATTTTCAGGTTTAGTCCCTGGCGGCCATCTCGGCCGTCCAGCCTCGCGTCTTCCCGGGATTGAGAAGCCCGTAAGGGTCCGCTCTTTTCTTGAAGTCGATCTGGACGGTGTCGATCTGCTTCATGCCGCCGTCCTCGATGGTGTAGGCGTGCGGATCGTAGATGTCGCAGCCGTCCAGCTGCTCCAGTTCCCGGATGACCCGGTAGGTGTCTTCGCGGCTGTGGTAGCGCACCAGCGGAAGGCCGAAGATCTGCACCTCGCCCTCCAGCCGCGCCATCTCGTGGTGCATGTACTGCTCGTCGCCATAGCGCTCCATCTGGCGCAGGACGACTTCCGGATCCAAGGGGCGCGGATAAGCCACCTGCAGGTAGGTCCAGCCGGGTTCGGCCTTCAGCGCCTGCAGCGTCGTGTGGTTCCAGCCGCATTCGTAAGCCGGCTGCAGGCCCTTGTCGTGCAGCTCTTCCTTGGTCATGGCGAAGGAAACGCGGCCGCCGAATTCGGCGACGAGGGCTTCGAACTTGCCCATGTCGTTCGGCGCGATCATCGCGAAGACGGCATCCCGGTCAGACGGGAACAGATCGCCGAACTTGGTGTAGAAGCGCGCGAAGCGGCGGTCCACCGTCGTCAGCAGGTAGCAATCGAGATTGTCTTCCAGCGCCTTCAGGCAAAAGCGCAGTGTGGCGTCGTAGCTGTCGAATAGCGCTGCGGTGTGGATCCAGTCGGTCGCTTTGGTCAGCCCGATCTCGAGTTCCAGCACGATGCCGTTGGTGCCGTAGGCGTGCTGAACCTTGTGGATGTCGCGGCCGTGAAGTTCGATGATCTGGGGCTCGAGTTCGACGGTCATCACCTTGACCGAATAGACGTTACCGTCGTCGCGCAGCATGCCGTGGCGCAGCGAGCCGATGCCGCCCGAGCCGCCAGTAAAGAAGCCGCCGATGGTGGCGATGCGGCGTGTCGAGGGATACATGAGCAGTTCCTGCCCGGTCTCACGCACGGCGTCGTCCAGGCGCGCGATGCGGGCGCCGGCTTCCACGCGCACCCGCCCGGGCTCGATGGAAAGCACCCGGTCGATCTTGGTCATGTCCAGGATGACGCCGCCTTCCAGCGGCACGCACTGGCCGTAATTGCCGGTTCCGCCGCCGCGCGGGGTGATGGGAATGCGCAGCCGCGCGGCCGCGGCCGCGACGCGGCGCACCTCCTCCTGATCCTTCGGGATCACCACCAGGTCGCCCAGGAAGTGGCCGATGTCTTCGCTGAGGATGGGGCTGTACCAGAAATAGTCGCGCGAGCGCAGTTCCACATGCTTGGGGTCGTCATAGACGCGGATGCCGTCGATCTCGGCGCGAAAGGCCGCCCAGTCATAGGCGCGCTCGGCATTGGTCGCCACGTTCATGCGTTTCTCCAGTCTTGATTGCTTGCCGGCAGCGGCTGCCCGCTCCGGTAGACGATGCGCGTCGCCTGCGGGCGGCTGATCAGGTCGTCCAGGTCGTTCGCGGCGTGCCAGATAAAGTTGGCCGGCATGCCTTTCTCCACAGGCGTGACGATGCCGCTTGCGCATTGGCGCGCGGGCAGGGTGGTGATGCTGTCGAGCCAATCCTCGGGCTCGAGATGGCAGGCCGGGGCCGCCAGCCGCAGCACGGAAAGCGGGTCGTAGTCGCCAAAGGGGTAGAAGGCGTCGCGCACATTGTCGGAGCCGAGTATGACCGTCATGCCCGCCTTGCGAGCTTCCTTCAGCGGCGCAACCCCGCGCATGCGCGGCGACAGGCCAATCGCGCGGTCCTGAAGGTAGAGGTTGGTCGTGGGCAACGCGACGAGCGCCACGCCGGCCTTCGCGGCTGCCGCAAGGGTTCGCTCCAACTCGCCGGCGGAGCGCAGCGCCAGCGAGCAGGCATGGCCGCACAGCACGCGGCCCGCCATGCGGTGGCGGCTGGCCGCATCGATGATCGCGGACAGGCCGTCGGCTTCCGGGTCGAGCCCTTCATCGACATGGAAGTCGAGGTCGAGATCGTGCGCGCCGGCCAGCGCGAACATCGCCTCGACCTTGGCTTCGAGATCCGGATTGCGGAAGAAGAAGGCGCCGAAGACGCCATTGTCCTGCTTCACACGCGCGGCAATGGCCGCCCCTGCATCAGCCACGATATCGCCATGGACGAGCGAGGCGAGCTGGAGGTCGATGCGGCCCTTCCATTCCTCCCGCAGTTCTACAAGCACGGGCCAGGCCATTGGCACTTGCGGCGTTACCCAGTCGACATGCGTGCGCATGGCGCCGACGCCCTGCCGATAGGCGGCTTCCAAGGCCCGGCTTGCCCGCGCGCGGATATCGGCTGCTGTCCAGTTGGGGCGATCCTGCTCCATCAGGGCGATGGCATCGAATAGGCACTCGACCCTGGCGTTCGCCTCAGCGCCGATGCGGGAGATGGTGTGGGTCTTGTCGAGATGCACATGCACGTCGGCAAAGAGCGGCGTGACCACGCCGCCTCCGGTCGCGGGGGAGGGAACGACATCGGCAATGCGGCCATCCGCGACGACAAGATCGTAGCGCCCCGGCTGGCCGGGCAGGCTTACACCGGAGAGCCGCAAGGGCTGTTCCGATGTGGCCTCTTGTTCGCGAACCGTCTCGCTCCCGCCAGTCATGAATCAGGACTCCCGGCGGATTTCGCTCTCGTGCCAGCGGCCGAGAACGGCGCGGGAGAGCCAGCTCGTCGCAAGGAAGATCACGATGCCCAGCACAGAAACGAGGAGCAGCGCGGCGAACATGCGCGGGATCTCGTTGCGGAAGCTCGATTCCAGGATGCGCGAGGCAAGGCCGGTGCTCTGGCCGGCGGTGCCGGCCACGAACTCGGCAACCACCGCGCCGATCAGCGCCAGGCCGCCGGCGATCTTCAGCGCGGCCATGAAGTAGGGCAGCGCGCTCGGCGCCAGCAGATAGCGCAGGCGCTGCAAGGGTGTGGCCTGATAGAGCTTGAACAGGTCGCGCAAGTTATGGTCGGCGCTGCGCAGGCCGATCACCGTGTTCGACAGGATGGGGAAGAAGGCCACGATCCAGGCGCAGATCAGCAGCGCGGTGAAGGTATCGCGCACATAGATCAGGATCAGCGGCGCGATCGCCACCACCGGCGTCACCTGCAGGATCACCGCGAAGGGAAAGAAGCTCATCTCCACCGTCCGCGACAGCGCAAAGATCATGCCCAGGAGCACGCCGCCGGCAATGGCGCACATGAGCGACAGCATCGTCAGCTTGACCGTGAAGAGCATGGAGCTCAGCAGCGACGGGCCGTCCTTGACCAGCGTTTCGGCCACCAGCGAAGGCGCCGGGATCAGGTAGTGCGGAACCTTGTAGTAGCGCACCAGCCCCTCCCAGACGAGAAGTGCGATGACGATCGCCAGGGTCGGCATGATGACGCTTTTGCGCCGCTCGATGCGGGCGCGGCGGTTCTGCTCGGAATTGAGGACAGGGGTCTCGGTGCTCATGGCCAGGCCTTCAATGGTCGATGTCGTCGTTGCCGAGCGTCTCGTTCAGCGCGTCGGACACGATCTGGCAGCTTTCGGTGTATTCCCTGGTGGCGCGGAAGTTTTCCGCGCGCGGATAGGCACCGGGAATGGCGATGTCGGCGACGACCCGGCCCGGCCGGGCGGCCATCACCACCACGCGGTTCGACAGATAGACGGACTCGTAGACGCTGTGGGTGACAAAGATCACCGTCAGCCCGTGTTCCTGCCACAGCCGCAGCACGTCGTTGTTGAGCTTGAAGCGCGTCATCTCGTCGAGCGCGGCAAACGGCTCGTCCATCAGCAGCAGGCGCGGCCGCGTCACCAGCGCGCGGGCGATGGAGACGCGCATCTTCATGCCGCCCGACAGCTCGCGCGGGAAGGCCTTGGCGAACTTGCTCAGGCCCACCTGCGCCAGCACCTCTTCCACGCGCGGGGCAGCGTCCTTGCGCGACATGCCGCTCAGCCGCAGCGGCAGGTAGACGTTCTCGAACACGTTTGCCCAGGGCATCAGCGTCGGCTCCTGGAAGACGAAGCCGATGTCGTGCGGGCCGCTGCCCTTGCCGGGCGCATGTCCGTTGACGCGGATCTTGCCGGCAGAAACTTCGGAGAGGCCGGCAATCATGCGCAGCGCCGTGCTCTTGCCGCAGCCCGAAGGGCCCAGGAAGCTGACGAACTGGCCCTGCTCGATGGTCAGCGACATGTCGCGGACCGCGACGACGCCGGTGGCATACTGCTTGTAGACGCTTTCGATCTCGATCAGCGGCTGCGACGTCACGGAGGCGGTGGCGACCATGTTCATTGCATCACCTCACCAGGCGGGGCTGTTGTCGAGCCAGGAGAGCGGCGCGCGCTCGACCTCGGCCAGGAGTTCGACAAGCCGGTCGGCGGCGTAGTCGATGGTCTTGCGCCCCTTCTCGGCGGTGGCCGCCAAGGCGTTGCCGGCCGCGCCATGCGGGTTCATGTCCTGCACCTGCCAGCCGGGCTTGGCGCCGCCGGCAAGTGAGATGTGCTTGAAGTCCCGGGCGAAGGTCTCGGTGAGGGTGGCAAAATTCTGCGCCTTGCTCATGTTCACCAGCTCGGGATGCAATTCGAGCATGACCGAGGTTTCCATGTCGCCGGCATGAATGCCGTGGCGCAGTTCATGCTCGCTGTACACGCCTTCCGGCATGCCCTGGCCGAACCAGTTGACCGAAAACACCATCATGCCGTGCTTGATGCGCAGCTCGCGCGCGACGATGTCCATGGTGCTGATCTGCCCGCCATGGCTGTTGAGAAGCACGAGCTTCTTCACCCCGCTGGCAGCCACGCAGTCGCCGATCTCGCACCACATGGCGATCAGGGTCTGGGCCGAGAAGGTCAGCGTGCCGGGAAAGCGGCCGTGCTCGTTGCTCTTGCCGATCGGCAGCGTCGGCAGAAACAGCGCCTTGCTCGTCTCCGGCAGGCGCTCGATGGTTGCCGCGACGATCCCGCTGGCGATTGCCGCGTCGACCGAAAGCGGCAGGTGAGGGCCATGTTGCTCGGTCGCGCCAACCGGCAGAACCGCCACGATCTGCTCGCGGTCGAGCCGGGAAAACTCCTCGCTCGTATAGTCGGACCAATATCTCTTCAAGTTACCAATTCCTTCCTCTCGAACGGAGGCGCGCCGCGACGCCAGGTCCGCAAAGGCTGCTTCCGGAGGGAAATGCGCAAACCGTCCGAAAGCGCTGCTGGTTCACCCTCAGGCGAGGGCGGCGAAATTTCTGGAAGCCGGGAATTACCCGGCAAAGGGCGAGCCCGGCCAGCGTGCCGTGACGCGGTTTTCTGCTCGTGCCATCGCTTATCCCCCGATTTCGCCCGTTTCGAACGGCGACATGGGCAATACTACTAACTGATCTGACCGATCGGTCAAACTAATTGTTTAAATTCCACCGGAGATATGCAACAAAATTACCGGACCGTTCGAGTCGGGCAGCTTGGTGTGCAAGCGGCATTTTCATGCCACGTTCGATTCCGCAAGGGAGCCGTTGCCGGTCGGTCGAGCATGTTTGTGGAGAGGGCATGGGCGAGAGGTGCATCATTGTCGGCGCGGGGCACGCCGGCTCCCAGGCCACGGTCAGCCTTCGTCAGGAAGGCTATGCGGGCGAGATCGTCCTGATCAACGACGAGACGGACCTTCCCTACCACAAGCCGCCGCTCTCCAAATCCTATCTCAAGTCCCCCGATTCGGGCGGCCTCGTCCTGCGCCCTGAAGCTGTCTATCGCGACAACTCCATCGAGTTGATGCTCGGCGCCCGCGTCGCGAAGATTCGCCTCGACGACCGCAAGCTGGTGCTTGCCGACGGGCGGGAGCTCGGCTGGACGCATCTCGTCCTCGCAACGGGCGCGCGGGCGCGAATTCCCGACCTGCCGGGCATCGACCTCAAGGGTGTCGTCACGCTGCGCACCATGGAAGACGCGCGCCGCATCCGCGAAATGATGCCGGAAGTCGAGAGTGTCCTTATTGTCGGCGGCGGCTTCATCGGGATGGAGGTGGCGCATAGCTGCCTGGCGCTCGGCAAGGCGACGACGCTGATCGAGGCGGCGCCCCGCGTGCTGGCGCGTTCGGTGGCTCCGGTTGTTTCCGCCCATGTCGAGAAAAGGAGCCGGGCTGCCGGCATCGACATCTTCACCGGCGTCCAGCTTGCCGGCATCGAAGGCGAGGGCGGGCGCATCGCGGCAGTTCGCACGGCCGACGGCCGCAGGTTCAGGGCCGACATGGTGGTTCTTGGAATCGGTGCGGTTCCCAATGTCGAGCTCGCCGCTGAGGCCGGCCTTCAGGTCGACAACGGCATCGTCGTTGACGGCCACATGCGCACATCGCTGCCGCAGGTCTACGCCATCGGCGATTGCGTCAGCTACGACCATCATCAGTTGGGCCGGCGCGTGCGGCTGGAATCTGTCCAGAACGCGACCGACCAGGCCAGGCACGTCGCACGCTCCATCCTCGGGCGGTCGGAGCCTTATTCCGAGGTCGCATGGTTCTGGTCCGATCAGGGGGACATGAAGCTGCAGACGGCAGGTCTCTCGCTCGACGCCAACCATTGTGTCGTCTCAGGCAATCCGGAGGAGAACGCTTTCTCGGTCTACCATTTCCAGGGCGCGCGCCTCGTGGCCGTCGATTCCATCAACCGTCCGGCCGATCATATGATCGCGCGGCGGCTGCTGGCGGCGGGGCTGAGCCCAAGCGAGGCCGACATCGCCGCGGGGCCGCAACATCTGAAGCAGCTGGCAAGCGGCAAGGGGATGGCGGCCTGAGCCGCCCGGTTTTCATCAAACATAAATTCGTGCCGAGGCAGGTTGGCCAACGGAAATTCGCCTCTCGCCCATTCGGAAATTCATTTCGGGGAACAGGACAAGATGGTTCACTGTCTCATCATCGGCGCGGCCGGCATGCTCGGCGCGGGGCTGGCCAAGCGCCTCATCGACAACGGCGCGATTGCCGGCAAGGCCGTATCGCGGCTGACGCTTTTCGATATAGTGGCGCCGAGCGCGCTGCCCGATGGCGGCAAGGTCGTGGTCGAGTTCGAAACCGGCGACATCTCGTCTCCCGAGACGGCCGAGCGTCTTGTGGCGACGCGGCCCGACGTGATCTTCCACCTCGCGGCCATCGTGTCGGGCGAGGCGGAACGCGATTTCGACAAGGGCTATCGCATCAATCTCGACGGCACCCGGCACCTGTTCGACGCGGTGCGCAAGGCGCATGAGAAGGACGACTACTATCCGCGCGTGGTCTTCACCTCGTCGTTGGCCGTGTTCGGCTCGCCGCTGCCCGACGTGATCGACGACGACTACATCATCACGCCGCGCTCAAGCTATGGCACGCAGAAGGCGATCGGTGAATTGCTGCTGGCCGACTACAGCCGCCGCGGCTTTTTCGACGGCATCGGCATCCGCCTGCCCACCATCTGTATCCGCCCCGGCAAGCCCAATGCGGCTGCGTCCGGCTTCTTCTCCAACATCCTGCGCGAGCCGCTGGCGGGCCTGCCCGCCACCTTGCCGGTGGAGCCGTCCGTGCGGCACTGGTTCGCCAGCCCGCGCGCGGCTATCGGCTTCATCGCCCATGCCGCGGCAGTGGATGGCGCGCTGCTGAAGGAGCGCCGCAACATGACTATGCCCGGCGTTTCGGCGACCGTGGCCGACGAGATCGAGGCGCTGCGCGCAATCGCGGGCGACGACGCGGTCAAGCTGATCAAGCACGAAATCGACCCGGCAATCGTCGCGATCATCTCGACCTGGCCGAAGGCGTTCGAGGCGAGCCAGGCCGAAAAGCTCGGCTTCAAGGCCGATCAGTCCTTCAAGGCGATCATCCAGGCCTATATCCAGGACTATGCTCCCAAGGCGGAGCAGTCGGCATGAGCGCGGAAGCCTCCGCCTTGCCCGGCCGGCACTTCCTGCTTATCGGCCTCGGAGCCATGGGCTACGGCATGGGCCAGTCGCTGCTGCGGGCCGGCCTTGCCGTCGACGGTTTCGACCTCAACACCGACGCCCAGAAGCGTTTCCGGGCCGAGGCCGGCCTTGACCGCGAGCTTGATCAAGCCAGCGCGGAAGCCGACGGCGCCATTCTGGTCGTCGTCAACGCAGCCCAGACGGAAGATGCGCTGTTCGGCACGCGCGGACTGGCGGAGAGGCTGAAGCCGGGCGCGGTCGTCATCAGTTGCGCGACCATCGACGCGCAGAAGGCGGTCGAGTTCGAGGCACGCCTTGCCGAGAAGGGCATACTCTATCTGGACGCGCCGATTTCCGGCGGCTCGGCGCGCGCCGCAAAGGGCCAGCTCAGCATCATGACATCCGGCACGCCCGATGCCTTTGCGCGTTCCCAGCTTGCGCTTGATGCCTTGGCCCAGACCGTGTTCCGGCTGGGCGACCGGGCCGGGCCGGGCTCCGCCATGAAGAGCGTCAACCAGCTGCTCGCCGGCATCCACATCGCCGCGGCCGCCGAGGCCTTCGCTTTCGGCCTGGCGCAGGGCGTGGACGCCGACCAGATCATGCAGGTGATCCCGCATTGCGCCGGCTCCTCCTGGATGTTCGAAAACCGCGGCCCCTACATCGCCGATGGCGATTACCGGCCGCATTCGGCAGTCGACATCTTCGTCAAGGATCTCGGCATCGTCACCGGCTCGGCTAAGGACGCCTCGCTCGAGCTGCCGGTCGCGCAGGCGGCACTTGCCCGTTTCCGGGCTGCGTCCCAGGCCGGCCTTGGCCGTGAGGGCGACGTGGCGGTGGTCAAGCTCTATGCGGAGGAAAGCGGCATCAGCCTTCCCGCCAAACGCTACAAGGAGAGCTGATCATGCTGCTCGGCTGTATTGGTGACGACTTCACCGGCTCGTCGGACCTTGCCAACACGCTGGTCAAGGGCGGAATGGCGACGACGCAATATTGCGGCATTCCTCAGGGCAGTGCCGATGCGGATGTCGAGGCAGGCGTCGTAGCGCTGAAGACGCGCAGCGTGCCAGTGGAAGAAGCCGTTGCCCAGTCGCTGCAGGCGCTGGAGTGGCTCAAGGCGCAGGGCTGCCGCCAGTTCTTCTTCAAATATTGCTCGACCTTCGATTCCACCAAGACCGGTAATATCGGCCCGGTGGCCGAAGCGCTCAGCAAGGCGCTGGGGGCCAGCCAGGTCATCGTCTGCCCGGCTTTTCCGGGCGCGGGGCGCACCATCTATCAGGGTCATCTCTTCGTCGGCGACCGGCTCCTCAACGAGTCGGGCATGGAGGCCCATCCGCTGACGCCGATGACCGACCCCGACATTCGCCGCTGGCTGCAATACCAGACCGGGCTTTCCGTGGGGCTGGTGGCGTTTTCCGATGTTCGCCGCGGCGCCGGGGCAATCGCCGAGGCCATGCAGCGGCAGGATCAGGCGGGCCACAAGCTTCTGGTGGTCGACGCATTGCAGAACGAAGACCTGTTCGCCATCGGCGAGGCGGCCGCCGACCTGCCGCTGATCACCGGCGGTTCGGGCGTGGCGCTCGGCCTGCCGGAAAATTTTCGCCGCAAAGGGCTGATCGGCAATCGCCAGGTGGCATGGCAGGGCATCGACGGCCCCGGCGCCGTGCTTTCGGGCTCCTGCTCACGCGCCACGCGCGGCCAGGTGGCGCATTACCGCGCCAATCATCCAGCACTTGAGATCGAGGCCGACTCGCTGATGTCCGGCGACATGACGGTGGCGAAGGCGTCCGCCTGGCTGGCCGAAAACCTCGCCGCCGAGCCGCTGGTGTTTTCGTCCGCCGAGCCGGAAGTGGTCGGCAGGGCGCAGGAGAAATACGGG
>JAEWHN010000366.1 GCA_023387775.1 Pseudomonadota bacterium | reverse complement strand
GACACCTTGGCCTTGTCGTGGCCGTAGGGCAAAAGGTGCTCCGGCGCGATGCCGATCTTGGCGCCGATCTCCTGGATCGGACGCTTCGTGGCCGCGCGCGCTATTTGGATGTCAGTCTTGAATTCGGACATAGGCAGAAGATCCCTTCCGTTGCATTTCCAGTTTCGGCGACGCGCGATCCGGCGTCTTTCGCCGGGCATAGAATCCCGATGGGGCTCGTTTTCGCCGTCTCAAAACAGCCGCTCAATACACGGATTGCGACAGACGAGGAAGCAGTCGCCCCCAAGCGCTCCGATAACGCTGTTTGGCGTCGGGTCAGCGCGAAAGGACGTTGCTGATTTCCACCAGATTGGAGCGCACGCGCAGGATGTAGAAGCCCATGGTGATCAAATGCGACGGCATGATCCAGCCGGCTTCGGCGCCATTGGAGATGATGAAGGGCTGGATGTTGAGCGCCGAGCGCGTCTGCTGCTCCATCGTGTTCCACAGGCTGTCGAGATTGCGCGTGCGCAGCACGTCCTCGAAATCGGCATGCGCGGCCTTGAGCAGGCCGTAATAGCCATAGAGCTGGCCATAGGCGAACCAGAAGCGGTCGTCGGCGCGCGGGTCGAGCCAGCCATTGCTGTGGTTCTCGGCGCGGTCCTTCAGGATGGCCGAGGTGCTGCCGATGTCGTTGGCGATGCGATCGATGAACTGGATCAGGTTGTCGGCGCGCGCGTCGAACACGGCGCCGCATTTTTCCAGCCGCGTGTTGAAGGCGCGCAGGCTCTTGATGGCCGAGCGGTAGTAGCTGGGCGTCGGCGTCTTGGGGCCGAAGGGCCGCAGGCCGAAATACCAGGTGTATTCGTCGAACTGCATGTTGCCGCGCGCCGACTGCAGGTCGGAATCGACCTGGCTGGTGCCGCGCACGCGGCCGAGATTGTCGGCGAGTTCGGTCGTGGTGCGCCGCACCGCCTGGTTGATGCCGCGCTGGAACGAGGCCTTGTTGTCGAGGAAGGGGGTGTCGTCCCAGGACAGGCCGAAGAAGCCGAGCTTGTAGAGAAGCATCGACGAGATCCAGGCGTTCTGGTTGACGTTGAAGTCCGTGAGGTCGGCGGTGACGTCGGCTATGGCCGAGCGGGCGCATGTCTTGGTTGCGCTGCCGTCGTTCTCGGCCAGCTGCTCGCCCGCAGTGGTGCTGCGCTTTTCGAACTGGTAGGCGTCGGCGTAGTCGGGATTGAAGTTGGTCCAGGCCTGCGTCTGCCAGATGAAATAGCCATAGAGGCCCGCAATGCTGGCCACGCAGAGCGCGACGACGGCCTGAAGAATCCAGTTCTGCCGGTAGTACCAGCCCCACACCCGCCTGAACGGCCAGGCGATAATGCGGCCGATTGATCTGAACGCCCGGATGAAGATGTTGGAACTGTCGTCAAGCATCTGTTTTCCGTGTTCCTCTCGATGGACAGGCGCGAAAACCGCGGCCTATCGGCGCAGCGACCGGCATGATCAAATCGCCACCTTCGGAATATTTCGTTTTGACGCTCATCACAACCTGTAGCGGGTAATATGTGCGAGCGCAGAGGGGGCGGCATGTCGCGTGTGGAGGGCGAATTTGTCGCCTCCAGCAAACTTCGCGCCGCGACTTGCCCACCCGCCAAGCTTGAAACCATTCCAAAATGATGTTTGGCTAAAACATCAACGGCATTACGCCGCACACCTTTCGCTCTGCCAGCAATTTTCAATGGGAGACACGCCTATGTCGCGTATGAAATCATTCGCCATGTCATTCGGTATGGCGGCGGTTCTTTTTTCGGGCAGCGCGCTCGCAGCCGAATCCGAAAGCTGCAAGAAAGTGCGTTTCTCGGATGTCGGTTGGACCGACATCACCTCCACGACTGCTACCGCGTCGGTCATCCTCGAGGCGCTGGGCTATGCGCCCGACGTGCAGGTGCTGTCGGTGCCGGTGACCTATGCGTCGCTGAAGGCCAAGAACATCGACGTGTTCCTGGGCAACTGGATGCCGACCATGGAAGCCGACATCAAGCCCTATCAGGAAGACAAGTCGGTCGAGACGCTGGTGGTGAACCTGGAAGGCGCGAAGTACACGCTTGCGGTGCCGTCCTACACCTATGAGGCCGGCCTCAAGGACTTCGCCGATATCGCCAAGTTCAAGGACAAGCTGGACAACAAGATCTATGGCATCGAGGCCGGCAACGACGGCAACCGGCTGATCCTCGACATGATCGAAGCCGACACCTTCGGTCTCAAGGGTTTCGATCTGGTGGAAAGCTCGGAAGCCGGCATGCTTTCGGCGGTGACCAAGGCGGCGGGCGCCAAGAAGGACGTGGTTTTCCTGGGCTGGGAACCGCACCCGATGAACTCCATGGTCGACATGAAGTATCTGACCGGCGGCGATGACGTGTTCGGTCCGGATTTCGGGGGCGCTACGGTCGCGACCAACGTTCGCGCCGGCTATGCCACCGAGTGCCCGAACATCGGCAAGTTCCTGACCAATCTGGTTTTCTCGCTGAAGATGGAAAACGAGATCATGGGCGCGATCCTCAATGACAGCGCCGAGCCGAAGGCAGCCGCGACTGCCTGGCTGAAGGCCAATCCCGAGGCAATGACGCCCTGGCTCGAGGGCGTGACGACCTTCGACGGCGGCGACGCGACGGCTGCGGTCAAGTCGGCCCTCGGCCTCTGAGCGCCAACGTGAAATCTTGACGGCGGGGCGGCAATGGCTGCCCCGCCGTTTGCTCCATGGGTGGGAGCGGCGCCACCCCCGCACCGGGGGAGGCAATGAACGAGAGGAGATAGGGTGGATCCGGTTTCGGCATTTATCTCGGGCGTCAAGGTTCCGATCGGGCGCTGGGGCAAGCAATTCTTTGATTTCCTGACCACGAATTTCGAATGGTTTTTCGATTCGATCGCTTCCGGTCTTGCGCTTGCGCTGGAGGGTCTGGTCGACGCGCTGCTGTGGCTTCCGCCGATCGCGCTGATAGCGCTGATAGCGCTGGTGGCGTGGTATCTGCAGCGCTCCTGGAAGCTGACGCTTGGCGTCGCGATAGGGCTGCTGTTCATCGTCAACCAGGGGCTGTGGAAGGAAACCATCGAGACGCTGGTGCTGGTGGTGTCCGCTGCGGCGGCGTCCATGGCCATCGGCGTGCCGATAGGCATCTGGGCCGCCCACAGCGAGCGCGGCTACCGCGTGCTGCAGCCGGTGCTCGACCTGATGCAGACCATGCCCACCTTCGTCTATCTCATTCCGGTACTGATCCTTTTCGGCCTCGGCATCGCGCCGGGCCTGATCGTCACCGTGATTTTCGCCGCGCCCGCGCCCATCCGGCTCACCTATCTCGGCATCACCTCGGTGCCCAAGCCGATGATCGAGGCCGGCGAGGCATTCGGCGCCACCAGGCGGCAATTGCTGTGGAAGGTGGAGCTGCCGGCCGCGCTGCCGACCATCATGGCCGGCCTGACACAGTGCATCATGCTTTCGCTGTCTATGGTGGTGATTGCCGCCCTGATTGGCGCCAACGGACTGGGCAAGCCGGTGGTGCGCGCGCTGAACTCGGTGAACATCCCGCTCGGGCTCGAGGCCGGGCTGGCCATCGTCATTCTCGCCATCATCCTCGACCGCATGAGCCGCATTGGCACGGGAGGCGCAAAATGAGCGCGGCCGTCGATTTCAAGAATGTCGACATCGTCTTCGGCACTGCCCAGAAGGAGGCGCTGGAGCTGATCGACAAGGGCGCGAGCCGCGCCGAGATCCTCGAAAAGACCGGCGCGGTGCTGGGCTGCGCCGGCTGCAACCTGACGGTCAAAGAGGGCGAGATCTCGGTGCTGATGGGGCTGTCGGGCTCCGGCAAATCCACGCTGCTGCGCGCGGTCAACCTGCTGAATGTGCCGGCACGCGGCAGCGTGATGGTGAAGGATGGCGGTCGAATGGTGGACGTGGCAAGCTGCGACGCGGCCACGCTGCGCCACATTCGGCAGACGCGCGTGGCCATGGTGTTCCAGCAGTTCGGCCTCCTGCCGTGGCGCACGGTGGAGGAGAATGTCGGCTTCGGCCTGGAGCTCTCCGGTGTGCCGGATGCTGAGCGCAAGGAGCGCGTGAGGAAGCAGCTGGCGCTGGTCGGGCTCGACCAGTGGTCGAAGAAATACGCGCATGAGCTTTCCGGCGGCATGCAGCAGCGCGTGGGCCTGGCGCGCGCCTTCGCCACGGAAGCGCCGATCCTGTTGATGGACGAGCCGTTCTCGGCGCTGGACCCGCTGATCCGCACCAAGCTGCAGGACGAGCTGCTGCAGCTCCAGGACAAACTGAAGAAGACGATCATCTTCGTCAGCCACGACCTGGAAGAGGCGCTGAAGATCGGCACCCACATCTCCATCATGGAGGGCGGGCGCATCGTGCAGACGGGCGCGCCGGAGGACATCGTGCTGCGCCCCGCCAGCGACTATGTGCGCGACTTCATCTCCAACGTGAACCCGCTGTCGGTGCTGACGGCCTGGAACGTGATGCGCGACCGCCGCGATCTGGAGCACGCCGGCGGGGACGGTTGGCTGTGGCTGGATCGCCGCCAGACCACCCGCTTCAAGATCGACCGGGACGGGCTGGTGACCGCGGCCGAGCGCAACGGGCACCCGGCGATCTGGGTTTCCTGCGACGAGGTGGAAACGCTGCCGCCCGACGCGCCGCGCGTGTTCTGGGCGCGGCCGGGAACCACGCTGAAGACGGTGATGCTGGCCATGCACCGCTCGCAGACCTCGCCCGTGGCGCTGTTTGACGAACAGTCGCGCTTCGTCGGCGCGATCGGCATCCGCGACGTGCTGTCGGCCGTGTTGCGGCGATAATAAAGCCAACATCGAACGTTGCATAAATGGAACGCGCCGGAAGATTTACACGTCTTCCGGCGCGTTTCTATCTTGTGGTTTCCACATGAGGCGAAAGCAACGCTTGAAAAACCACCGTCGATAGGGTCAAAGTCGGTTTCCCGACAGCAATGCGGCGCGCATATATTCGCGAGGTGACATGGCATTGATTCCTGCAGGCAAGCAGCGCTCGGTTGCAATTTCCCTCTTTGCAGCCACCGCATTGGCCTCCTGGCCAGCATTTTCCCAAAGCTTCACGATCCAGCCCGGACAGACGGAAGGGCAGAAGGTCATGGGCAACGCCGGCGACACCGGAACGGTGAAGGCCGGGGGCAAGATCAGCACGAGTGGCTCCAATGAACATGGCGTCGCGATGCTGGACGACCGCCAGCGCTTGACCAACGACGGCACGATCGAGACCTTCGGTGACCTTTCGGCCGGCGCGTTCTTCATTGGCGATGGCGCCACCATCGTCAACAATGGCCTCATCCGTTCGACCGGCGTAAACGCGTTCGGGATACTTGGCCCGGGCACCTCCGATGCGGTGATCCTCAACAATGGAGGGATCGAGGCCACCGGTTTTGGAATTCTGGTGGACGGCCCCCGCGCACAGGTGCGCAATTCCGGCTCGGGCAATCTCGCGATCTCCGGCGTAAACGGGGTCGGCATATTTCTGCTCGGGGAGGACTCCAGCGTCGCCAACGACGGCCTAATCCGGATCCTGAACAACGGATCGACCGGCATTGTGGCGGCTGGGAATGGCAGTCAGGTCAGGAACAAGGGGACGATCGACACGTCCGGCTTTGGAACCGCCGGCATTATTGCCCACGCGACCGGCGTAACGGTCTCGAACGATGGTTTGATCCGGACCAACGGCCTGGCCAGCTTTGGCGTGGTTGCAAATGGGGACCACGTCTCAATCTCCAACAATGGAGCGATCGTCAGTAGCGGCGATGTATCGGGAGGCATTGTCGCCGGTGGCAACGACGCGAAAATTGCCAACAGCGGCTCGATCATCACCCGCGGCGCGAATTCCATGGGCGTCGTTATCGGGGGCCACAACGCAGTCGTCATCAATTCCGGCACGATCCTGAACGATGGCTACGCGGCGATCGCAGTCGGCGGCAACAATGCTAGGCTCAATCTGCTTGCCGGCACGGCTATCCAGGGTGACATCGTCTTCGGCGGCAGCGACCACACCGTTGCATTCGGCTCCGGGCTGAATGCGATGATGACCTTTTCCGGCATTCTCCCCGACGTGGTGATGGCCGGTAACCGGCCCTTCGTCGTCAGCGGCGACAAGGTGGCGGTGCTGGATACGGCAGGCTTCAGCAGCGCTCACGCGGTGGTGGCAGACCTGACGGGCAATATTGCCGGCGCGGTGGAAGACAGGCTCGCCGTGGCGCGGGGGGAAGGGTTCCGCGGCGTCTTCGGCGTGACGGGCGACCTGCCGTTCGACGCCGACGCCCTGCCCGAGAAGATGGGGCCGGTGTTCTGGGCGACAGCCCTGGGCGGCTATCGCTCACAGGACGGCTCGGACGACGAGGCGGGCTTCCGCAACTCGCTCGGCGGCGTGATGTTCGGCCTCGAGGGAGAGGTTTCCGATCACTGGCGCGGCGGTGGCTTTATCGGCGGGGCCGGCGGCTCGGCCCGCGTCGACGGTTCGATCCACGACATCGACCACAGCAGCTTCTTCGGCGGCGGCTATCTGGGCTACGCGTCGCTCCTGAACTTCGCCGATCTTTCGCTTTCCGTCGGCTCCATGCGCCAGAACAGCGACCGCCGCATTGCCAACAACACGGTGCTGGGCGGCATCGAGACCGCGCACGCCAAGTTCGACGGCGTCTATGTCAGCCCTTCGGTGGCGGTCGGAACGCGCATGGAAGTCGGCGGCACGGTCGTGGTTCCCAGCCTGCGGCTGCGCTATGCCGGCCTGTTTCTGGATGGCTATGAGGAGAGAGGGGCCGAGGATGCCCTGAGGGTGGACTCGCGCAACGTGCATGTCTTCGAGGCGCGCGGCCAGGTCGCCGTGCCGCTGACGCCATGGGCCACCGAGAGCGGCGTTCTGGCCACGAGGCTGAGGGCCGGCATAGACGGCATCGCACAAAGCCGCGGCAGGGTATCCGCCACGCTTCTGGGGGAGGACATCGTCTTTACCCCGGGCGGAGACAGGGGCGCGATCCGCGGCTTCGCCGGCGCCGACTTCACCTTCGTCAACGCTCCGGGCATGCAGATCAACGGCACCGTCGAGGCCGGCTATGGCAGCGACCAGGCCTTCATCGCCGTGGCGCGCGCGGGGCTGAGCATCGCGTTTTGAGGACGTGGCGGGCTGAAGGCGCCGGCTTCGATGCCGGCTGACGCAACAGGTTCACCACCTCTGCGGTTCGCTGTGCTATCCACTTCTCAAGGCAAAGCCGAGATGGGAACTAGAACGTCGTCAGCCCCGAGAAAGCTTTGCAGCCAGAAACCCGCTACCGCCCCTCGCGGTACCACATGGCTCCCAGGGCGACGAGCAGAAGGCCGAGGCCGAAGAAGCCGGCGAAGAGCGGCACGCGGCTCACCGATTTGAGCACGCTGTCGTCGGTGGTCTTCAGCCCGATCCAGTCGCGGCCGGCGGCCTCGGCATTGCCGCGCACCGGAACGATGCTGGGCACGGCGATGCCAGACCCTTCGGCTAGCCGGCGCGCGCTGCCGCCGGTCTTTTCCGCGTAGGGCTTCAGGACTGCCTCGGTGGAAACCATGTCGCCGTATTCGGGCGCGTTGATCGGGCCGATATGGGCAAGCGTCGTGAGATCGCCATTGCCGACCTGGTAGAGGCCGATTTCCTTGGTCACCACGCTGCCGGAGAAGATGCCGGGCTCGGATTGCGCCAGCGGCACGGTCATGGCCTTGCCGGAGGGGGTGATGACCTGGGCGTTGCCGGGGTTGTCCTTCATGGTCTGGCGGCGCACGTCCAGCGTCATGCCGCGGCCGCTGGCAGTGAGGCGCTCTTCCTCCAGTTCCGGCTCCTTCATCAGCCAGTGGGCGATGCGCCGGTAGAGCGAGACATGCGGGCCGCCGCCTTCATAGCCGCGTGCCCACAGCCAGCCCTGGTCGGACAGGAACATGCCGACGCGGCCTTCGCCCTTGCGGTCGAGCACCAAAAGCGGCCGGTCATCCGGACCCTTCATCACCACCTCGCCCTCGGGCTGGTTGATGCCGATGATGCGGAACCAGCGGCTCCAGTGCGGTGGCTCGGCTGTCGAGCCTTCCAGCCCTCGCGTGACCGGGTGGCGTTTACCGAGATCGGTGAGGCGCGGATAAAAGCCCTTTTCCACCACCTCGCCGGTGGGCGTTGCCGGCAGCGCCGGCAAGAGCGGCGTGCGCGCGATGGATTGCTGGCCGGCATATTCGGGGCCGGCGGCGATCAGCAATGCGCCGCCCTTTTCGACATATTCGGCGATGTAGTCGTAATAGAGGAT
>JAEWHN010000305.1 GCA_023387775.1 Pseudomonadota bacterium | reverse complement strand
GGCCAGCATGATGCGCACGAGCTGGTGCGGCCAGGTCAGGGCACCGAAGGAAAGCGTCAGCTCTGCGCGCTCGCGAAGCGCGGCGTCATGGCCATCCGGCCCGCCGATTGCGATGACGAGGTTCTTCTGGCCGCCATCGCGCAGGCGGCCGATCCGCTCGGCAAGATCCTCCGAGGAGATGTTCTTGCCGCGCTCGTCCAGAAGCACCAGTGCAGCGCCGGAGGCGAGCTGCGCCTGCAGCTTCTGGGCCTCCTCGCGCTTGCGTTCGTTGACGGCCTGCGCCCGACTTTCCGGTGTTTCGATGACGCCCGCAAACTCGAGCCCTATCGCGGGCCCGCTTTTGGCGAAGCGGTCCAAATAGCGGTCGGCCAGTTCCTTGTCGGGACCGGCCTTCATCCGGCCCACGGCGTGTACGGCAATCTTCATCCTGCTCCGACCATTGGAATGGCGGCTGGTACGGCGTCCCGGCGCCGCTTCCGTGGGCGTGCACCAACTCGCGGCAGCCGGATAGCCCGAACCAGCCGCGACGTGTTCTCGCTAGAGCGGAGGCATCCTTGCTCCGCTCGCTCTTCGTTTTGGCCGCATTATATGACGCCAAGCGATCCGCTTGGCTGCCAAATGCTCCAGAGCGAGGTGTTGGAAGGTTCTTACACCATTCCTTCCTTCTCTAGTGGACCGTTTCTTCCTCGAGGCCCGGCGCCTGCCACATCTTCTCCAGATTGTAGAAGTCGCGGACTTCGGGACGGAAGACGTGCACGATGATATCGCCCGAGTCGATCAATACCCAATCGGCTGCCGCAAGGCCCTCGATGCGAGGGGCGCCCAATCCGGCGTCCTTGAGCGCCTTGATGAGATGATCGGCCACCGCCGCGACATGCCGATGCGAGCGTCCCGACGCCACCACCATGTGGTCGGCGAGGCTCGATTTGCCATGAAGGTCGATGGAGACGATGTTTTCGGCCTTGGAGTCTTCCAGACTTACAAGGACTGCTTTGAGGGCACGGGACACGGCATCGCTTCCGTCCATCCCGGCCAGTGAAGGCATGACATTTGCCTTCTTGCTGAGTGCTGTTCTCAGTGTCTTTCCTTCCGAACAGGAACAACCAAAAAGTCCCGCGGGCATCGCAGGACAATCAATAGATATGCAGAGTCGTATTGTGGTTTCAAGGCTCGGACGCTCATTGAATCAAGATGGGAATCAAGATGGCGTTCAGCGCTTGGAGCCGTTGCGAATGGCGGTGGAAGACAGGAGTGAACGACGCCCGTGGATGAAGGTCCACGCAGGCGCGCGCATCCTGGCCAGGCGCGGAGCATCCGCCTCGTCCACCCGGGCATAGCCGAAGGTCTTTGCCACCACCGACGACAGGAAGGACAGTGTCGAACCCGGCCGATCGATGACCGCGATGGGGAACGTCATGACGATCTGGCGCCAGCGCTGCCAGCGATGGAAGCTCCGCAGATTGTCGGCGCCCATGATCCACACGAAATCGACGCCGGGATTGCGCGCCTTGATCAGCGCCAGCGTGTCGGCGGTGTAGCGCATGTGATATGTCGCCTCGAAAGCCGTAACCTTCATGCGCGGATCGCGTGCCATCGCTTCCGAAAGGCGAATACGCTCGGCGAGCGGCGCCAGCTCGCGCGTGTCTTTCAGCGGGTTTCCCGGGGTGATGATCCACCAGAGCTGGTCGAGACGCAGCCGGCGCATCGCGATCTCGGCCACCAGCGCATGGCCGCGATGGGGCGGGTTGAACGAGCCGCCGAACAGGCCGACCTGCATGCCCTTTTCGACATGCGGCATGCGCAGGTATTTCGGCGCGACGCTGTTATCATCCCCCCTGCCGGGAGGATCGATCCGCGCAGCGGAGCGGGATGGGGGTGCCGGCTGGGTCAGGTCGGAGGTGGGCAACTGGTTTCCACCCCCACCCCTGCTTCCGAATGACGCTTCGCGACATTCGTTGGCCGACCTTCCCCGCAAGGGGGAGGGTAAAACGGCCCCGCGATCACGGCCGCACCTGCCCCGATCCGCGCACGCGGTACTTGAAGGAGGTGAGCTGCTCGACCCCAACCGGGCCGCGCGCATGCATCTTGCCTGTGGCGATGCCGATCTCTGCGCCCATGCCGAACTCGCCGCCGTCGGCGAACTGGGTCGAGGCATTGTGCAGCAGGATCGCCGAGTCGATCTCGTTGAAGAATCGCTCCACTGCCGCGGCATCCTCGGCGACGATGGCCTCGGTGTGATGGGACGAATAGGTCTCGATGTGGTCGATGGCACCGGCAACGCCGTCCACCAGCTTCACCGAGATGATGGCATCGAGATATTCCGTCACCCAGTCGGCGTCGGTCGCCGGCTTGGCGTCGGAGAAGGCTTTCAACACCTCCTCGTCGGCATGGATTTCGCAACCCGCCTGCCGCAGCGCTTCCAGCACCGGCACCAGATGGGTGGCCGCAGCCGCCCGGTCGACCAGCAGCGTCTCGGTAGCGCCGCATATGCCGGTGCGCCGCATCTTGGCGTTGACGGCGATCTTCACCGCCATGTCGAGATTGGCCGACTTGTCGATATAGAGATGGCAGATGCCTTCGAGATGGGCGAAGACTGGCACGCGCGCCTCATTCTGCACGCGCTCCACCAGGCTCCTGCCGCCGCGCGGCACGATCACGTCGAGATTGCCGGACAGGCCTTTGAGCATCTCGCCGACAGCGGCGCGGTCGGTGGTCGGCACGAGCTGGATCGCGTCCTCGGGCAAGCTGGCGGCGCGCAGGCCCTCGACCAGGCAGGCATGGACGGCCGCTGACGAATTGAGCGAATCCGAGCCGCCGCGCAGGATGACCGGGTTGCCGGCCTTCAGGCAAAGCGCGCCGGCGTCGGCCGTCACGTTGGGGCGGCTCTCGTAGATCACGCCGATGACGCCGAGCGGCGTGCGCACGCGCTCGATGTGGAGGCCGTTGGGACGATCCCACGCGGCCGTCACCTCGCCCACCGGGTCGTTGAGTTTGGCAATCGCGCGGACGCCTTCCGCCATGTCGCGGACGCGGTTGGGATCGAGCTTGAGCCGGTCGATGAAGGACCCGCTGAGCCCCGCTTCCGCGCCGTTCTTCATGTCGATTGCGTTGGCCGCGAGTATCTTTTCCTCGCCGCGAAGGATCGCATCGGCCATGGCGACCAGCGCCGCATGCTTGCGCTCGGCGCTGGCAATGGCAAGCGGCCGCGCGGCAGCGCGCGCCTTGCGGCCGAGTTCGGCCATCAGGGAGGCGGTGTCCTCCCGGGATTTCTCATGTGCCACCTGCATGGCTCAACCTCCCGCCTGCGCCGTTTCCGCCGGCTCGCTGTGGCTTACCACCAGATCGTCGCGATGAATCATAGCCGAACGCGCCTCATAGCCAAGCACGCCGGCGATCTCGTCGGTCTTCAGTCCCGCGATCCTTACGGCATCGGCGGCATCGTAGGCAACAAGGCCGCGCGCGATCTCACGTCCCGCCGGGCTGACGATCGCCACCGTGTCGCCGCGCGAGAAATTGCCGTCCACCACCGTCACACCGGCAGGCAGCAGCGATTTGCCCGACAGCAGGGCGCGAACCGCGCCAGCATCCACGACCAGCCTGCCGGCGGGCTCGAGCTGCCCCGCGATCCAGGTCTTATAGCCCTTCACCGGATTGGCGCTGGGCTGGAAGAAGGTGGCCCGCTCGCCGCGGTCGATGGCGCCGAGCGGGTTGAGCCGCGTGCCGGAGGTGATGATCATCGCTGTCCCGGCGGCCGTGGCGATCTTGCCGGCGTCGAGCTTGGTCCGCATGCCGCCGCGCGACAGTTCGGAGGCCGCAGCTCCGGCCATGGCCTCGATGTCGGGCGTGATCCGCTCGACCAGCGGAATGAATTTCGCATCCGGGTCGCGGGCAGGGGGAGCCGTGTAGAGGCCATCGATGTCGGAAAGCAGCACGAGCAGGTCGGCGCCCATCATTGTTGCGACGCGCGCGGCCAGGCGATCATTGTCGCCATAGCGGATTTCGCTGGTGGCGACCGTGTCGTTCTCGTTGATGACCGGCACCGCCTTCATCTTGAGCAGGGTCGAGATGGTCGCCCGCGCATTGAGATAGCGGCGGCGCTCCTCGGTGTCGCCGAGCGTCACCAGCACCTGGCCCGATTTCAGGCCATTGCGGCCAAGCTCGTCCGACCATGCGCCCGCAAGAGCGATCTGGCCGGCGGCGGCGGCCGCCTGGCTCTCCTCCAGCTTCAGCGCGCGCCGGCCCAGGCCAAGAATGGTGCGGCCAAGCGCGATGGCGCCCGAGGAAACGACCAGAACCTCGGCGCCGCCTGCCGCAAGGGCGGCGATGTCGTCGCTGATCGAAGCCAGCCAGTCACGTTTCAGGCCGGCCGAACGGTCGACCAGCAGGGCCGAGCCGATCTTAACGGTGATGCGGCGGTAGTTCTTCAGGGATTGCAGGCTCATGGCTCCTACCTGACCCACCGCTCGTCAGGCTCGGTCGGTGCTTCTTCCACCCGTGCCGCATGAATCTCCGCCATCAATGCGCGCAGCACCGCCTCGACGCCTTCGCCGCTCACCGCCGAGAGCATGAAAGGTGTCGTCCCCGTCGCGCGCTTCAGCGAGGCGAGCTTCTTCTTGCGGGCATCCGCATCAAGCGTGTCGACCTGGCTCAGCGCCACGATTTCCGGCTTGTCGGCAAGGCCGTGGCCATAGGCTTCCAGTTCCTTGCGCACGGTCTTGTAGGCCTTGCCCGGACTTTCCTCCTGCGCCGAAACGAGATGCAGCAGCACGCGCGTGCGCTCGACATGGCCGAGGAAGCGGTCGCCTATGCCCACTCCCATGTGCGCACCCTCGATCAGGCCGGGAATGTCGGCGATGACGAATTCGCGGGCATCGACCCGCGCCACCCCGAGACCCGGATACAGCGTCGTGAAGGGATAGTCGGCGATCTTGGGCTTGGCCGCAGTCACGGCTGCCAGGAAGGTCGATTTGCCGGCATTGGGCAGGCCAACCAGCCCGGCATCGGCGATCAGCTTCAGCCTGAGCCAGATGGTTCGTTCCTCGCCCGGCAGGCCGGGGTTGGCGCGGCGCGGTGCCTGGTTGGTCGAGGTCTTGAAATGCTGGTTGCCGAAGCCGCCATTGCCGCCCGCCGCCAGGCGGA
>JAEWHN010000300.1 GCA_023387775.1 Pseudomonadota bacterium | reverse complement strand
CGGCAGTCGTGCGCGTTCACGGCTCGTCGAAGGCCCTCGCCATCACGACGGATTGTACCCCCCGTTATTGCTATGCCGACCCTTACGAAGGCGGCAAGCAGGCGGTCGCCGAGTGCTGGCGCAACCTGACGGCGAGCGGCGCGCTGCCGCTGGCGGCGACCGACAACCTGAATTTCGGCAATCCCGAGCGCCCTGAAATCATGGGGCAGTTCGTCAGGGCAGTGACGGGCATCGGCGATGCCTGCCGCGCGCTCGGCTTCCCGATCGTTTCGGGCAACGTGTCACTTTACAACGAGACCAACGGCCAAGGCATCCGGCCGACGCCAACCATCGCCGGTGTCGGCATCATCCGGGACTGGTCGAAGATGGCGCGCATCGGTTTTGCGGCCGAAGGCGAAGCGATCCTGCTCGTCGGCGCGCCGGCCGCCTGGGGCACGCATCTGGCGCAGTCGGTCTATATGCGCGACATTCATGGCCGCACCGACGGCCCGCCGCCGGCGGTGGATCTGGAACACGAGAAGAAGGTCGGCGATTTCGTCCGCGCGCTGATCAACGAGGGCGTCGCCACTGCCGTGCACGATCTCTCGGACGGTGGACTGGCAGTTGCGCTTGCCGAGATGGCCATGGCCTCCGACATCGGCGCAACCGTCAACGAATTGAACGACTTGTCGCCGATTCCTGCCTTCTTCGGCGAGGACCAGGGCCGATATCTGGTGACGATCCCGCGCGAGCGTATCGACTGGTTCTTCGAGGAGCGCCTCAAGGGCACGGGCGTGTCCGCGCCCTGGATCGGAACGACGGGCGGCACCGAATTGAAGCTGGGCCAAGCCCGTGCAATACTTGTGTCTGAACTGCGCGAGGCACATGAAACCTGGTTCCCGCGTTTCATGGACAGCTGATCGCAGACGTGGGGGGCGTCGGTGGGCTATTCCAGGGTCAGAAGGACGATCAAGGAAGCGCTGGTCTTTCGGTTCTCTCGCCCCCGCCCGCCCTGTCATCCCGCTCCGTTCCGCGGGCCGGTGCTGGTAATCGGCTCGGCCCCCGCCTCAAACCTGCCCGAAGGCTTCGATGAGCGTTTTGCGGTTCTCACCGTCAACGGCTCGCAGACAATCGCGAAGAAATGGGGCATCCGCAAACCCGACGCGACCTTTCTGCAATTCAACCAGATAGAGGGCACGAACGACAACGCCGTTGCCGTGCGGCGGCTTCTCGACGGCGATGAGACCGGTCTCCTCCATGTGATACGCTGGCCATTCGAGGAACAGCGATTGCGCGACGGCCTGGCCGCCTTCAACTATCGCTATGACCAGTTGCGGTTGGTCGACCAGTATCAACGCATGGCCCTGCACGAAGCAGTCATGGGCAAGCGCCACAGCGAACTGGACAACGCGCGGAAGTTCTCGAACGGCATAACCGCAGTGCTATATGCGCTCCACAGCGGGGCGCAGGCGGTCGTCATATCGGGTATCAATCCGGGCTCCAGCGGCCATGCCTATAACGACCTCGGCCTGCAAAGACTTCACGGCGACATGGATCTCTCGATCCTGCTCGAGCTTCGTGCCCGCGGCGTCGGGCTTTTTACCGCCGATCCCGAAGTCGCCACCTCTACCGGATTGCCGCTATGGCCAAGACATATCCAGGCTGGACGGGATGGCGGCCACTGCGCCACGCCATGATTGACCTTGTTCCGCGCAACGGCCATATCTGAGGCAGAGTGAACTTGGAGACTTCTTCATGGCAATGGACGCACACGACATCGAAAAGCTGATCAAGGACGGCATCCCCGATGCAAAGGTGACCATCCGCGACCTTGCCGGAGATGGCGACCACTATGCTGCCGAGGTCGTGGCTGAAAGCTTCCGCGGCAAGAGCCGTGTCCAGCAGCACCAAATGGTCTATGAGGCCCTGAAGGGCAACATGGGTGGAACGCTGCACGCGCTGGCCCTTCAGACCAGCGCTCCGGAGTAAGCACTAGCCTTTGGGAAAAACCGCAAGGATCGGCCCCACCGGGTAGACGCCACCGACCAGCGTCTCCCGGCCATTTGAAAGGGCCGAAATCGCGCCATCGAAATAGAGCGCGTTCGGACATTCGAGCGCGTCGCGGAACAGGCGCCCGAAGCTGCCGAAGCTCACCGGCTTGCGCGAGATCGCCAGCACCACCGTATGAGCATCGCGCACGCCCACGCCGTTGCGGATGAAGCGCGACGAACCGTTTTCCTCGAAGCGAGGATGCAGCTTTCCATCGATGACCAGAAGCGGGCCGGACTGGGTGGCAAATGCAACGTCTTTCGGCGAAGCGGCGGCATAGGCTGATGATTCGGCGATCGCGGCTGTCCCATCCACAGCGATGCTGAACACGCCGTTGGGCTTTATGAAGAAATTGCCCTGGCCATCGGCCAACTCAATGGGGCTCATCTGCCTGCCCTCTTCGACCAGCAGGCCGACGGGGGACATATCTTCGTGATACATGCCCGCGTTCATCGAAAGCAGCGGTCGCCTTCCCTGCCCGGCCATTGCCGCGTCAAACGCCTTCAGCGACCGGTAGGGCTTGCCATCCTTCCCGGCATGGAAAAGCGCGATCTCATGAGCCCGCAGGTCGATCTCGCAAACAAGATGCTCGACGCCCTCAAACAGCAGTTCTCGGCACAGATCGGGAATTGTCGGACCACCCGTCACGACACGCGAGGGTTGACGCACCAGCCAGGCAAGTGCAATCGCGGCCAAGCCGATAGCCAGAAGCGCGGCCGCCACAGGCTTTGAGCGCCCCATTGAGCGAACTGACCTACGGGAACTGGCTCGATTTGACATTTCATGCATAGCTGGGGCGCTGGTGGCCAACTTGTCCGGTGTCAGGAGCCTGACTTGTCTCACCCGTCCATCGGGGTTATTTGAGGGTTAGGGTATGGCCCTGCGCAGTGGGCGACGAAAGGCGAAATCAGATGAGCATCAAGGATTACATCGACAACGAGGTCAAGACCAACGACGTTGTCCTCTTCATGAAGGGCACGCCGGGGTTCCCGCAGTGCGGCTTTTCCGGACAGGTCGTGCAGATTCTCGACTATGTCGGGGTCGACTATAAGGGCATCGACGTTCTGACCTCCATGGAACTGCGCCAAGGCATCAAGGATTATTCCAACTGGCCGACGATTCCCCAGCTTTACGTGAAGGGCGAGTTCGTCGGCGGATGCGATATCGTGCGCGAAATGTTCCAGGCCGGCGAGCTGAAGAGCCTTTTCGAAGGCAAGGGCGTGGCAACCAGAGCCGCCTGAATGGCTGCATGGCGGAAGCGCTTCCGTCGGTCGGCATCCAAGCTTCCGTTTCAAGGCGCCGGAGCCCCGGCGCCTTGCACTGTTTGAAATGATTTATATGGCCTCGCCTTCGGCGCGGCCCCGCCGGCGATGATGCGCTGCGTGCCTTTCGCGTCTTTCCGCATCTTGCCGCCTTTGTTTTGCCAATGCCTTGCCGGAAAAGCCGGATCGCACCCAAGATGTGTGTCAGAGGCTGCAGTTGGCCCTTTGACGGAATGACAGAATGGACGCTTCGACGACAATCAAAGAGCCGCGTCTGCAAGGCGTGGGCAAGGTAGAATTCATCGGCATGATGGCAATGCTGATGGCGCTCAATGCGCTCGCCATCGACATCATGCTGCCCGGCCTGCAACAGATCGGTGAAAGTCTTGGCGTCGAAAGCGAAAATCACCGGCAATACGTGATTTCGGCCTATCTGCTCGGCTTCGCCTTTGCACAGCTTGCCTACGGCCCGCTGGCCGACCGGTTCGGCCGGCGCCTGCCGCTGCTGATCGGACTTGGCATCTATGTCGCCGCGGCCCTGGCCGGCGCTTTCGCCCCCACCTTTGGCGCGCTGCTTCTGCTGCGTGTTGCCCACGGCATCGGGTCGGCGGCCACACGCGTCATCAGCGTGTCGATCATCCGGGACGTGTTCGGTGGCCGGAAGATGGCCGAGGTCATGTCGCTGGTCATGATGGTGTTCATGATCGTGCCGGTCGTGGCGCCGGGAACGGGCCAGATCATCATGATTTTCGGCGAGTGGCACCTGATCTTCGGCTTCATGGCCGCAATGGGCATTGCCGTGACGATATGGGTCTATCTGCGCCTTCCGGAGACGCTTGATCCCGCCGACGTCAGGCCGTTCACGTTGACGTCGGTCCTGCGCGGCTTCGGCATCGTGCTCGGCAACCGGGTAGCGCTTTGCTACACGCTGGCCAGCGCCTTCGTGTTCGGCGCGCTTTTCGGCTTCATCAATTCGGCCCAGCAGGTCTATGTCGGCATCTATCAGCTGGGTGCGATGTTTCCGGTGGCCTTTGCAGCCGTCGCCATGTTCATGGCACTGTCGTCGTTCCTCAACTCGCGGCTCGTGGTGCACCTGGGCATGCGCAGGCTGTCGCACGGCGCGCTGCTCGGTTTCACCGCCATCAGCGCCATCTGGTTCGGACTGTCGCTGTTCGGGGTCATCCCCTTCCCGCTGTTCCTTGTGCTTTTCGCGCTGGCCATGTTCCAGTTCGGCCTCATCGGCTCGAATTTCAATGCACTGGCCATGGAGCCGCTGGGCCATGTGGCCGGCACGGCTTCCTCCGTGCTGGGCTTCATGGGCACGGCCGGCGGCGGCGTCATCGGCGCGCTGATCGGGCAGGCATTCGACGGCACCACGACCCCGCTTGCGGCCGGCTTCTTCACCGTCTCCATCATCGGGCTGATCTTCGTGCTGATCGCGGAAAAGGGCCGGCTGTTCCAGGCCCAGCACAAGCCGTCCTAAGGGGCCTTACGCCCCTTCCGGCATCGTGAGGCCGGCAAAGTCGAACAGCTTGCGGTCGAGCAGATGGCTCGGCCGCACATTGGTCAGTGCGCGGATCATCGTGTCCTTGCGGCCCGGCATGCGCCGCTCGATGTCGTCCAGCATAGCCTTCATCGCATTACGCTGCAGCCCTTCCTGGCTGCCGCACAGGTCGCAGGGGATGATGGGAAACTGCATCGCTTCGGCGAATTTCGCCAGGTCGGCCTCGGCGCAATAGCTCAGCGGCCGCAGCACCAGCGTGTCGCCCTCGTCGTTCATCAGCTTGGGCGGCATGGCGGCAAGCCGACCGCCATGAAACAGGTTCATGAAGAAGGTCTCGAGAATGTCCTCGCGGTGGTGGCCTAGCACAAGCGCGGAACAGCCCTCCTCACGTGCGATCCGATAGAGATGACCGCGCCGCAGACGCGAGCAGAGCGAGCAATAGGTCTTGCCCTCATCGATCTTGTCGGTGACCACCGAATAGGTGTCCTGATATTCGATCCGGTGCGCGATGCCATGCCTGTCCAGGAAGTCTGGCAGGATGTGCTTGGGAAAGTTGGGCTGGCCCTGGTCGAGGTTGCAGGCGAGCAATTCCACCGGCAGCAAGCCACGCCATTTCAGGTCCAGCAGCAGCGCCAGCAGCCCGTAGGAGTCCTTCCCGCCGGACAGCGCCACCAGCCACCGTTCGCCCGGCTTGACCATGGCGAAATCGTCCAGCGCCTGGCGTGTCTGCCGCAGCAGGCGCTTGCGCAGCTTGTTGAACTCTACGCTCGACGGCGTGTCGCGAAACATGGGGTGGCAGGCATCCCCGTCCTCGTCGACGATCGGTTCCGGCATGATGTTCATGGGGCGTGGCACCTTGATGGGCTTCGATTCAGCACCGATTAGAGCAACGCGCCGCCAAAGAAAAGGCCGCCTCGAGGGCGGCCTTTTCGCATTCGTTTTTTTGTGAGCCACGCCTGCGTGCGCAGGCGGCGGCTCAGGCTTCTTCCTTCTTCGGAAGCACGACGCGCAGCGACAGTTCGCGAAGCTGGGCCGGGGTGGCTTCCGACGGCGCGTTCATCAGCAGGTCCTGCGCCTGCTGGTTCATCGGGAACAGCGTCACCTCGCGCAGGTTCTTGGCGCCGACAAGCAGCATGATCACGCGGTCGATGCCAGCGGCCATGCCGCCGTGCGGCGGCGCGCCATACTGGAACGCGCGGTAAAGCCCGCCGAAATGCTCCTCCACCTCTTCGCGCGACTTTCCGGTCAGCTCGAACGCCTTGACCATGACTTCCGGCAACTGGTTGCGGATGGAGCCGGAAGCGATCTCGAAGCCGTTGCAGACGAGGTCATACTGATAGGCCTTGATCGAGAGCGGGTCCTGGCCGTTCAGCGCCTCCAGGCCGCCCTGCGGCATGGAGAACGGGTTGTGGGCGAAGTCGATCTTTTCTTCCTCTTCCAGCCACTCATAGAACGGGAAGTCGACGATCCAGCACAGTTCGAAGCGATCGCGGTCGACGAGGTTGAGCTCCTCACCGGCGCGGGTGCGGGCCTCGCCGGCGAACTTGTAGAACTTGGCCGGCTCGCCGGCGACGAAGAAGCAGGCGTCGCCATCTTCCAGGCCGAGCTGGGTGCGGATGGCTTCGGTGCGCTCTTCACCGATGTTCTTGGCAATCGGGCCAGCACCTTCCAGCTTGTCGCCTTCCTTACGCCAGAAGATGTAGCCCAGGCCTGGCTGGCCCTGGCTTTGCGCCCACGAGTTCATGCGGTCGCAGAATGCGCGCGAACCGCCGGTCTTGGCGGGAATGGCCCAGACCTCGACCTTGGGGTTGGCGGCGATCATGCCGGCGAACACCTTGAAGCCGGAACCGGCAAAATGCTCGGTGACTTCCTGGATCTCGATCGGGTTGCGCAGGTCCGGCTTGTCGGTGCCATAGGTACGCAGCGCCGTGTCGTAGGGGATGCGGCGGAACTGCTGCGTGACCGGCTTGCCCTCGGCAAACTGCTCGAACACGCCGCGCATGACCGGCTCCATCGTGTTCCAGATGTCTTCCTGGGTCACGAAGCTCATTTCCAGGTCGAGCTGGTAGAACTCGCCCGGCAGGCGGTCGGCGCGCGGGTCCTCGTCGCGGAAGCAGGGCGCGATCTGGAAGTAGCGGTCGAAACCGGCAACCATCAGCAGCTGCTTGTACTGCTGCGGCGCCTGCGGCAGCGCGAAGAACTTGCCGGGATGAATACGGCTCGGCACCAGGAAGTCGCGCGCGCCTTCCGGCGACGACGCAGTCAGGATCGGCGTCGAATATTCCGTGAACCCGATCTCGTTCATGCGCTGGCGCATGTCGGCGATGATCTTCGTGCGCGCGACGATGTTCTTGTGCAGCGTCTCGCGGCGCAGGTCGAGGAAGCGGTACTTCAGGCGAATGTCTTCCGGATAGTCCGGCTCGCCGAAGACCGGCAGCGGCAGTTCCTTTGCCGCCGACAGCACTTCCATGTCCTTGGCGAAGATTTCGATCTCGCCCGTCGCGAGGTTGGCATTGATCGTGTCGGGCGTGCGCGCCTTCACTTCGCCGTCGACGCGGATGACCCACTCGCCGCGCACGGTCTCGGCGATCTTGAAGCAGGGCGAATCCGGATCGGCGACGATCTGTGTGAGGCCGTAATGGTCGCGCAGGTCGATGAAGAGCAGGCCGCCATGGTCGCGAACGCGATGGACCCATCCCGACAGGCGGGCGGTGGACCCGACGTCTGATTTTCTCAACTGTGCGCAGGTATGGCTGCGATAAGGGTGCATGGTCAAAATCCGGTCACGGGAGTTGGATTGGCCGCGCCGACGCGTTCGCGTTCGGCTCGAAAATTTGGGGCGAAAAGCGCATGTGCACTGTGTTTTGTCAAGGCAATGGCGTCCTTTGGCCCAATCCTGGGTGATATTGCCGCTGGCAATCCCGGGGTGGTTGGTCCACTACTCTTATTTTGCCAACCGAATGTTGATTATGTCTTCCATTCGCCCGTTGATCCCGCTTCTTATCGCCGCCGGCATTCTTCTAGGGGGCAATGGTCTGCAAGGCACCCTGATTGCCTTGCGCGGTGCGCAGGAGGGCTTCTCCGCCTCGATCATCGGCTTCATGGGAACCGCCTATTTCGCGGGGTTCCTGCTGGGCTGCATCGCCATCTCGCGGATCATGAAGTCGGTCGGACACGTCCGCGCGTTCTCGGCACTGGCCGCGATTGCTTCGGCAGGAACACTGCTTCTCATCCTGGTCATCGACCCGGTGATGTGGTCGGTCATTCGTTTCGCCACCGGCTTCTGCTTCGCCGGGCTGTTCACCGTCATGGAGAGCTGGCTGAATTCAGGCGTCCAGAACCACGACAGGGCGCGGGTGCTGGCAATCTACCGCATCGTGGATATCGGCTCGGTGACCGGCGCGCAGTTCATGATTCCGGTCTTCGGTGCCGATGGCTTCGCCATCTTCGCCATCATGTCGATCATGATCACCCTGTCGCTGGTGCCCATCTCGCTGGGCGACAGGTCGAACCCGAAGCCGCCGGAAGATGTGAAGCTCGATCTTGCCCGGGTCTGGCGCATCTCGCCGCTGGGATCGATCGGCTGTATCGCGGTAGGCGTGACCAACAGCGCCTTTCGCACGATGAGCCCGGTCTATGCCGAACAGATCGGCATGTCGGTCACCGACGTCGTGACGTTCATCAGCGTGGGAATCATCGGCGGCGCACTGATCCAGTATCCACTCGGCCACCTTTCCGACCGCTGGGACAGACGCAAGGTGTTGTTGATGACGACCACCCTGGCGATGCTCTCCACCCTGGCGCTGGCTTTCCTGGCCGGCAACGCTCCATTTGCAAATTTCGCGCTGGTCTTCGTGTTCGGCTCCTTTGCGATGCCGCTGTTTTCATTGTCCGCCGCACATGCAAACGACCGCGCGGGCAAGGACGAGTTCGTTCTGGTCAACGCCGCTCTGATGCTTTTCTATTCCATCGGCGCGATCGTCGGACCCTTTGCGGCCTCTGCGGTCATGGAACACATGGGGCCGCATTCGCTTTTTGCGTTCATGGGCTGCGTCTACGCCATCTTCGTCGTGATCACGCTTTACCGCATGGGCGTTCGTGAAGGCGTTCCGGAAAGCGAGCGTGGCCGTTTCATAGCGCTTCTGCGCACGTCGACGATTTTTGCCCGCCTGGCCCGGCGCAAGGCAGAGGAGACGACGGAGCCCGCACTTGCCTCGCAGCGCTTGACGAATGCCTCTCAGACTGAAAGGAAATGACTTCCATTTCCAGCCAAAGAACTTTCATGCACATCATAACGACCCAGAAAGAGCTCGAAGTGGCGATTGCCGCGCTCGAAAAGTCGAACTTCGTGACCGTCGACACCGAGTTCATTCGCGAGACGACCTTCTGGCCAGAGCTCTGCCTGATCCAGATGGCAGCCCCTGGCGTCGAGGCGCTGATCGACCCGCTGTCGCCGGAAATCGACCTGAAGCCGTTTTTCGCGCTGATGGCGAACGAGGCGGTGACGAAGGTGTTTCACGCCGCCCGACAGGACATCGAGATCATCTTCCACCTTGGCGAACTGATTCCGCACCCGGTTTTCGACACCCAGGTGGCCGCTATGGTCTGCGGCTTTGGCGACAGCGTTTCCTACGACCAGCTGGTCCAGAAAGTGACCGGCGCGCATCTCGACAAGTCGTCGCGCTTCACCGACTGGCGCCACAGGCCGCTTTCGGACAAGCAGCTGGCCTACGCGCTGGCCGACGTCACGCATCTCATCGAAGTCTACCAGCATCTCAAGGCACAGCTCGAGCGCGACAACCGCGCTCACTGGCTCAATGAGGAGATGGAGATCCTGACGGCGCGGGAAACCTATGACCCGCATCCGGACGACGCCTGGAAGCGCCTCAAGATGCGCCTGCGCAAGCCGATGGAACTGGCGGTGGCGCAGTCTGTCGCGGCATGGCGCGAAAGAGAGGCCCGCGAGCGCAATGTTCCTCGCGGCCGAGTGCTGAAAGACGACGCCATATTCGAAATCGCCCAGCAGCAGCCCCGCGATGCCGCGGCGCTGTCGCGCCTGAGGACGGTGCCGAAGGGCTGGGAGCGCTCGTCAACCGCAACTGCATTGCTGGAAGCGGTCAACCGTGCCCTGCAACTGCCGAAGGAGCAGCTTCCGAAGCTGCCGAAGGCGCAGCCAGCGCCCGAGGGAAGCAGCGCGGCTGCGGAGCTTCTCAAGGTGCTGCTGCGCCAGATATCCGAGAAGGAGGGCGTTGCCGCAAAGGTCCTGGCGTCTGGCGACGACATCGACCGCATTGCAGCACTGGGCGAGGAGGCCGATGTGCCAGCCATGCATGGCTGGCGGCGGGAAGTGTTCGGCAACGTCGCCGCGCAACTGGTGCGCGGAGAGATCGCCCTGAAGTTCGACAACCGCAAGGTGGTGACCTTCGAAACCAAATAGGTTCAGGTCCCTTCGAGCGGGGCCACCCGCTCGAAGGCATTCGCTCTCAGCTTAGAAACTGCCCGGGTAGTTCGGGCTTTCCCGCGTGATCGCCACGCCATGCGCATGGCTTTCGCGCAGGCCCGCGTTGGAAATGCGCACGAAGGTGGCGCGCTCGCGGAACTCCGCCAGATTGCCTCCGCCGACATATCCCATCGCCGCCCTCAGCCCGCCCGTGAGTTGATGCAGGACGCCAGCCACCGGCCCCTTGTAGGGCACCTGCCCTTCAATGCCTTCGGGAACCAGCTTCAGCGTGTCACGAACCTCCGCCTGGAAGTAGCGGTCGGCCGAACCGCGCGCCATGGCGCCGACGGAGCCCATGCCGCGATAGGCTTTGAACGAACGGCCCTGTTGGAGATAGACCTCGCCCGGGCTTTCATCCGTGCCGGCCAGAAG
>JAEWHN010000288.1 GCA_023387775.1 Pseudomonadota bacterium | reverse complement strand
CTCAGCGGCTGTCAGAGGGCATTCAAGCTTTCACCACCGATCCTGTCGTTTTCCTCATCCTGGTCATGGCGTTGCTGATTGTGGTCGGCATGCTCCTGGAATCGAATGCGGCCTATATCATGCTGGTGCCGTTGTTTGCCCCGATCGCCACAGGATACGGCATCGACCCGCTCTACTTCGGATTCCTTTTCGTCTTCAACCTTGTCATCGGCATGATGACGCCGCCGGTCGGGGTCTTGCTGTTCGTTATGAGCGGCATCACCAAGGTGCCGATGACGACCGTTATCCGCGAGTCCTTGCCCTACGTTTATGTGCAGTTCGCGGTGCTCTTGCTGTGCGCACTGTTCCCGCCGCTGGTTTTGTGGTTGCCGCGCGCGCTCGGCTACTGAAGCAGGAAAAAGGGGGGCTGAGCCACTTTCGACTCACCCCCTTTAGCAAGGTCGCGTCCAAACGCGCATGGGGTAAGAATGTCCGTACCGCAAAAAAAGAACGCGATACTCGTAACCGGAAGCTCCGGGTTCATAGGGCTGGCGCTCTGTGAGGCGCTGCTGTCTCGTGGAGAAACCGTAGTCGCTTACGATGGGGCGGCGATGCCGCCGAGAGCCGCCGCGCACCTCGCGAAGCTGCCCGGTCGGCTCACGACTGTTCTTGGCGACGTGAGGGATTCCGCCGCCCTGCAATTGGCCATGGAAGAAGCCGCGGTGGATCGCGCCGTGACGCTGGCCGCGATTACGGCGAACACCGATAGGGAGCGACGTGCGGCGCGGTCGATCTTCGAAGTCAATGTCGGCGGCGTCATTGCGACACTTGAAGCGGCTCATGCCGCGGGCGTTCGTCGCATGGTTCATGTCAGTTCGGGAGCTGTCTACGGGGCAGCCGGTTATCAGACCGATCTGCTGGTGGAGGAGCAGACACCGAGTGTTCCGGAAAACCTGTACGGAATAAGCAAGCTTGCGGCAGAGCATACTGTCCTTCGTCTGGCCTCGGTTCTGGACATGAGCATAACCATCGGCCGGCTCGGAACCTGCTTCGGCCCATGGGAACATGGAAACGCCTCGCGCGACACGCCGAGCGCTGTCTTGCAGATCATCAGCAAGTTCAAATCCGGCGAAGACGTCATCCTGCCCCGTCCGCATCGCCGCGACTGGCTCTACTCCCGAGACGCAGCCGGCGCGATCGCCAGTTTGATCGACGATCCCTCGCCGGAATACTCGGTTTATAATCTCGCTGCGGGTTTCACATGGTCCCTCGAGGATCTGTGCGGCGAACTGGAAGCCTTGGAGCTCTCATTCGCCTGGAATTTGTCGTCCGCCGAGGCGTCCAACATAGATCTCTACGGAACCCGGGACCGTGCGGTCATGAGCACGGAACGCCTGGCCCGGACTGGCTTCAAGCCAAAATACGATATGAAGGCCGCAATAGCGGATTACCTGAATTGGTGGGACGCGGCCGGTCTGGAGGCAGACAGCACCGACAACGTTCGGGCTGAAGCGTTGCACTGCGGTTGAGGGGCAAGATCATGGCTCGATTCGAAACCATCATCCGCGGTGGCCGCATAGCGACGGCATCCGATATTTTCTCTTGCGATATCGGCATCAAGGACGGACAGATCGCTGCCCTTGGACACGATCTCGGCCCCGCGGACGAGGTCATCGACGCCACGGGCAAGTGGGTGCTGCCGGGCGGAATAGACAGTCATGTCCACATTTCGCAGCCTTCGGGAGAAGGGATCGTCATGGCGGATGACTTCGAGAGCGGCACGCGCTCGGCCGCCTTTGGCGGCAACACGACGATCATGCCATTCTGCCTTCAGGCAAAAGGCCAGTCGCTGCGCGAAGCGCTGAAGCTCTACCATGCCAAGGCCGAAGGCGAATGCTATGTTGACGTGTCGTTTCACCTGATCATAACCGACCCGACGGATCAGGTGCTCGGCCAGGAGCTCCCAGCTCTCGTCGCTGATGGATATACATCGTTCAAGGTCTTCATGACCTATGAAGGGCTCGCCCTCAGCGACAGGGAAATGCTTGAAGTCATGTCAGTGGCTCGAGAAACGCGCGCCCTCGTGATGGTCCATGCTGAAAACGATGACGCGATCCGGTTTTTGACGGATCGTCTGGAGCAGGCCGGTCTGATGGCGCCCAGGTTCCACGCGACGTCACGGCCGCTCGCTGTCGAGCGCGAGGCCACGCATCGGGCGATCTCGCTGGCTGAAATCGTCGATGTGCCGGTGATGATAGTTCATGTGTCGAACCGCGAATCCATGGATGAAATTCGCCGCGCCCAGCAGAAAGGCTTGAAGGTCTTCGGCGAGACTTGCCCCCAGTATCTTGTCCTGACCGAAAAAGATCTCGATGGCTTGAACATGGAGGGCGCGAAATATGTGTGCTCTCCGCCGCCGCGGGACAATGCCAGCCAGATCGCCTGCTGGGAGGGATTGCAGCAAGGCGTATTTTCGGTGTTCTCGTCCGACCATTGCCCGTTTCGTTACGACGATCCCTGCGGAAAGCTCGCGCCAAAGGGGCGGACCAGCTTCCGTTGGGTTCCGAACGGCATTCCGGGCGTCGCCACCAGGTTGCCGATCCTGTTTTCAGAAGGCGTCGTGAAGGGCCGTATCGACATCAACCGGTTCGTCGCCCTGACATCATCCAACCACGCCAAAATGTACGGGCTCTATCCGCGCAAAGGCACGATCGCTGTGGGTGCGGATGCAGACATCGCCATATGGGACCCGAATTGCACGCGCACACTGACACACGAACTCCTGCATGACGGCTCTGACTATACCCCCTACGAAGGCCTTGAAGTCACCGGCTGGCCGACCCTGACCATGGTCCGCGGCAGGATCGTGGTTCGTGACGGAAAACTGGAAGGCGCGAAAAATCACGGCAGCCATATACCGCGCGACAAAAGCGCCTTTGCTTGAGCGAATCCGGGCATTGGCAGCGTTCAAACTGATCCCGCAGATGGGCGCTCTTTGCGTGCGTCGCAACAATGACATCGGCGAACTTCTGGTTCGCTGAACGTGTGCTGCTGCTCGACTCCCGCACCGCAGGCGACCCGCCCAAGGCGTGACGCTGAATACACTTGGCGAAGGGGATGAGTTCTCCCGGCCTCCTGCTTGTATAGCAGGAAACAATTGGCTTCGGTTCTCTTCGGCCCAGATGGGCCTGCGTCACGCCTGCGGTTAATGTCCGCTTTGGGGTCGGATGGCGACACTCGCGAAGCTAACTGCCAACGTCCACAATTGGCGGATAGTGTTGAAAAAGTCCGATCGATACGGTTGAGATGTCGTTCTGTTGCGGGCCTGAGGAACAGCATTTCGCGGGACCTCAACTTCCGAAATGGATTGGCGCTTCTTGGCAGCGCTGCCGGGCTGTCGCGCGACATCATTTCGGCCCTACAAGACGTCAAACACCGCACCGGACTTTTTCAACACTATCGCCGCTTGTGCGACTCTGCCGGACGTGCAGGTGTTCGACACGCCCGAGTATGTCAGCCACGGTGGGTTCCGAAGACAAAATCGAAGCGACCCATGAGGATTATTGGCCTATAGGAATTCTGGAGAATGAACTTCCAAATGCTGTCGCGCCACTCTCGCCCGCTTGGCGTTAACAACGCGCTCGCGAAGATCATTGGAAATTAGATGCTGGCCCCCTGCCCAGCCAGCATCTTGCAACGCAAATCCCAATGGACCGGAATCCCGAAACGATTCAATCAATCACTGAACCGCTCTAGAGTGGATTGGCCGCGGAACGCGCGGATGGGACGAATCTCACGCCATCTCGACCGTCGATGCTTCTTTGCGATGTAGCGCGTTCACGGCGCCGTGGCCGGCCAGCCAATCGGCCCGCCGCTTAAACAGATCAGGAACAGAGGCGTTTGCTTCGGCTATCGTGGCGACCAGGTCAGCACTCAGCAACTGACCGTCTTCGACGAGGGTCCGCCCCGCCACCATCGTCATGTCGACGTCGCCACCCTGCACAGCATGAACCAGATTGTGATGCAGGTTGCCAGATTGGCCGCCAAGCAACGGCGTCATTCTGGGGATATCGGTTCGCACGGCGATGAGATCTGCCTGTTTCCCCACCTCGATCGAGCCGATATCCCGATCCAGCTTCAGCGCCCGCGCGCCTTCAATCGTTGCCATGCGGCAAACGGCCCAGGCGTCCAGCGCCGCGGCGTCCAATGTGGAGAGTTTCGCCAGCAGCGATGCAGCTTTCATCTCGTCGAACATGTCGAGATTGTTGTTCTCCTTCTCGCCATCGGTGCCGAGTCCAACCGCCACCCCCTGGCTTCTGAGGGCAATCACCGGAGCAGCGCCACTCGCCAACTTCATGTTGCTCACAGGATTGTGGGCGACACCAACATTGTGCCGCGCAAGGATTTCGATTTCCTCCTCCGAAAGCCAGACGCAGTGAGCGAGCAGGACATTGTGAGCGTCGAGCATGCCGAAGTCTTCAAGTGCCTGGACGGGACGCTTGCCGTACCGACGCTCCGTCTCCTGGACATCGAAACGGCTCTCGTTGCTGTGGGTGTGAAAGCCGACCTTGTATTTCTGGCTCAGCGACACGGCGCGCTTCCAGGCATCCGGCGTGCCGTAAAACATATGCTCGAGGCCAACCCAAACATTTATCCGGCCGTCCGCACCACCGTGCCACTCCTGAATCAAGGCCTCGTTCGTGTCCAAGGTTTCGAAGTAGTTGTGGTCGGGGTGCTCTCCCACATAGGGAACCAGTACGGCACGTATCCCGATTTCTTTGGCCACCTTCGCGCTTCTGCTCATGTGCCGCCACATATCGACGATCGTCGTCGTCCCCGAAAGTAGAGCTTCCGCATAGCAAAGCTGGGACGCGATCTCGGCCTCCCGAGCGTTGATCACCCGGTGCATCGGGTCAATGAACTGCTGGAGCCAGTCCCATACCGGCAGGCCCTCAGCGGTCCCGCGTAGCAAGCCGGAATGGGCATGTGCGTTGACCAGCCCCGGCATCAACAGCCGGTTGGCGAGGCGCTTTACCAGAACTCCCGGATTGGCCTGCAGAATGGACCGGGCGTCCCCAACCGCGTCGATCCGCCCGTTTGCGCCGACGAGGACCGCGCCATCACTGATCACGGTGTTGCTATCGTCCATGGACACGATGTGATCCGCATGCAGAATTGTTTTCATCATGATTTCTCCCTTTGTCGATGTCGTGGGGGTCACTCGGCTGCGAGGGCGCTAAGGCTTGCGTCGTGCATGGCGTCCTCCTGGCCGGAAAGGCCGTTAAAAAGCAGGTTGAGCAGTATGGCGGTCAGGGTCGCAAGAATGATTCCGCTGTCGGTGATGACCTTTGTCCATTCGGGAAGGTGAGCGAAGAAACCAGGCGCCATCATCGGGATCATGCCCATGCCGATGCTGACGGCCGCGACCAGGACCGATCCGTGGTTCTTTTCGAAATCCACGGCAGACAGGATGCGGACGCCCATCATCGCAACCATTGCGAACATCACCACGGCAGCGCTGCCGAGCACGAATGGCGGGGTCGAAGCGACGATGTAGGCGAGCTTTGGGAACAGTCCGAGCAGCACGAGAATGCCGCCGCCCGCTGCGCATACATATCGGCTTTTCACTCCCGTCAATGTGACCAGTCCAATATTCTGGGAGAACGACGTGTAAGGAAAAGCGTTGAAAATGCCGCCGAGAACCGCTCCGAGGCCGTCGGCCCTCAGTCCTTTGACGAGGCGTGACGACGTTGTCGGGCGACCAACGATCGTTCCCAACGCCAGAAACATCCCCGTGGACTCGACCAGCGTGACCAGCATCACCATGCACATCGACAGGATGGCAACGGGATCAAAGACCGGCATGCCGAATGCGAACGGGCGAATGAACGAGAACCACGACGTTTGCGACCATTCATCCAGGTGCACTTCTCCCAGCGCCAGCGCCGCCAGAAAACCCGCCGCGACACCGATCAGAACCGCTACATTGGCAAGAAATCCCCGCGCAAAGCGCGACAGAAGCAGGATCAGGGCCAGCTCACCCAATGACACGATCAGGTAGACGGGGGCACCGTATTTGGGGTTCGGAGTACCGTCAGCGAGTACCGACGGCCCGCCTGCGGCCCAATCGATTCCCACCTTCATAAGGCTAACGCCGATTACAACCAGCACAGAGCCAGTTACAACCGCCGGGAAGAGCCGGAGAAAACGTGCCATCAAAGGAGCAAACAGAATACCGAACACGCCAGAGGCGATGATCGCGCCATAGATGCCGGGAAGCCCGAGCGACGGGTTCGTGCCGATGGCGATCATCGGGGCGATCGAGGTGAAGGTCACGCCCATCATCACGGGCATGCGCATGCCGAACCCGAAAAACCCGAGCGACTGAATCAAGGACGCCAGCCCTGCGACGAAGAGGTCCGCGCTGATGATGACGACCAGTTGTTCCTTGGGCAGATTGAGCGCCGCACCCAGGATGAGCGGCACCACGATGCAGGCGGAATACATTACCAAGACGTGCTGAAATCCGAGCACCGCAGTGCGAACAGGTGGCAAGCTGCGGTCCACCTCATGAGCTTCCTCTGCCATCGAATACCTCCCATGAATTTCGATCTGTTGTCCCATTCAGGCTCCTCCCAGAGCGCGATTGAGGAGAGTATTGCGGGGCGGAGCCCTGCGTGTAAAATTGGTACCCATCAGCTTTTACGATGGATGATATGGACCTTTCGCTCGACAAGCTTTTGGTTTTTCAGGCCGCGGCCCGCGAGAAATCCTTCACGGAGACCGCTCGGAAGCTTCGGAGGGCGCAATCGGCCGTCAGCACTGCCATTGCAGATCTTGAGGTTGATCTGGGGATTTCCCTGTTCGACCGGACGGCGCGGTATCCTGTGCTCACGCGCGAAGGCGAAGCCCTGCTGCCGGAAGTCGAAGCGATTCTGTCGCACTGCGATGACCTCAAGGAGCGGGCTCACGCCCTCGGCACCCTATCGGAATCGCGCGTAACCATCGCAATCGAAGATGCATTCCCAGCGACTGAGATCGCTGACGTTCTGGGGGGCATCGGCCGAACGTTTTCAGGGGTGCAGCTTGAGATTTTGCAGCCAACCGATACGGGATTGCTGGATTTGCTGTCCCAGGGCAGGGCCACGTTGGCTCTTGGATGTGCCCGGTCACATTATCCTGCGGGGATCGGCTTTCGACGGTTGGGCGATGTGGTGTTTGTCAATGCTGTGCGGCATGACCACCCGCTCGCACGGCTTGGGACGGTGCGGTTCGCGCATTTGGCCGACCACACGCAGTTGTTTCTGACGGCACAAACCAGCCACCTCCTCACGAGCGAGTACCTGAAATCGCCGCGCAGATGGATGGTCCAGAGCCAGGCAACGCTTCTTGACTTGCTGGAACGTGGTCTGGGGTGGGCGATCGTGCCCAAGAGACTGGTGGCGCAACGACTGCGAAGCGGCGAACTGGTGGAGCTCAAACTGGATGCTTATCCTTTCACCGACTGGCACGTCGGCTTGGACATGATCTGGGCAATCGACGCAAAACCGGGCGTGGTCGCCACTTGGCTGAAAGCAGAACTCGGACGCACCCCGGTCGCGGGTTAGGCGCTACGTTCTGTTACTCGTCCAGTTTCGGGTGGGAATGAAGGGAATGCCCCAGAGAGGCGGCTCATGATCGACAACGGGAAGAGCTGGTGGCGGCAGCACATGGGGAGCGATCCACAACCGCAAAGGATTCGCTTTAGGACGCGCTCAAGGTCGCGGGCTTTGTTCCGGGCCGCACTGGTCGGCCTCGTGCTCCCGGAAGGTGCCGAGGCGGATGTCTACGACGAAGCGGCGCGCTATGGCGCGTGCACCTGTCCGGCTACACCCTTTCGTCCTCTCCGCTTAGCTCGCGTCGGCAATAGGTCCAGAATTTGTCGACGGCTGCGCCTGGCTTGCGGTGTGCGAGGCGCATCAGCATGATGCTGCGCTCGCCCGGGGTACCGGACCCGCCGTCCCGTCCGCGGCCGTTTCATGTCGGACCCGAAAGCGGGCGCCCGCTTTCGGGTCAGAGGCTCTAGAAGTCGATTTCGAGCGCAACACCTCTGGCAAGGGCGAGATCAACCGTTTTTGAGGCGACGGCGAGATCCTGAAGAGCGACGCCCGTGCCGTCGAACAGCGTGATCTGGTCAGCAGATGTACGGCCGGGATGAGCGCCGTTGATAACCGCGCCCAGCTCAATGATGTCTTCCGGCGCGAGCAGACCTTGTGCAATGGCATGCTGACTCTCACCGATCGTGATCGCCTGTGCAACTTCATCGGTGAACACGCTGGCATTTGCCACAAGCTCCGCCTCGACCTCTTGCTTGCCCTTGGTGTCGGTTCCCATGCAGGCGAGATGTGTTCCCGGCCGAACCTGTGACGCTTTCAGGATGGGGTCGAAGGACGACGTGATGGAGATGAGGACATCTGCCTCGGCACCGAGGCGATCAAGGCTGACCGCCTCGAAGGGAAGACCCTCCTGCCTGGCAACCTCCTCCAGACGGCTCAGCATTTCCGGAACCACGTTCCAGCCGATGACCTTTTCGAACTTTCGCTGGGCAAGTGCGGCGCGCAGTTGAAAGGTCGACTGATGTCCCGCGCCGATCATACCGAGGACCTTCGCGTCCTGACGGGCGAGATATTTGATGGAGACCGCCGAAGCGGCCGCCGTGCGCAATGCGGTGAGCAGGTTGCCGCCGACGATCGCGCGGCACTGGCCCGTGTCAGCGTCGAACAGGAAAATTGCTGACTGATGGTTGGTCAGCCCCTTCTTGACGTTGTGGGGCCAGAAGCCGCCCGACTTGAGCCCGAGAGCCAGGCTTTCTCGGTCGAACCCTGATTTGAAACCGTAAAGGGCGTCCGCATGGCCGATGGCCTCGCGAATGACCGGAAAATTGTAGGCAGATCCTTTGGCCATGGACGCGAACACGCCTTCAATGGCGGTAAAGCAGTCGGCCGGCGTGATCAGCTTGGCGATATCTTTTTCAGAGACGACGATCATGACAAATCCGCTTGGGTAGGAAGGGGGCGTTCGCCCCCGATAATTGCGTCAATAGGCCTTGCCGCGGGCGGAGACGGGCCAAAGAGTTTCCACCTGGCCGTTGCGCACACCGACATACCAGTCGTGGACGTTGCAGGTCGGGTCGCAGTGCCCGGGAACCAGCTTGAGCTTCTCGTTCACCTTGAGAACGCCGTTCAGATCCTCGATGACGCCATGCTCGTCCGAGCACTTGATGTATTTGACGTCATCGCGGCCGTAGATGAACGGCAGGCCGGAATCGACGGACTGCGCCTTCAGACCGGCGTCACAGATCGCCTTGTCGGGCTTGGCGTGGGACATCACGCTCGTCAGGATGAAGAGCGCGTTTTCCCATTCGCCCTGGTCGATGCGCTTGCCGTTCTCATCACGGATGCGGCCGTAGTCGGCGTCCATGAAGGCGTAGCTGCCGCACTGGAGTTCGTTGTAGACGCCGGAGTTTGACTCGAAGTAGTAGCTGCCGGTGCCGCCGCCCGAGACGATCTCGGGCGCAAGGCCTTCCTTCTTCAGAGCCTCGACGGCGTCCGTCACCTGGGCGATGGCGGCGTCGAGCTTGGCCTTGCGGGCAGCGTAGTCGTCCATGTGTTGCATGGCGCCCTGGTAAGCCTGAAGGCCGAGGAAGCGCAGGTTGGGGGCGGCTGCTGCGGCCTTGGCGATCTCGACCACGGCTTCGGTCGTCGTCACGCCGCAGCGGCCGGCACCGCAGTCGATCTCGACGAAGATGTCGAGGGTGGTGCCGTGCTTCTGGGCGGCGGTGGAAAGGTCGGCGATATTGGCAACGTCATCGACGCAGACGATGACGCGGCCACCATTGATCTTCGGCATCCGCGCGGCGCGGTCGATCTTGGCCGGGTCGCGGACCTGGTTGGAGACGAGGATGTCCCTGATGCCGGCGCGGGCGAAGACCTCGGCCTCGGAGACCTTCTGGCAGCAGACACCGATGGCGCCGCCCTGGTCCATCTGCAGCTTCAGGACGTCGACGGACTTGTGCATCTTGCCATGCGCGCGGTGGCGCATGTTGTGCGCCTTTGCGTAGTCGCCCATCTTCTTGATGTTCCGCTCGAGCGCATCAAGATCGAGGATCAGGCAGGGCGTCTGGATTTCGTCGACGCTCATGCCGGGAAGAGCGGGCACATCATATCCGACTTCCATGCCGGCGAATTTTGCTTCCATGTTCATTTCTATCTCCCTTACTGCCAAGGCAACTTGTCGAGATCGACGTTTCCGCCGGTGATGATGACGCCCACCCGCTTTCCAGCGAATACGCCCTTGTTTTTCAGAATGATTGCCAGCGGTACCGCACTTGAGGGTTCCACTACGATCTTCATCCGTTTCCAAATGAGCTTCATGGCGTCCACGATCTCATCTTCGGAGGCGGTCAGAATGTCGGTGACGTGATTTTTGACGAAATGCCATGTGAGGTCCTTCAAGGGCACCTTCAGGCCATCTGCCACGGTGTTCGGGGCGTCGTCGGCGATGATCCGCCCAGCCTTGAAACTGCGGTAGGCGTCATCCGCCTGCTCCGGTTCGGCTGCGTAGATCTTGATGGCCGGCGCGAAATTGGAGATCGTGAGGCATGTGCCCGAGACCATGCCGCCGCCGCCAATCGGTGCGATGACGGCATCAAGCCCGTCCACCTGCGCGATCAGTTCTGCCGAGCAGGTCGCCTGGCCGGCAATGACCCGATGATCATTGTAGGGGTGCACGAACTCGGCACCGGTTTCGGCCACCACCTCGGCGAAAACCGCCTCGCGCGATGTCGTCGAGGGCTCGCATTCCACCACGCGGCCACCATACCCCCGGACGGCGTCCTTTTTTGCCTGCGGCGCGGTTCGCGGCATGACCACCGTGCACGGAATACCCCGTCGCCCCGCGGCATAGGAGAGGCATGTGCCATGGTTGCCGGAGGAATGAGTTGCGACGCCCCTGGCCGCCTGTTCGTCGGTAAGCCCGAACACCGCGTTGGAAGCGCCGCGGGCCTTGAAGGCGCCCGCCTTCTGAAGGTTCTCGCATTTGAAGAACAGCTCTGCGCCGGCAACAGAGTTGATGTACTCCGACGTCAGAACCGGTGTTCGGTGAATGAATGGCCTGATGCGCGTATGGGCGGCAAACATGTCCGCAATTGTCGGAATATACATGGTCGTTACCTCTTCAGGCCGCCGCGTGAACATCGGACGCGATATCGTTGCGGTAGTATTGCTGCGCAGCCGCCACGCC
>JAEWHN010000287.1 GCA_023387775.1 Pseudomonadota bacterium | reverse complement strand
GGCGAAGATCAACAGCTCGATCTGCGGCGCGAAGAGCGAAAACAGCGTGGCGATGACATATAGCGTGAAGAACCCGAGCAGCACGGGCTTGCGGCCGATCCCGTCGGAGAAAGGCCCGCAGAAAAGCTGTGCGCCGGCAAGGCCGAGGAAGAAGGCGGTCAACGTCATCTGCACGCCGGCAACGCTCGTTTCAAGCTCGACGGCAAGTTCCGGCAGGGCGGGTGTGTAGAGCGAAGAAGATAGCGGGCCGACCATTGCGAGTATGGCGCAAAGGCAGGTCACGCGCCGGGCGCTCATCTGCGGATTCCGAGTAAGGGCGGTCATGTCTCTGTCGTTCCGTTGCAACGCTAACGGCGGGACGATGACCTCCCTTCCCGCAAGGTCGTTCGTGAATGGCGGCCACGTCGAACTCGTTGATCACGTCAATGAGCTTTGAGGTGAAGAGCGGGTTCACCTCTGCGGTGATACCGTCGAAGGGCCGGGCGCAAGCTTGATCGGGGCCGCGCTCGCAGACCGAGGGCGGGGCACATAGCCCCGCCAGACCGGCTGGCAGGAGTTGCCGCCGGTTCCTTTCACTTCGCCGTCCTCAGGTGCGGCAAAGCCTCAGGCTTCAATCGGCGCAGGCACGGACGACGCCACGATCGAGGCGTCCAAGGCCTCGTAGGCGCTGTAGGAGATCGTGTCGTAGAGTTCGGCGCGGGTCTGCATTTGGTCGAGGCTCGCTTTGGTTCCGCCGGTGTCGCGGATCGAGGCGTAGAGCTGTTCTTCCGCCTTGGCAGCGACGCGCAGCGAGGACACCGGCCAGATGACGATCTTGTAGCCGAGCTTCTGGAACTCGGCGGCGGTGGTGTGGGGCGTGCGCCCGAACTCCGTCATGTTGGCCAGTAGCGGCACCTTCACCTCGGCAGCGAACCGAGCGAACATCTCGGGGGTGTTCAGCGCCTCGGGGAAGATAATGTCCGCCCCTGCCTCGACATAGCGCTTTGCACGCGCGATGGCACTTTCGATCCCTTCGGACGCAGCAGCATCGGTGCGTGCCACGATCTGCAGGTGCTTGCGGGCCTTTTTCGCGGCAGCGACCTTGGCGGCCATGTCATCGATGGTGGCGAGCTTCTTGTCGTTCAGGTGGCCGCATTTCTTCGGCAGGAGCTGGTCCTCGATCTGGATGGCGGCGGCGCCGGCCTCTTCGAAGGCGCGCACGGTCTGCATCACATTCAGGGCTTCGCCAAAGCCTGTGTCGCCGTCGACGAGAATGGGAAGGTCCGAGGCGCGGTAGACTTGCCGAATGAAGTGGCAGACGTCCTCCACCGAAATGATGCCCAGATCGGGCAGGCCCATCGAGGCGCTCATGGCCGCGCCTGAGAGATAGACGGCCTCGAACCCGGCCTTCTTGGCCAGAAGCGAAGCAAGGCCGTTATGGGCGCCCGGCATCTGCAGGATTTCGTCGCGCTCAAGCAATTCCTTCAGGCGCAGGCCTGCGGGGCGCGGATCGGGAATGTCGGAGATAAGATAAACCATTGTTGTTCTCAGTTGCGCGAGGGCCAGCCGGAGGCGGCATTGGGGATGATGGCGTCGTTGTGTTCGCCAAGGCTCGGCGGGGCGAGAGAGATCTCGGTCGGCGTGGCCGAGAAATTCAGAGGATTGTTGATGACCTTGAACCGGCCTGCCGAAGCGCTGTCGATGGTGCGGATAAGGTCGGCCTGAACCTTCGGATCGCCGAAGACCTCGGGCCAGGTTTTCACCGGGCCGTAAATGGCGCCAGCAGCAAGGAGGATCGGGTCCCACTCGGCAAGCGTGCGCGTGGCGAAAATCTCCGACAAGCGGCGGTTTACCAGGTCGCGGTTCTTCAGGCGCGCGCCCTTGGTCGCGGTTTCCGGGTCGGTCTTCATCGAAGGTGCGCCGATCGCGTCGCAGAGGATCTGCCAGAACTTGTCGTTGATCGTAATGATCATCACCTCGCGCCCGTCCTTGGTGGCGTAGGTGTTGTTCGGCACAATGTCCCAATGCTCGTTGCCCAGGCGATCGGGGGTGTGGCCGGTCGCGTCGAAATAGACGTCGCGCGGCACGAGGCTGAAGATCGAGGCATCCATCATCGACAAGTCGATCCGCTGACCTTCGCCGGTCTTGTGGCGTGCCTCAAGCGCGGTAAGAATGCCGATGGTCGAGAGCAGTGCTGTGACGAGGTCCGAGAAGGGGAAGCCGGTGCGCAGCGGCCCGCTCTCTTTGCTTCCGGTAATCTGCATCAGGCCCGACATGGCCTGGATGACCATGTCGAGCGCAGGGCGGTTGCGGTCGGGCCCGGTCTGGCCGAAGCCGGTGATCGAGCAGTAGATCAGGCGCGGATTGACCTTCTTCAGCTCTTCGTAACCGAGGCCCAGCTTTTCGGTGAAACCGGGACGAAAGTTCTCGACGAAGACATCGGCTTCTGCAGCGAGTGCCTTGGCGGTGGCCAGCCCCTCGGAAGTCTTGAGGTCAAGCACGATGCCGCGCTTGTTGCGGTTCACACCGAGGAAGAAGGCGCCGGTCCCGTTCAGCGTGGTTTCGCCCGATTTGCGGAAAGGGTCGCCAGAGGGCTGTTCTACCTTGATGACGTCCGCGCCCGCGTCGGCAAGCAGCATCGTGCCCATCGGGCCGGTCATCATCTGAGTGAAATCAAGGACCTTGAGGCCTTTCAATGCGGTCATTTCAGTACCTTGCCGATCCGGAGATCAGTCCTTCTTCTCGTAGAATTCTTTCTGGCTCTTGTTCATTTTGGTCACGCCGCTGTCGCGCTTGGCCTTCATGAAGTTGAACTCGTCGGCGTCGTAACGGATGTTGGTCGCCAGGGTGTGCAGGATATGGCCGTAGGAGAACTGGCCGGTGATGCCGAGGCTCTCCATTGCGACCAACGTCGCGGCCTTGCCCATGATGATGCCGTCGCGCGGCAGGCGGACGATGCGCTCGGCCCATTCCTCGCCGGCCTCGTCTAGCTGATCGAGGGGGACGACCTTGTTGACCATGCCGTAGTCGAGGCAGCGCTGCGCATCCCACAGCTCGGCCATGAGCAAAAGTTCGCGCGCACGGCGCGGGCCGAGCGTCATCATTTCCCACGCGGCGAAATAGGCTGCGCCCGACAGGCCGAGCTTCTGCTCGGGGTGCCCGAGCTTGAGCGTGTCGGCGGCGATGACGAGGTCGGAGGCTTCGGCCAGATAGAGCCCCGCACCCAGCGTGTAGCCCTTGGCGAGTGTCAGCGTGGGCTTGAGAGACTCGTAGATGTGGCGGAAGCGGTTGATGTACATTTTGTCGTACTGCAGACGCGCACGCTGGCTGGGGCGGCGCGGCTTGCCGTTCTTGTCGAGCTGCGGCTCGCCGTATTCCTTGCCCAGTTCGGACATATCGTGGCCGGCGCAGAAATCGTTGCCGGCGCCGCGCAGGACGACGACACGGACGTCGTCATCGGCTTCGGCGCGGTGGTAGCCCTCGATGAGCTGGTCCAGCATGGCGTTGGACATAGCGTTCTTCTTTTCGGGGCGATTTATCGTGATGTAGGCGCGGCCGTCCTTGGCCTCGTATTCCACATAACCCTGGGTGGTTTGGCTGGTCATCGGAATGTCCTTTCGCGGTCAGGCCAATTTGACGGCCACGGCCTTGATCTGGGTGTAGAGGTCGAGCACTTCCGCGCCGCGTTCGCGGCCCCAGCCCGATTGCTTGTAACCTCCATAGGGCAGGCTCGCGTCGGGTGACGTATGGGCGTTGACGTTGACGATGCCCGACTGGATCATCTTGGCGAGACGGTGGGCGACCGAGATGTCGCGGGTCCAGACCGAGGAGGACAGGCCGTAGGGAGAAGCGTTGGCGCGCGCGGCGATGCCTGCGAGGTCTTCCTCGTTGAACCGCATGGCGCAGAGAACCGGCCCGAAGATCTCCTCGTCATGGACGGTCATGCCGGGGCCGGTATTGGCCAGGACGGTCGGTTCGATGAAGTAGCCCTTCTGCCCGAGTGAGCGGCCACCGGTGACGACTTCGGCGCCCTCGCCACGGCCCCTTTCGATGTAGCTCATGACGCTTTCGTGCTGGGCACGCGAGATGACGGGGCCCAGGTCATGGCCGGGCAGCATGCCAGGGCCGACCTTGAGTGCCTTGGCGCGCGCAGCGACGGCCTCCACGACGCGGTCATAGACCTTGTCATGGACGTAAAGGCGCGAGCCTGCGGCGCAGACCTGGCCCGCGTGGAAAAAGATCGAGCCGGCGATGCCTGCCACGGCTGCATCGATGTCCGCATCGGGGAAGACGATGACCGGCGACTTGCCGCCCAGTTCCAGCGAGACCTTCTTCAGGTTCGAGCTGACGCAGCTGCGGGCGATGTGCTTGCCCACCTCGGTCGAGCCGGTGAAGGCGACCTTGTCGATGCCCGGATGGTTGGTGATCGCGTCGCCGATGATCGAGCCCTTGCCGGTGACAACGTTCAGCACGCCCGCAGGGAGGCCTGCCTCCAGCGCGAGTTCGGCGATGCGCAGCGCGGTGAGCGGCGTGGCTTCGGCAGGCTTGAGCACGATGGTGCAACCGGCAGCCAGCGCGGGGGCGATCTTCCAGGCTGCCATGTTCATCGGGAAGTTCCAGGGCAGGATCTGTCCCACGACGCCCACGGGCTGGCGCAGCGTGTAGGCGTGCCATTCACCCGGCATCGAGGGGTTGTGGGTGTCACCGGTGATCTTGGTGGCCCAACCGGCCATGTAACGGAACATGTCGGCCACGCCGTAGATGTCCACGTTGCGGCAGAACTGCAGCGGCTTGCCCGAATTAAGGCATTCCAGCTCTGCCAGCTCGTCGCCGTTGGCCTCGATCAGATCGGCGATGCGGTTCAGGATGCGGCCTCGCTGCGAGGGCGTGACCTTTGCCCAGGCGCCTTCGAAGGCGGCACGGGCAGCGCGAACGGCGAGGTCCACGTCTTCCGCCCCAGATTCTGCAACGGTGGTGATCTCTTCTTCCGAGGCCGGATCATAGATGGCCTTGCGCTTTCCGGACAGCGCCGCGACCGACTGGCCGTCGATCATCAGCCCGTGCTGGCGTGCGAGATAGGCTGCGGTCGCGGGGGTCAGTAAATAGTCTTTGAAAGTCACGTCGAGCATGGGTCAAGCTCCTCAAAATCTGGGGGAAAAAGGCGGGGCCGAGGCGGCCGCCGCGCGCGTCGCTCACTTGCCCAGGAGTTGGCGCGCGATGATGATGCGGTGAATCTCGTTCGTACCTTCGAGGATCTGGTTCAGCTTGGCATCACGCATGATCCGCTCGACGGGATATTCGGTCGAATAGCCGTAGGCGCCGAGCACCTGCACCGCCTCGGTTGCGATCTCCATGGCCACGTCGGTGACGTAGCACTTGCACATCGAAGCGAGCATGGTCAGGCGCGAAACGTTGCCGCTGTCGATCTCGAGCGCGCTCGAATAGAGCAGCGAGCGGGCGGCCTCGGTCTTCATGGCCATGTCGGCCAGCTTGGCCTGGACCATCTGGAAATCGCCAATGCGGCGGCCGAACTGGCGGCGTTCGTTGGCATAGGTGACAGACGCCTCCAGTGCGGCCTGCGCGAGACCCAGCGAGGATGCCGCGACCGAGGGGCGGTTGAGGTCGAGGATCTTCATGCAGGCCTTGAAGCCCATGCCTTCCTCGCCCAGACGGCAATCGGCCGGAATCCGCATGTCCTCGAAGTGGAGCTGGCACGTCGGCGCGCCGTGGCGACCCATCTTGTGCTCCGACTTGCCGACATGGAAGCCCGGGGTCTTGGTGTCGACGAGGAACACCGAGATGCCGTCATGCCCCTTGGCTTCCGAGGTGCGGGCGAAAAGCAGCACGTAGTCTGCGTCTGCGCCCCACGTGATCCAGCTTTTCTGGCCGTTGACCACATAGCTGTCTCCATCCTTGCGGGCGAAGGTGCGGATCGAGGAAACGTCCGAGCCGGTCTCGGGCTCGGTGATGGCCACGGCGGCGATGGCGCGGCCGCCGGCCGAGATCGGCAGGTAATGGTTCTTCTGCTCTTCCGTGCCGAAGTGGAGCACCGGCAAGATGAGGCCGATGGAGTTGTTGGCGCAAAGCGTCGAGGCGGCAAGAGAGCCGCGCCCGATTTCTTCCTTCGCGATACAGACCGAGGTCAGGTCGCCCCCGGGCCCGCCATACTCCTCGGGAACCCAGAGCTGCAGGAGCCCAAGGTCGCCGAAGATTTCTGCCAGCTCGCGTGGGAAGCGGTCGGTCGCCTCCATTTCGGCCACGCGCGGGCGGACCTCGTCCTCCGTGACACGGCGCGCCATGTCACGGATCATTTCCTTCTCTGCGCCTAGATCGAACATGTCTTGCTCTCTGTTTCGGCGCTTACGCCTGGGTCTTTTCCAGCTCCGTGAAGCCGAGCGCGTCAAAGACTGGCTCGTCGGTCACCTGTATGAGCTGGCTGAATTCGCGGCGGGCCGTGATCGAATAGGCGTGCCAGTTCGGGATCACCACGACGTCGCCGCGCGTCACGGTGACCTGGCCAAGGTTCTCGATCTCCATGTCCACCTCGCCGCGCATCACGGTGTAGATGGAGTTGGTGATGCGGCGGGCCTGCTCGTAGGTCTCGCCCTCGTTGAGGCCGAGCGAGTGGATGCCCATTGTCTTGATCATGCCCTGGGCGATTGGCGCTCGGCCCTGTTCGCGGGTGGCGGCAAGGATGTCGGCATCCTTGTTGCGCAGCTCCGAGTCCGGCTGGTTCGAGCTGATCTGTTCGTTCTTGGTCGGATAGTCCTCGAAATACATGTTCTCGAGGTTCTGCACGAGCGGCACGTCGAGGATGTCGATCCAGAAGGCTGGTTCGGAGGAAAAGTTCGAATGACCGTGCCAGGCCCAGGAAGGAGTCAGGACCACGTCGCCCTCGGCCACGTCGACGCGGGTACCATCGACGATCGTATAGGTCTCGGGGCCAACGTCGAGCACGATACGCAGTGCGTTCGGCGCATGGCGGTGCGAGCGTGCCGTCTCGCCCGGCAGCACCAGCTGGTATGCTGCGACCAGATGGCGGCAGGTCGGGTAGTTGTTACCCTCAATCGGGGCGACGAGGATCAGGTTGCGACGTTCGGCCTTTTCCGGCGAGACGAAGTCGGCAGCCTTATCCAGCGCTTCCCGGGCTTCTTTGTAGCGCCAGACGACGGGCACGAACTTTGGCCTCGGCTCTGACCACATGGCCGGCTCGCGTTTGGCCCAACCGGGGACAAGGGCCTTGGTGCCCAGTTCTTCGTAAAAGCCTTCGGGAGCTGCAACGTCTACGTTTTCCAACGGCATTTCTGTTCTCCTCAGGATGCGGTTCTGATTTTCGGCGCGCTCCAGACATCATGTGCGCCGATCGTTCCGGTCCTGACCTTGAGGTCCATCCGGCCGACGTGATCGATCTCGATGCTGAGCGTGTCGCCGTCCTTCACGGGGCCGACGCCTGCGGGAGTTCCGGTGGCGATGATGTCACCCGGCTCCAGCGTGCAGACGGCCGAAGCCATGGCGATCATCTCGGGGATGTCGACAATCAGGTCGCGGGTAGAGGCGCGCTGGCGCTCCTCGCCGTTGACCCAGAGCCGCATCTCGAGATTATCCATGTCCGGCACCTCATCGGGGGTGACGATCCACGGGCCGATGGGGCAGAAGCTGTCATAGGACTTGCGCATTACACGCTCTTCCTGACCGCGCACGACCATGTCGAGCAGGCAGGAAAAGCCGAAGATCATGCCGCGCGCCTCCTGGCGGCTCACGCCGCGGCCGCGCTTGCCGATAATGATTGCAAGTTCGCATTCATGATGAATCTCGCGGCCCTCGATCGGCGGCAGCACCACCGGATCGGCCGGGCCGGAGATCGAGGAATTGGCTTTCAGGAAGAAGCCCTGACCCTTGGCATTGGCCTTGGAGATGACGTTTTCCTTCATCTCCTTGATGTGGTCATGATAATTCGCGGGGAAGGCGATCAGCTTGTTGGGCCACCGCACCGGTGCCTCGAGGCGCGCATCGATCAGGGGAATGCCCGCCTCACCGCGACGGGCCTCAATAGCGAGGCGCAGTTCCTCCCAGCGGGCGATGGTCTGGACCATGCCGACCGGCGGCCAACTGGCTGGGTCGATTCCCGCCGCCTCGGTCACGTCGATGACGCGGTCTTTTTCCACCAGGCCGATGCGGTTGCCGTTGAAGGAGACGATCTTCATTCGGCAGCCCCCCGCAGGGTGGCTTCAAGAGCCTGGTAGGCTATGGCGCCCCGCGAGACGTCGATGACGGAACCGGCGCACTCGACCTTGTCGCCGCGCCAGCTGACATGGCCATCGGGGCGTACCAGCACCAGCTTTGCGCCGTAAAGCGCTCGCGCCTCGGCATTGTCGATGTCGCGCAGGGTGACCGGCATTCCAGCCTCCTTGGCGGCGGCGAGCAGCGGTTCGGCATCGGCGGCCGGGTCGAGGCGGCAGAGCACGAAACCCTTGCCGAACAGGTCGAGCGTGGAGACGCCCTCCTCCAGCCAGACATGCGGGGCCCGGTGGCCCGGGCGGGCAGTCTGCTCGTAGGTCTGGACGGTGTCTTCCGGTTCCGGTGTGCCGTCGGCGAAGATCACGGGCGAACCTTCGTAGCGATAGCCAAGATGGATGCCGATCGTGTACCACTCGCGCTTCATCATCTGCGTGTAGGCGTCGCCGAACTCCTTGCGTGCAGCATCGCCCTCGGCGCCTTCCTCGAAGACCTTCTGGTTGAGGTATTTCCGCGGCGTCAGCATCAGCTTGAGGTTGTTGGTGGCCTCCGTCACGTTGCGGATGGAAACCGGGCGGCGCTCCACCTCGTAGCTGGCCAGGAGTTCCGGCCCGCCCCAGCCCTCGACCATGGCGGCAAGCTTCCACGACAGGTCGACGGCATCCTGAATTCCCATGTTCATGCCGAAGCCGCCTGTGGGCGAGGTCAGGTGGGCGGCGTCACCCGCGATGAATACCCGTTTCGTGCCGAACTTGTCGGCAACGAGCTGGCGGCGGATCCAGGGCATGGTTGAGAGGATTTCATAGTCGAAATCATTGCGGCCCACGGCGCGCTCGAAGACGGAGCGGACCTCATCCTCGCCAAGTGTACGCATCTCGCCGTCGCCCACGATGGAGAGGCGCCACCAGTCGCGGCCGTTGATCGCCACGATGGTTGCATAGGTGCCTTCGGGGCCGATGAAGATGTAGCGGTAGCCCGGCTTCTTGTCGTGCAGCTTTTCGAGGCCGCCGCATTTGATGATGGCGTTGGTGGTGTAAGTCAGCGTGGGTTGGCCGGCCATCTGGATGCCGAGCGCATGGCGGACCGCCGAGGCGCCGCCGTCGGAGCCGACCAGATATTGTGCCTCGACCTCGAACTCCTGGCCGGTGGCCAACTCGCGCAACCGGACAGTCACGCCTTCGTCGGTTTCGACATGGCTGACATACTCATGCTCGTAGAGGATGTCGCATTTGCCGCTTTGCTTGGCGAAGCGGGTGAGGACCGGGTCGAAGAAGTTCTGCGGGCAGCGCTCACGCTTCTGCGGGCTTTGCGGCGGCTTACTTTCATCCTGGACGGATGGAAACTCCTCGCGGCCGAATTCGTAGCCGCCGGCAAGCTGGGACACCCAAGCGTAGTCCTGCGAATAGGCGCGGTTGTAGCCGGCCTTCTCGACCCAGTCGACGATCCCCCAACGACGGCAGAATTCCATGGTGCGGATGCCGACCATGTCCATCTTGGGCTGATAGACTTGGCCGTCACCTCGCTCGACAAGAACCGACGAGATGCCGCGCCAGCCCAGATCGCCTGCGAGGGCGAGGCCGATGGGGCCAGCGCCAATTATGACTACCGGAACTCTTTTATCCCGGCCTTGGGTCGTTAGCTGCTCAGCCATGCCAAACGCTCTCCTTTGCGGATAGTTGGGAGGGCGTCTGAAGCCGCCCGTCATACCGTGTCGGAGCGACTATCGCGGTGGCTGGTTCGTAAGGCCAATATTGTTTGAAAATGCATCTATACGAAAGTCCTTTGGATGGAAAAGAACTTTATATACAATGAGTTGTGTGTGTGGGGGTGGGTCGACTTTTCCCCACGTGGACGAAAGGCCTCAAAGTATGTCGGGAATTTATTTCGCGGCCCGCGTCGACTATGTGTCCAAACCCCACGCGGCGCGCGTCTCAGCGTCTGGAGCGAGCCTGCGGGGGCGTGGCAAGCAAGGTGTGCGGCTAAACTCCGGACCGCTTCTCGGCTGCACCATGCCGTTCACATCTGTGAAGACGCGGCTATGGTTTTGGGGGTGTTCGGGGGCAGTAGCGAAATCGAGGACCGGGGTCACGCAGGCATCTGTGCCGTCGAAAATCGCTATCCAATGGGCTTGCGGCTTCGCCGCGAAAGCGGCGGTCATTTCCGCCCTCAGTGCCGGCCAGTTTTCGCGACGCTGGCGCTCAGGCGCGCCTTCAATTCCGAGCCCGTTGCAGAGGAACTCGAAGAACTTCGGCTCTAGTGCGCCGACCGCGACGTATTTGCCGTCCGCACAGATGTAGCAATCATAGAAGGGCGCTCCTCCATCGGTGAGGTTGCAACCCCGGCCGCCGGACCAGAGCCCTTCCTGATGGAAGCCCCAAAAGGCCGTGGTGAGCAGCGCCGAACCCTGAACCATCGCAGCATCGACGACCTGTCCCTTGCCGGAGCGGCTGCGTTCGAAGAATGCGGCGACCATGCCCAGGGCGAGCAGCATTCCGCCTCCGCCCATGTCGCCCGCGATGGCCAGGGGCGGCGCCGGAGGGGCGTCGGGGCGGCCTATAGCGCCCAGAAGGCCGGAGATGGCGATGTAGTTGATATCGTGACCCGCGCGGGGAGCGAGCGGCCCCTCACGCCCCCATCCGGTGAGCCTGCCATAGACCAGCGCCGGGTTCCTTTCCAGAAGCGCATCAGGCCCGAAGCCAAGTCTCTCGGCTACGCCGGGACGGAAGGATTCGATCAGCCCATCGGCTCGTTCCGCGAGGGCATGGAGACGAGA
>JAEWHN010000241.1 GCA_023387775.1 Pseudomonadota bacterium | reverse complement strand
ACCCCGCGATCAAGAACTACCACTGGCTCGACCTCGTACGCGGCCTCTACGACGCCTACGACAACAATGCCGAGACGGCCTTGCTGCTCGACTTCGACGGCAATGTCGCCGAGGGCCCCGGCTTCAACGTGTTCACCGTGAAGGACGGCCGGCTGGCGACGCCGGCGACCGGCGTGCTGCCGGGCATCACGAGGCGCACCGTGTTCGACCTCTGCACCGAACTGGGCGTCGAAGCTACCGCCACGCCCGTCAGCGTCGAGGCCCTGCGCGGAGCCGACGAAGTGTTCATCACCTCGACCGCCGGCGGCATCATGCCGGTGACGAGGCTCGACGGCGCCGCGATAGCCGACGGCAAGGTCGGCCCGATGACTAAGCGCCTGAAGGACCTTTACTGGCACAAGCACGAGGACCCGGCATGGTCGAGTCCGGTGCGCTATCCTTGAGGGGCGAGCGCGCGGTGCGGCCCAGGCTCACGGCCGATAGAGCCACTGCTCGGGAATTCGCACCGAGACCTCTACGCCGGCCTCGATGCGGCCGGGCTTTTCCACCCAGGCGACAAGCCCGCGCAGGCGTTTTGCCACCTTGGGGAACAGCAGCGCCCCCGCATCAAGGTCGGGCATGCCGGCGCGTTCGGCAATGCGCCGGCCGGCGATGCGGCACGGGCCGTTCTGCGAGTCTACCTTCAGGGTCACGCCGCCCTTGAAGAACAGCAGCGTCCCGGACGGCAGCATGGAAAGGTGGGGCAGGCCGTCGAGGACGAGATTGGCGCCGATCCATTCCGGCTTGATCTCGGCGAGGCCCATACCCTGCGCCGCCATGGCCAGTTCGTCCGGCGCGAGTATGGAGAGCTGGCGCTCGTTGCGCATCTCGGTGCCACGCGGATACCACGGCTCGCGACCGCCCGAGCGGCGGGTGTGGCCGGCATGGTAGTCATTGAGGATGCCCCGAAAATCCAGCTCCAGCGCCTCTGTCGAGCGCGTTTCGAAATCGTCGTTCTCGGCAATGTAGACACCGGCCACCCTGGCGGTGAGCTTGCGGGCGGGCAGGATTTCGATGTCTTGGGCGGGTGTCTGCAGGTCGAGCATGGGATGTCCTCGAGATTCGGCGCGAACATGCCGCCGCATCCGCCCCGCGTCCAGCCAAAAAGCCTGATCGGTGGATGAGGGAAGATGATTGGTGGCGAAGCTGAGGCCGCCCGCCCCTACATCATCCTGAGCAGCGCGCCGCCGATGGAATAGCCCGCGCCGAAGGCGCAGAGCAGGCCATAGTCACCGGATTTCATGTCGGCGTGGTTTTCCTCGAGCGCGATCACCGCGCCGGCACCGGCCGTGTTGCCCAGCCGCTCCAGCACCATCGGCGCGCGATCATGGCCGACCTCGTGACCGAAGGAGAGCTTGAGGATCATGGCGTTCATGCGCGAATTGGCCTGATGCAGCCAGAAACGGCGGATGTCGTCGGGCGTCTGGCCGTGCTCGGCCAGGAAGTCGACGATGAAGCGGTGGCCGGCAACGGTGACATCCTTGAACACCCGGTTGCCCACCTGCTTGATCATGTTGCCTTCCAGCTCGATCATGTAGGGATCGTCCTGGGCCGTGCGGGTGAGATAGCCGAGATTGGTGCGGATATTGCTGGAAAGATGCGTCCAAAGCCGCGTGTCCAGCACCTCGAAGCAGCCGGGGCGCACCTCGTCTTCGCCGATCGCCTCCACCACCATCGATGCCGAGGCATCGCCGAAGATGAAATGGGTCTGGCGGTCGCGGAAGTTGAGATGCCCGGTGATGATCTCCGGCGTGGAGACCAGCACCCGCTTCTGCACGCCGGAGCGCACCAGGCCGGCGGCCACGTGCAGCCCTGCGGCGGCGGAAGAGCAGCCCAGCCCCATGTCGAAGCCCGCGCCTTGCGTGCCCATGGCCTGCTGCATCTCGATGGCGATCGCCGGATAGGGCCGCTGGTGGTGCGATGCCGAGCAGATGACAAGATCGACGTCGCCCGGCTCGACGCCGGCATGGGCCAGCGCCTTGCGCGCCGAGGCGATGCCGAACTCGGCTTCAAGCGAAAGCTCCTCGTCGGCACGGGCGGGAATGCGCGGCGCCATGCGGGCCGGGTCCAGAATCCCCTCGCGTTCGATTACATGCCGCTTCTTCACGCCCGAAGCCTGGACGATGAAATCTGCATCCGACTTCGAAAGCAGCTCCAGTCCCTGCGCCGCACGGTCAGAATTTTCGACATCAACCCAGCTGTTGAAGCTTGCGACCAGCTCCTCATTGGTAATGGAAGCCTCGGGGATTTCGACGCCGATGCCGCTGATGATTACGCGATGCATGCTTTTGATTGTCCCGTGCGCATTCCCTCAACGATCTTTGTGCGCACGTCTTCAAGATCGTCAGCCAATATTGTTGCAGCGCGGCAGTTTACGCCAGATTAACTTGCCGCGCCAAGCAGGTTGATGCCTATCTTCGCTGGGCCACGATGAACAGGCGCGGGAAACGCAGCAGCACCTTGCCATTCGCGGCCGGCGGATAGGCCGCAGCGATGCGCGCGGTGTAGGCTTCCAGAAAAGCCTGCCTCTCGGCCTCGTCAAGCGGATCGACAAAAGGCTTCAGCCCGGTTCCCTTCACCCATTCCACGATCGCGGCGGCATCGGCCAGCGGGTGATTGTAGATCGTGTGCCAGATGTCGAGCCGCGCCGAAAGCGGCGCCAGGAGGTCGTAATAGGAGGAGACGGGCGGCAGCGACGCCCGCGCCGCGCCGGCGATCCTTTCGGCAAACGGCATGGCGGCGGCAGTCTCGCGCATGGCCACATGCGAGGGCTCGCCGATATTGTCCGGCATCTGCACGGCAAGGAAGCCGCCGGGCGCGAGCAGGCCCAGCAGGCGCGCCAGAACCGCCCGATGATCGGGCAGCCACTGGAACACGGCGTTGGCGAAGATGACGTCGACCAGCTCATCCGGCGTCCAGCTTTCGGCATCCGCGATCCGGAAATCCACCGCAGGCAGCCGCTTCTTCGCCTCCTCGATCATGGCCGGCGAGGTGTCGAAGCCTGAAATCCTGGCTCCGGGCCAGCGTGCGGCAAGAAGCTCGGTGGAATTGCCCGGTCCACAACCGATGTCGACCACATGACGCGGCTTCTCAAGCGGGATCTGCGCCAGCAGGTCCCGCGCCGGCCGCGTGCGCTCGTCCTCGAACTTCAGATATTGCGAGGCGGACCAGTCTTTCATCGCGCAAACCTCCAAAACGAAACGCCCCGCCTTTGTGGGCGGGGCGCTGGTGAAACCGCCTTAGCGGGTGAGGCGCTTGTAGGTCATCCGGTGCGGGGTCAGCGCATCGGGGCCGAGACGACGGACCTTGTCCTTCTCATAGTCCTCGAAGTTGCCCTCGAACCACTCGACATGGCTGTCGCCCTCGAAGGCGAGGATGTGCGTGGCCAGACGGTCGAGGAACATACGATCGTGGGAGATGATGACGGCGCAGCCGGCGTAGTTTTCCAGCGCGTCCTCGAGGGCTGCCAGCGTCTCGGTGTCGAGGTCGTTGGTCGGTTCGTCGAGCAGCAGCACGTTGCCGCCGTTCTTCAGCATCTTGGCCAGATGCACGCGGTTGCGCTGACCGCCGGAGAGGTTGCCGACCTTCTGCTGCTGGTCGCCGCCGCGGAAGTTGAAGGACGAGCAGTAGGCCCGCGTGTTGGCCTCGAACTTGCCGAGCTTGACCACTTCGGCGCCGCCGGAAATCTCTTCCCAGACGGTCTTGTTCGGGTCGAGCGCGTCGCGGCTCTGGTCGACATAACCGAGCTTGACCGTCTCGCCGACGCGGATGGAGCCGGAATCGGGCTTCTCCTGGCCGGTAATCATCTTGAACAGCGTGGTCTTGCCGGCGCCGTTGGGGCCGATGACGCCGACGATGCCGCCGGGCGGCAGCTTGAAGGACAGGTCCTCGATCAGCAGCTCGTCGCCGAAGCCCTTGCTGATGCCGTCGACCTCGATGACCACATTGCCGAGGCGCTCGCCATGCGGAATGACGATCTGCGTGTCGGTCGGGCGGCGGCTATTGGCCTGTTCGAGCAGATCCTCGAAGGCCTTGATACGGGCCTTGGACTTGGTCTGGCGCGCCTTGGGCGAGGATGCGATCCACTCGCGCTCGCGGGTGATGGCCTTCTGGCGCGCATCGTCCTCGCGGCCTTCCTGCTTGAGACGCTTGGCCTTGGCTTCCAGATAGGCGGTGTAGTTGCCCTCGTAGGGGATGCCGCGTCCACGGTCGAGCTCGAGGATCCAGCCGGTGACGTTGTCGAGGAAGTAGCGGTCGTGGGTGATGAGCAGCACCGAGCCCTTGTAGGCGCGCAGGTGCTTTTCCAGCCACGCCGTGGTCTCGGCGTCGAGGTGGTTGGTCGGTTCGTCGAGCAGCAGCAGGT
>JAEWHN010000234.1 GCA_023387775.1 Pseudomonadota bacterium | reverse complement strand
GTGGAGATCTACAACCACCAGTATCTGTGGGATAACCGCCAGGTGCAGCGCGTATACGACGCCTTCGTCGACATCTGGGACAGGGAAGACCTGTGGGTGGCCATCGACCGCGCCAATCTCAATCCGCCCAAGAAGACGCCAGGCAACCCGAATGGCTTCATCCATTGGGACAGCGACACTTCGCTTCGCCCATTGCCGATCGGCGTCCAGGGCGTGCTTTCGCTGGTCAAGCAGGATGGCGACATCGGCGGCTTCCAGTGCATTCCCGAACTGTTCGAGAATTTCGAGGAATGGGTGAAGACACAGCCCGCCGATCGCGATCCGCACCACCCGGACCTGACGGGCCTGACGATCACCAATATCGAGATGAACCCCGGCGACCTTCTGATCTTCAACACGCTGCTGGCGCATGGGGTGCGGCCGAACCACTCCAAGGACCGGGTGCGCATGGCGCAATACATCTCGATGTTCCCAGCCGACGAGGACGACGTCGAGGAGCGCGAATCCCGCATTCACTCCTGGCGCGAGCGCGAGGCACCAAAGCGTGCGGCGTTCCCCGGCGACCCGCGCGAATGGGAAAGGAAGAACGCCAAGACCGCTGAACTGAACGAGCTTGGCCGCAAGCTGCTTGGGCTCGACAGTTGGCAGTGACGCAAAAAGGGGTGGCTTGTCCCTGCAAGCCGCCCGCGTTCCGCACCCTATATCTCTCGCTCGGTTCCCGGCCCTGTCAGCCCTTGCCGCCGATGAAGCGGTCGTAGTCTGAAACCAGCAGATGAAGCGGCGCCTCGTCTTCCTCGATGCTGGAGAAGCGCCCGATCGGATCGGCAAAGATGTTGTCGGTCAGGTCGTCGTTCACCGTCGAAACCTCGCCGATCAGCACGTCCGCGCCCTCGCCCCAGAACGCATGCCACACGCCGGGCAGCAGGGTCACGCTCTCGCCGGGATCGAGCTTCAACAAGCCGCCTGCCGGAAGCTTGCGGATGACGCCGTCGGTCGGCACTTCCACTTCGCGCTGCCGGTCGATGTTGCCTTCCTCATCGGGCATGAAAAGCTCAATCACCAGCTTGCCGCCGCCGCGATTGATGATGTCCTCGGCCTTCACCACATGGCGGTGCATGGGCGAAAGCTGGTCCTTGCGCGAGATCATGATCTTTTCGGCGTAGAGCATGCCCGTGCCGCGCGAGAGGTCTTCGGCGCGGCCGTTGCGCACGGTGAACAGGAACAGGCCGAGCTCGTCATATTTGCCTTGCCCGTAGTCGGTGATGTCCCAGCCGAGGCGCGATTCAACGATGCCCGCCGGACGACGCATCTTCATTTCCTCCGGCGACCAATAGGCAAAGGGCGGCATGACATAGCCGAAGGAGCGGATGAAGGCGTCTCCCTCGCGGATGATTTCGTTGACGCGCGAGCGTTTCATGCTGTCGGTCCTTCATGTTGGGAGGCGGCAAGACTGGATGCCGAAATTCGATAGTGTGTCGTCCATCTCTCGCCGGCGTGGAATTGGCGCCCAAGCGACAGGTCAGCCGGTACATGGGGTGCAAGTCCGGTGTCGTCGAAAAAGCCGTTCACCGGCTCGATGCCGATGCCACGAAAGCTGTTCGACCAGGGCGGCGCGGCGCGGCCTCGGTTGGAGAGCCAAATCACCAGCGAGGGAAAGTCATCCGCGTTCCAGTCCAGCCGCGCTTGATACCCGTCGTCCGGGTAGTCGAGGCAAACGCATCCGCCGACGCCGGCAAGTTGAAGTATTTCTTCGCGCAGACCGGCCGGCGGCCGTGAAAGGTCGGCTACCCCCTCGCCCGCCAGTGGCACCGCGCCGAGTGACGTGAACTCTGCACCTGGCCTCAGACGTGACACGCCCTTTTCGAACACCTTCGGAAAGGTATAGCCGCGCACAAAAGGACCGGGCTCTAGCCACATGCCGCGCCCTTTTTCGGGAAGCCGGAAGATCGGATGCAGGCCGACCGGCAAGATGCAGCGGGTCCGCGCTTCGACCGTCAACTCGATGGCGATGGCCGCCCGCCCCGGGACCCCCACAATACGGCGCTCCAGGCGTTTTAGCGGATGATGGTCAGGATAGTCGATGGCCAATGTAATGGCATCTGCCGCGCGTTCCACCACATGCCATACATTGTCTGCGCCGAATCCGTGGTGATGCAGATCGATCGCGGTGGTGCCGAACGGAACACACGGCCATTCCCCGCCAAGCTGGCGCAGATGCGCCGGGATCGACTTATCCGCGCCAATGGAAAGCTCACTGATCCAAGGCGCTTCCGCCAGCGGCGTGACGGCACAGCCATTGCCCAGGCGGAACACCAGGTTGTGCAGGGCACCGCCAATGGCGAACACGTCGGCCTGCCCTCGATCCCATGTGAGCCGCCAGTTCGATCCAGCAACTGCTGCGGCGCAGGCGATTGCGGCCGCTTTCGCTTCGGAGGCCAGAGCGCGGTTGTTGACGGCGGTCACGCTCCGCCCCTCAGACGATCCGCTGGCCACTGGCCGGGTCGAAGAACACCGCCCTGTCGAGATTGAACGCCAGCTTCATCTTCTTGCCGGCAGCCACGTTCGCGTCGGCGCGCAGCCGCGCGGTCACGTGCTTCTTGCCCAGTCGGGTCACGGCGAACGTATCGGAACCCGCCGGCTCGACCACCTCGATCAGGCATTCGCTTTCCGCGATGTTGAGCGCATTGCGGTCAGCGCCGTCGCGATCCGTCAGCGCCTCGGGGCGGATGCCGAAGATCACCTCCCTGCCGTCATGCGCCGAGAGCCCCCCTGGCGCGTTGGGCACGCCGAGGACGAGCGGGTCCTGCTCCTCGCGATGCGTCGAAATGGAGACACCCGAACCGTTCCTGGCAATCGTCACCGGAATGAGGTTCATGGCCGGCGACCCCATGAAGTCGGCAACGAAGAGATTGGCCGGATTGTTGTAGATTTCGGCCGGCGTGCCGGATTGCTGCAGCACTCCGTCCTTCAGCACGGCTATCTTGGTAGCCAGCGTCATCGCCTCGATCTGGTCGTGGGTGACGTAAACGATGGTCGTACCCATGCGCTGGTGCAGCCGCTTGATTTCGGTGCGCATGTCGACCCGAAGCTTGGCATCGAGGTTGGACAGCGGTTCGTCGAAGAGGAACACCTGCGGATTGCGCACCAGCGCCCGGCCGATTGCGACACGCTGGCGCTGGCCGCCGGAAAGCTGGCTCGGCTTGCGGTCGAGCAGATGGCCGATCTGCAGCATCTCGGCAACGGAAGCGATGGCCTTTTCGCGTTCCGGCTTAGGCACGCCACGGATCTCCATGCCGAATCCGATGTTTCCCGCCACGCTCATGTTCGGGTAGAGCGCATATGACTGGAACACCATGGCGATGTCGCGCTGTGAGGGATGCAGACCATCGACCACCTTGCCGCCGATGCTGATCGAGCCGCCAGTGATCGCTTCCAGTCCCGCGATGGAGTTGAGCAGGGTGGACTTTCCGCAGCCGGAGGGTCCGACAAGGACCAGGAAGCCGCCCTCCTCCACGTCGAGATCGATGCCCTTCAGCACTTTCACGCTGCCAAAGGTCTTTTCGAGATTGCGAATCTGCAGGAACGACATGCTCTAACCCTTCACCGCGCCGGCCATGAGGCCCCGCACGAAATATCGGCCCGACACGAGGTAGACGACCAGCGTCGGCAAGGCCGCCAGGATCGCGCCGGCAAAATGGACGTTGTATTCCTTCACGCCGCTCGAGGATGAAACGAGATTGTTCAGTGCAACGGTCATCGGCTGCGACTTGAAGTCCCCGAAAGAGGCACCGAACAGGAAGTCGTTCCAGATGTTGGTGAACTGCCAGATCACCG
>JAEWHN010000208.1 GCA_023387775.1 Pseudomonadota bacterium | reverse complement strand
CATAGAGAATTCGACCCCCACTCCGGTTTGCTTCGCAAACCACCTCTCCCCCGGTCGACGGGGAAGAGGAAACGCCGTCCGCGAGCTTGGCGCCCTTCCTCTCCCCTTTTGAGAGGGAGAGGTGCCGAGCGAAGCGAGGCCGAGTGGGGGTAGGTCGCGCCTTATCCGATTGCTTCCCATCGAGGGAAGGTAAGGCGTGCGGATCACGCCGCCTTGTCGCGGACCTGATAATCCTTGACCGCAGTGAACCGGATCGCCTTCCAGCGCTCGGCCTCGTAGTTCAGCGAGAACTCGTGCTGGGCCAAAAACACCGGATCGTTGTCGAGGTCGCGGGCGATGTCGCCACGATGCGACTCGACGAAACGCTGCAGGTCGGCCTTGTCGTCGGCGTCGATCCAGCGGCAGACCGAAAAACGCGACATCTCGAAATCGACCGGCAGCGTGTATTCGATGTTGAGGCGCTCTTTGAGCACGTCGATCTGCAGCGCGCCGACCACGCCGACGATGGCCGGCGAACCATCCTCGGGCTGGAACAGCTGCACCACGCCCTCCTCGGCCATCTGCTGCAGGGCTTCCTTCAGCTTCTTGGCCTTCATGGCGTCGCCCAGGCGCACGCGGCGCAGGATTTCCGGTGCGAAGTTGGGCACGCCCCGGAACAGAATCTCCTCGCCCTCGGTCAGCGTGTCGCCGATGCGCAGCGTGCCGTGGTTGGGAATGCCGACCACGTCGCCGGCATAGGCCTCGTCGGCGGTGATGCGGCTGCGGGCGAAGAAGAACTGCGGCGCCGACAGGCTGATCGGCTTGCCGGTGCGTACCAGCTTGGCCTTCATGCCGCGCTGGAGCGTTCCGGAGCAGACGCGCACGAAGGCGATGCGGTCGCGGTGGTTGGGGTCCATGTTGGCCTGGATCTTGAACACGAAGGAGGTCATCTTCTCCTCCGTCGCCTCGACCTTACGGGTGTCCGCCTCCTGCGCGCGCGGCGCCGGGCCATAGTCGCCCAGCGCCTCGATCAGGTCGCGCACGCCGTAATTGCGCAGCGCCGAGCCGAAATAGACCGGGGTCAGGTGGCCCTGGCGGAAGGCTTCCAGGTCGAACGGGCGGCAGGCCTCGCGCGCCAGTTCCAGCTCCTCGATGAAGGCCGGGCGGTCGTTGTCGGGCAGAAGGCCGGCGGCGCGGTTGGAATCGGGGCCGTGGACCGGCGTGCGCTCCTTTTCGTCGTCGCCGCGGCGGACCGCGTTTTCGACCAGGTGATAGGTGCCGGCAAAGGTCTTGCCCTGGACGATGGGCCAGGTGATGGGCGCGGTGTCGAGTGCCAGCTTCTGCTCGATCTCGTCAAGGATCTCATAGATGTCGCGCGCCTCGCGATCCATCTTGTTGACGAAGGTGATGATGGGAATGTCGCGCAGGCGGCAGACCTCGAACAGCTTCAGCGTGCGCGGCTCAATGCCCTTTGCGGCGTCGATGACCATGACCGCCGCATCCACCGCCGAGAGCGTGCGATAAGTGTCGTCGGCGAAGTCTTCGTGGCCAGGCGTGTCGAGCAGGTTGAAGACGTTGTCGCCATATTCGAAGGTCATGACCGAGGTGACGACGGAGATGCCGCGCTCGCGCTCGATCTTCATCCAGTCGGAACGGGTCTGGATGCGGTCCTTCTTGGCCTTCACCTCGCCGGCGAGCTGGATGGCGCCGCCGAACAGCAGCAGCTTTTCGGTGAGCGTGGTCTTGCCGGCGTCCGGATGCGCGATGATCGCGAAGGTGCGGCGGCGCGCGACCGCCTTGGCTATGTCTTCGGCCATGTGTGATGATCCTGTTGTTGCGCGGGCTTCTAGCAGGAGGCTACCCGGCTGTCGAGAAAATGGCGCGAAGCCTATGCTGCCTTTGTCAAGACGGCGGGCGGCAGGTGCTCGCGCGCGCCCAGCACTTCCATGCCGACGATGCGTCCATCCGCGTCATAATCAAGCACTATGCCTTGCGACACTTCCTCGCTGTCCTGAACCGGCTCCGATGAGAAGCGGATGTAGGCGGCATTTGCTTCCGCGTCGTATTCGACTTTCAAGGTCATGTCGGCTTTCTCGCCCGGCGATCGAGGAACGCTGAGATTATACGGATTTCGCCGACTGTTTCCACGCACACTACGCGCAGCACCCGTCCACCTCTTTCATGGAGGACCCGAAACCGCCTGTCGACTGCACCCGACGGATCGGCCTCTCGCCAATCCGGAAATTGGACTGTCTGCTCGATCCAAGCTTTTTCGAGTCGGCGCTCGCGAAGCACGGTCTCGGCATGAGAAGTGTATGTGATCGGCTTGACCAAACTCATCCAGACCAATCCGTTGGGCGTGCACAATCTCAACCAGCTACGTCGCCCTTTCAAGATCATGCATTCGAAGGCCAAAATCCGCCTATGCATCGCTTGCGAATTGACGAAAGCCGAGAAGCGGAGGATAGAACGCCGCCATGAACACGACCTCCCAGACCCTCCCGACCGTCGGCGTCGTCCGACTTCCCGAAGCCCGTGGCCTCGACCTGCCCGCCTACGAGACGGCCGGCGCCGCTGGCATGGACCTGCGCGCGGCAGTGCCAGAGGACCGGCCGCTGCTCATCCTGCCCGGCCGGCGCGCCCTGGTGCCAACCGGCCTGATCTTCGAAATTCCCGAAGGCTACGAGGGCCAGGTGCGGCCGCGCTCCGGCCTCGCCTTCAGGCACGGCATCACCTGCCTCAACACGCCCGGCACCATCGACAGCGACTATCGCGGCGAGGTGAAGGTTCTGCTGATCAACCACGGCGACGAGGAGTTCTATGTCGAGCGCGGCATGCGCATCGCGCAGATCGTCTTCGCGCCGGTGACGCGGGTGAAGCTGGAAGAGCAGAGCCTGGCCGGCTCGACCGGGCGCGGCGCCGGCGGCTTCGGCTCGACCGGCAGCGCCTGACCGCCGGCCCCAAGACAAAGAGACCGGCTCCGACAGCGTCGAAGCCGGCCAATTCGCCTTCCGTCGCCCGACGCGCTCCGCGCGCGCCGAAATGACAAAAAGCCTAGTGCTGCCCAGTGGGACAGACGAGATGCACCGGGATGCGCGTGTGCGCGCGCACCCGGTACGGCTCCTGGCTCCACATCATGCCGCGGATGAACCATGGGCGGCGCGGATCGGCACCCATGATGATGGCGTCGCACCCTTGGCGCTTCGCCTCTTTCAGAATGCTTTTTCGGGGATTGCGGGTGGTGACGATGTGACCATCGGCATTCACGCCCGCATTCTCCAGCTGCTCGATGGCCCAGCTGACATTCTCTTCCTGCTCGGCCATCTCGCGCCTGCTGGGCCGCAGGCCGGGATTGGGCAGGCCGAAGCCGGTTCCCCAGAGCCGTGCGATGGTGAGCACCCGGGCTTGCCCGCCCTGGGCCTTTACCATGCGCACCGCCAGATCGATCACTTCGCTGTTGAAGCGCCGACCTTCCGAGGCGATCAGAACCCTCTGCGCGACCTGCTGGTCGCCGTCGGACTGCGATCTTGCGAACAAATTCCGGATCATCCTGCCCATTCTCCCGAGGGTTCCGTCAGGCCGTGATGCCCGCGGAGACGTAGCCGTCCCGTCGGTCTTCCCACTTCCGGTACCAATAGAGCGGCAGGTACATGAAGGTGGCCCCGATGCCGAGGAAGTAGTAGATCGCCTGCCCGCCGATGTAGGAGTAGATGACCCCGCCAACCAGCCAGACGAAGAAGTACAGCGCAGCCAGAATGAGCGCGATATACTTGAAATACTCCGGCAGGCGGAACGGACGGTGCACGTTGGGCCGGTCCTTGCGCAGGAGGTAGTAGGCGATCAGCACCGGCACGAAGGAGCCGAGATAGCCGACGTTCGAGAAGGAATAGATCTCGATCGCGCCGCCCATGAAGGCAATGAGCAGGCTGGCGCCGACATTGGTCATCATGGCGCGGTCGGGCACATGGTGCTTGTTCAGATGCTGGTAGAAGCGGGGGAACTGCCCGTCCAGCGACATCTGGTAGAGCGACCGCGAGCAGCCCATCAGCGAGTTCAGCGCCGAGAGCACCAGGGCGATGATGAGCATGATCGCCATCAGCCATTCCATCACCGCACCGGCCACGCCGGGGAAGATGTTGCTGGCAAAGGTGACGAACATGGTCTTCGGGTCGACGAGGGCCGGGTCGGAGATGGCCTGCGCGCCCAGCACGACGACGAAGGAGATCGGCAGCATCGTGTAGACGAACACGCCGTAGCCGCCCTCGAGCGTCATCGCGATCTTGGCGTCGCGGCCGGGATGCTTGCACTCGCCGATGTAGCAGGCCGCCGCCTCATAGGCGATCACGGTCCACAAAAGCGGGAACGCATAGGCGATGTACATGATCCAGGCGGGGTAGCCGCCGACAGGATCAAAGAAGCTCGATCCGTCGAGATGCGGGAAGCCGGCCAGCTCGCTCCAGTTGGCGGCGTCGAGGTTGAAGATGAAGCCGATCGACAGGAAGGTGAGCGGGATCATCGACAGCACCGCCAGGATCGTCGCCATCGAGGTGCCGAAGCGGATGCCCAGATAGGCCGGGATCGACAGGATGATCAGGCCGACGGCCGTGATGCCCAGCGTCCACCACGGGATGAAGGTGCTGACCGGCGTGATGCCGCTGGTGGTGTCCAGCCCGAACAGATGGGTGATGTAGAACGACGCCAGGATCATGTTCAGCGGCGCCACCGGCATCCAGCCGACCCAGTACATCCATGCCGTGACGCCGTTGACATGCGGCGCAAGCCGCGGCCAGCGGTCCTTGTAGGCCGGATAGGCGTAGGACGGCGAGCCGCCCGTGCGCCCCGGCATCATCGCCGACAGCTCCGCCAGCAGCAGGCACAGCACCACGCCCGTGAGCGTGAAGAAGGTGATGAAGGGAATGTAGGATGCGCCGAAGACCGTAAGGAACGCTGGCGCAGCGCCGGTTACCAGAATGGTTCCGGCAAGACCGATGACGAAGGCGCCCCACCAGTTCGTGCCGGTCTGAAGATTGCCCTGCTCGTATTCAAGGACGTCTACCGTCCCGCTTCCAGGGTGACTCATCTGTCCCCTCCCCTCTGTTCTGCCTGCATTCCGGAGCCGCCCTCAGCCAGGCAGCCAGTTCGTGACGCGCAAGCGCCCCGTTTTCGTGCAGTGGAAGTCATCGAGTTTCCTCCTCCTCTTGACTTGTTCTTTTTCGCTCGGGCCGGCCTTTCTTGTTGTGTGGCTGGACCGGCCATTGATTGGGGCTGTCTTCGCCCGACACCTCCGAAGTCACCTTTGATTGCCGGCCCCGGCTCCCCCCGGGACGAGCTTGCAGCGTTGCTGTTTGTCGATTTGGCTGCGCAGAAGGCAAAAGCCTGGCTTGCCCTGCCGGACACCCGGCGCCGCCGGCGGCGAAATATCGCTGCGCCAACGTCGCTGTTGAGCCGGAACAGGGGTCCTGCTGTTGTCAGAACTGCGCGATTTGCTCGCGGTCAGCCTAGCGTTCGTGCACCACGCGCCACCAAGGCCAAGTCCCAGGATCAAGCCTGGGGAATCCTCCCCGCAACATTTCCGTTCATGGGCTGCACGGCGGCCGCTGCATGAAATACGGCCTGGACAAGCTATGGATGCCGCTTCACTCTGTCATCCATTTCTCCCCTTCGACTACCTTCAGGCGATCATCAAAGAGCCGCAGTGAGCAGGTGAGTAAATGTTCCGCTTGCGCATTCACATTAAGAAAAATTATTTCACCTGATGCAATCAGGTCACAAGATTATTGGCGTGTCAACAGGATATTGGATGCCAAAACCCCTCTCCGGGCGGTTTGTCGATCACACAACCTAACACGCTGATTCAAAGCGCTTATCGAAGGGGCATTTGAGCCGGATCCGTCACGCGATCGCGGCCAGGCTGCGGATTTCAGGGCCGCGGGCGGGACCTGGCACAGCGGGAGCAGGGCTTGCCGATCAAGCGCGCCGCAGTAGCGGCGAGTCGGGCGTGGCAGCCGGCCCGCGGGCGCAAAATGCCTTTGACCGCGACCCGAAACCACGCTTTAACTTGTCGCCGGAGCCGCTCTGGCCGGCCGGAAGGGCGGCGCTTCTTCGCCGCGGGGCCGGCGCCGGGGTTGCCGAAGCGGAATTGTTGCGGCTGCATGCAAGGCTGGGGGTCGTTGCAATGGACAAGGGCACGGTTTTTCGCAAGCTACATGAGGGCCACGGCGCCTTCGTCATTCCCAATCCGTGGGACATAGGCACGGCAAAGCTGCTCGCCGCCGCCGGCTTCAAGGCGCTGGCCACCACCAGCGCGGGGTTCGCCTTTTCGCGCGGCCTGCCCGACGGCGGGGTGCCCTTCGACATGATGATTACGCACTGCAGGGAACTGGTGTCGGCCACCAGCCTCCCCGTTTCGGCGGACCTTGAAAAGGGCAAGGGCGACAGCCCCGAAACCGCGGCCGAAACCATCTTCGCCGCCGCAGCAGCGGGGCTGGCCGGCTGCTCGATCGAGGATTTTTCCGGCGACGCCGACGCCCCGATCTACGGGTTCTCGCACGCCGTGGAGCGTGTGGCGGCGGCGGTGGAGGCCGCGCGGGCGCTGCGGCGCGATTTCGTCTTCACCGCGCGGGCCGAGAATTTCCTGCACGGGCGCCCAGACATAGACGACACGATTGCCCGGCTGCAGGCCTTCGAAAAGGTGGGCGCCGACGTGCTTTACGCGCCTGGCATCACCGACATCGAGACAGTGCGCAGGATCTGCTCGGCGGTGTCGAGGCCGGTCAACGTGCTGGCAGTGCCGGGCTTCAGCGTGGCCGCGCTGAGCGAGGCGGGCGCCAGGCGCATTTCGCTCGGCTCCAAGCTTACGACCTACGCCTTCGGCATGCTGCAGAAGGCCTCGCGCGAGATGCTGGAAGAGGGAACCTTCGACTTCTCGCGCGACGGCATGCCTTTCGCCACCCTGCAGGACATGTTTTCGCACCCGGGTCGAAATTGACGGAGCGGCCTGAACGATAGCGCGGCGAGGGCGTTCATTCTCCAGAGAGCAATTCACTCGAAGGAGAATGCCAATGCCTGCCATCGCAAAAGCAAGGATCGCGATCCTCGCCACCACCGGGTTCGAGCAATCGGAACTGGAAGTGCCGCAAAAGAAGCTGAAGGAGGCGGGGGCCAGCGTGGACGTCATCTCCCTGAAGGAGGGAGAGATCATGGGCTGGCAAATGAAGGACTGGGGCCGGCCGGTGAAGGTCGACAAGACCCTCGGCTCGGTCAAGCCCTCCGACTATGACGCCCTGGTCTTGCCCGGCGGAGTGATCAATCCGGACCTGCTGCGGGTCGAGCCCGCCGCCATCAACTTCATCAAGGAGTTCCATGCCACCGGCAAGCCGCTTGCAGCCGTGTGCCACGCGCCATGGCTGCTGGTTGAAGCCGGCCTCATCAAGGGCAAGCGCGCCACCTCCTACAAGTCCATCCGCACCGACGTGATCAATGCCGGCGCGAAGTGGGAAGACAGCGCGGTGGTGCATGACGGCAACATCATCACCTCCCGGCAGCCCTCAGACCTCGATGCATTCACCGCAGCCATCGTTGAGGCCGTGGAAGGCCGAGGCACGACTCACCGAACCGCGGCGGAGTAGTGGCCGATCGGGCTCGAAGCCATGAGGCGCAAGCCGGTCCCGCTTGACAATCGTCTCCTGCCCAAGTGCATTTGCGCCTGAGCAGGAGGCCGCCCGGAATGGACACGCTGAGCGTCATCGACATGCACACCGGCGGCGAGCCGCTTCGGATCGTCACCGGCGGCTACCCGCCCATTCCGGGCGGCACGATCCTTGAGAAGCGCGCCTATGTGCGCGACCACCTCGACCATCTGCGCAGGATGCTAATGTTCGAGCCCCGCGGCCACTACGACATGTATGGCGCGCTCTTGGTGGAACCGAACCTGCCGGGCGCGGACCTTGCCGTGCTGTTCATGCACAATGAAGGCTATTCCACCATGTGCGGCCACGCCGTCATCGCGCTCGGCCGCTATGCCGTCGACCAGGGCCTGGTACCGGCGCGCGAGCCGGTGACGACGGTCAACGTCGAATGCCCGTGCGGGATGGTCGTCGCCTCGGTGGAGGTGAAGGACGGCAAGGCGGGGGCGGTGTCGTTCGAAAGCGTGCCGGCGTTTTTGTTCGCGCGCGACCTGAGCGTTGATCTTCCGGGCCACGGCGAAATCGTCTTCGACATCGCTTGTGGCGGTGCCTTCTATGCGCTCGCCGATTGCCGGCAGTTCGGGCTGGAATTCGGCAGGAGCCGTGCGCGTGACTTCGTCGATGCGGCGACCGCGCTGACCGAACGCGTAAAGCGCGACTTTCCGCTTTCCCACCCCGACCACGACGACCTCGCATTCCTCTATGGC
>JAEWHN010000158.1 GCA_023387775.1 Pseudomonadota bacterium | reverse complement strand
TCTTCAAGCTGGCGACGGAAGTCGAGCGAGACCTGGTCGAACTCGATGCCGATGCGCTTGGCGCCCGTGGTCAGCTGGCGCACGGCGCGATAGAAATTGTCGCGGCGCCAGTCGGTGTAGGTGATGTTGTCGCCGAAGCTGCGGCGCCAGGGCTGGCCGCCGTCGATGCCGGCCGAAATCGTCGTGGCGTTGTTATGGTCGATGACCATGCCGTACTTGCGCCCGAAATAGCAGTACAGCCAGCCGGAATAGTAGTTGATGCAGTGATAAGAGGTGAACAGCGCCGCATCGACATTGTTCTTGGCCATCCAGCCGCGAACGTCGTTTTGGCGGCGCGTCATCTCGGCATCCGAAAACGGCGAATAATCTTTCTCGCCGTTGTGCCATTTCATCACGTGCAACATGTCGTCAGTCATTGTGGGCTGCTCCTCTCCAGGTAGGTTGGTGCAGCCAAGTTATGCTCTGGCGATTTATTTCCGAAATTTATTCAACTGATGTGGGCATTACGCATGCTTATGGGGGCGACGCGCCTCCACCGCCCCTCACTGCGCCGGCCGGTATAGTTCAGACACAAGCTTCTTGAGGGCGGGGCGGCTCTCCGGCCGGAAGTACATCATGTGCCCGCCTTCCAGTGTCTCGACACGGATGGGCCTTGCGCCCGGCACGGAAGGCAGCTGGCTGACGAGATAGGCCGAGGTCATGTAGGGCGTGACCAGATCGGTGTATCCGTTGACGATAAGCACCTCCAGCGCGGGATTTAGCGAGCGCGCCTGCTGAAGGTCGGACATGACGCCGACATAGCCCTGGTGGGTTGGACTTGTGCCATAGTCCCAATTGCCGCTGACTTCATGATTGAGCATCCGATAGCTCAGATCCGTGCGGAATTTCAGCTCGTCGCGCACATAGTTGACGAAGGCCGATGTGAGCACCGGCACGCTGCGGTCGAGCACCGGGTCCGGGCCGCCAAGCCTGAAACTGTCTGGGGCGATGTCCCCTGTTTCAATCGCACCGTCGTAGAAGCTGAGCACATTGCCCCTGGCGCGCGCAAACTCCTTGGCGAAGAGCATGGTTGGAATGCGCGCGAAATTGCGCTGGACGAGTTCGAGCGGCAGGCCGGTGATTTCCGCCACGCGCCGGCTCGCCGCCCGGCCGCCCTGCTCAAGTCCGCTCACAAGCGCCACGAGATAGTCGCCCAATGCGTAGCGCTCTATGTCGGCCAGCCGCTCGCGCAGTTCGCGGCCGGCGACGCCCTCGCCGTTCAGGCGCACGGCCGCAAGCGAGGGCAGCTCCAGCGCCCAATGCAGCGGCTGGAATTCGTCGGGGCGAACAAGCGCGAATTCGAGCGCCGGCGAAATGAGCACGACGCCGCTCGGGCTCAAGCCGACGTCTTCCTGCAGCGTCCTTGCAAGCAGCGCGACGCGGAAGCCGCCATAGCTTTCGCCGGCAAGGAACACCGGCGATGCGGTGCGGCCTTCCTCAGCCAGATAGAGGCGGATGAAGGCGCCCATCCACATGGCGTCCTGCTTCACGCCCCAGAAACTGCGCGTCTCCTGGCCCGGCGCCTCGCGGCTGTAGCCGGTGCCGACCGGGTCGACGAAGACCAGATCGGTGGTGTCGAGCCAGGTGCTCGGATTGTCCTCGAGCCGCTGCGGCGGCGGCAGGAAATTGCCGTCGGCGGCGGTCGCGATGATGCGCGGGCCAAGCCCCCCGAGATGAAGATAGGCCGAAGCCGCTCCCGGCCCGCCATTGAACACGAAAGTGATGGGGCGCGCGGGATCAGGCGCCCGCCGCCCTTGCGGGAGAACGGAATAGCCGACATGGAAAATCTTGGCGGTAACCTCCCCTTCGCCCGAAAGCAGCGACAGGGTGCCGGCTTTGGCCCGGTATTCAAGCGCGCGCCCGCCAATGTCGATGGAATGATCCGTGCTCTGCCCGGGCGGAAGCAGCGAAATTGCCCCCGCCGCTTGCGCCGGTCGCTCGGCAGACCTTGCCTGCGCAGGCCACAAGCCGCCGATCAGCAGCAGCAGGGCGAGGACGACTTCTCCCAGCTTGATACGCATGATCCCTCCAAAGTGGAACGGACTGCTTTCAAGACCACAATACCAGTCGCGCCGCCGAAGTCACCTCAGGCGAAAGCGGGGCAGAGCCCCACCCAGGGCTTCCCGCTTCAATCAGACGGAAACGTAATGCGCGTCGCGCGGCAGTTCCGACAGGATTTCCGGACCGTCCTCGCGCAGGATGACGATGTCCTCGAGACGGATGCCGAAGCGGCCGGGCAGGTAGATGCCCGGCTCGATCGAGAACACCATGCCCTCCTCGAGCACCGTTTCCGAGGTCGCGGTGATGTAGGGCGGCTCGTGGCCGTCGATGCCCATGCCATGGCCGGTGCGATGCACGAAGAATTCGCCATAGCCGGCATCCGCGATGACCTTGCGGGCCGCGGCGTCGACTTCCCTGGCCAGCACGCCCGGGCGGGCGGCCTTGAGCGCGGCCTGCACCGCCTTCTCGACGATCGCATGGATCTCGCCATAGCCTTCCGGCGGCTGGCCGATCACCGCCATGCGCGTGATGTCGGAAGGGAAGCCGTCCTTGCGCCCGCCAATGTCGATGACCACCGCGTCGCCTTCTTCCACGACCTTCTCGCTTGCCGAATGGTGCGGGAACGCGCCGTTGCCGCCGGCGCCGACGATCCAGAACTGCGGCGCGGCGCCTTCGGAAGAGAAGTGAGCGCGAATTTCCGCCGCGACCTGCTTCTCGGTCATGCCGGGCCTGATCCTGGCGAAGGCCGTCTGCATGGCGCGATCGGCGATGCCGGCATTCATCTTGAGCTTCTGGTATTCGGTGCCGTCCTTGCGCATGCGCAGGCCGCCGAGCGTATTGGGCGTGAAATCGCGCCTGGTGTCGGCGGGCAGCGCGTCGAGCAGCAGCAGCGCAAAATCCGCGCGCATCGTCTCGTCAAGCGCCACGAGCCCGGGGGCAGAGGCGCCGATGGCGGCCAGCGCGTTTTCGAGCGCCGCGACCGGACCCACATCGTCGGCCCAGTTGAAGAACTCGATGTCGGTGAATTCGCGCGTGCCTTCGGCATTCAGCGCCGGCATCAGGAATGCCTCCTTCTCCGGCGCGATCAACAGGAGGCAGGGCCGCTCGTCGGGATGCGGGTGAAAGCCCAGCACCCAGTCCATATGCGAGCCGGGCGCGATGGCAACCAGCCCCGTTCCGGTCTCGGCCATGCGCTTGCGAAGTGCCTCGAGGCGTTTTTCGGTCTGTTCGTTCACGTCGGAAATCCTCGTTCCATTGGCGGCACTGACGCGACTCGGCACCCGGCCGCACTGGTGTTCAGCATGGCGGCATCTTCCGCCCGCTGCAACGCCGCGATACGTGCATCGTGGCGAATGCGGAGCTCGCTCGGCGGCCGCTCGCATTCACGGCTCGACGAGCAGTCAGCCGCGGCGCGAAAATTCGATTGGCCATCCCGGTCAAGTTTGAATAAGTATTGCAAATGTTGGAAAAATGCTGCCGAGGTGGAGCGCGACCCGCCTGCCTTCGCTTCCGAGCAGAGCCATTTAGCGCCGCACATTCGATATTCCCGAGGGGGTTTTCATGTTCCTGCCCGTGATCATGGCCGGCGGTTCCGGCACTCGTCTTTGGCCCCTTTCCCGTCAGCACTACCCCAAGCAGTTCCACGCGCTGACCGGCGAACGCAGCCTGCTTCAGGAAACGGTCATGCGGCTGGAAGGAATGGAGGCGACCACCCCGCTGCTGATCTGCAACGAGGAGCACAGGTTTCTCGTGGCCGAGCAGTTGCGCCAGATCGGGCAGGAAGACCTGACGATGCTGCTGGAGCCCGTCGCCCGCAATACAGCGCCCGCTATCGCGCTTGCCGCCCTCTATGCCCGGCGCGACGGCGACGACCCGCTGATGCTGGTTCTGGCCGCCGACCACTTCATCCGCGATGTGGCGCAGTTCCAGGAGGCGATTGCCGCCGGCGTGCCGCTGGCGCAGGAAGGCAGGCTCGTCACCTTCGGCGTCGTGCCGGAGCGGCCCGAGACGGGCTATGGCTATATCAGGCGCGGCGCGGCGCTTGCCGAGGGCGGCTTTGCCGTTGACAGCTTCGCGGAGAAGCCGGACGCGCAAACCGCCGCGCGCTACCTGGCGTCGGGCGACTATTACTGGAACAGCGGCATCTTCCTGTTCCGGGCCAGCCGCTTCCTGGAAGAGCTCGAGCGCTTCCGGCCGGACATCCTTCTCGCCTGCCAAAAGGCGGCCGGGGCCCTGAAGCCGGACATGCAGTTCGTGCGGGTCGACGCGCGCGCCTTCGAGGCCTGCCCTTCGGAATCCGTCGACTATGCCGTGATGGAAAAGACGGCGCATGCCGCCGTCGTTCCGCTGAAGGCGCGCTGGAGCGACATCGGCTCGTGGTCCGCCCTGTGGGAAGTGCAGGACCGTGACGATAGCGGCAATGCATTTGGCGGCGACGTGCTCTCGCTCGACAGCGCCAACAATCTGGTGCGGGCGGAGTCAAGGCTCGTGGCGCTGGTGGGCATCGAGGACCTCGTGGTCGTCGAGACCAAGGACGCCGTTCTCATCGCCCGCAAGGACAAGGTCCAGGACGTCAAGTCCATAGTCGACCTCATCAAGAAGAACGGCCGGCACGAGCACCTGAACCATCGCGAGGTCTACAGGCCCTGGGGTCACTATGACTCGATCGATTTCGGCGAGCGCGACCAGGTCAAGCGCATCACCGTGAAGCCGGGGGCGAAGCTGTCGGTGCAGATGCACCACCACCGCGCCGAGCACTGGATCGTGGTGCGCGGAACCGCCAGGGTCTACAAGGGCGACGAGGTGCTGCTCCTGACCGAGAACCAGTCCACCTACATTCCGCTGGGCGAGGTCCACGCGCTCGAAAACCCGGGCAAGATCCCGCTCGAGCTGATCGAGGTTCAGTCCGGTTCCTATCTCGGCGAAGACGACATCGTCCGCTTCGAGGACCGCTACGGCCGCTCCTGAAACTGGAACACAGGGCCGGCGTATCAGGCGCGCAGCGGCCCGTTGGCGGCAGCGGTGCCATGGCGGTCGGCCCAGGCGCGAATTCGCTCCAGCCCCGCTTGCAGCAGGGCCTCGGCGCTCGCTTCGGTTTCCGCCTCCACGTAGCACCGCATCTCCGGCGCGTTGCCGGACGGGCGCAGGTGGATTATGCGGCCGTCTGCCAGCGTAACACGCAGGCCGTCGATATCGCTGCTCGAACGGACTTGCCCGATGGGGGCGAGGAAGGCCGACAGATTGCTGTCGGACGCGCGAAGATGCGCCATCAGCGCCGAACTCGTTTCCGTCGGGAAATTCTCAATCCGATCCGCAGCCGCCACCGGCAGGCGATAGCTGGCGGCTATATGCGAAAGCGGCCTTTTCTGCCTTGCGGCCAGCGAAAGCACTGCCAGTATGGGCAAGAAGCTGTCACGCGTCGGGAGAGCACGAAGCGTCCGGCCGTTGGCCTCGAAATCGGTAGCCGTCAGCACGCCGCCATTGGCTTCGAACCCCATCACCCGCGACCTGCCCGCGGAGACCGCCTCGTCCATGCCGGCGATGACGAAAGGCGATCCCACCCGCGTGCGGACGACCTCGAAGGCGCCCGCAGCTTCGATGCCGGAGTTCGAGGTCACCGGGGTCACGATGGTCTCCGCCTTCAGGAATTCCGCCGCCACCAGCCCGAGCAAGTCTCCGCGCAGCGGGTTGCCGCTTTCGTCGGCTACGAGCGGCCGGTCGCCGTCGCCATCGGCCGACACGATCGCATCGAGCGCGTGCGCGCGCGCCCATCCTCTCAGCGAGGCCAGCGTTTCCGGCGAAACTGCCTCCGTGTCGACAGGCACGAAGCTATCCGCTCGCCCCAGCGGCTGCACATCGGCGCCATAATGGGCAAGCACATCCACCAGCAGGTCGCGCGCGACGGTGCTGTGCTGATAGACCCCGAGCTTCAGCCCCGCCAGCGCTCGAGCCGGCAGAAGCGACTTGTTGCGCTCCAGGAACAGCGCGAGACACTCGGAGGATGCATCAATGAGCCGGGGCGGGCTGGCCGGCATGCCGCCTTCCATCTCGCCGGAAACTCGCATGGCTTCCGCAAGCGCGCCGATCGCGCTTTCGTCGGCCTTGTCGATCTCGCCGTCCGGCCGGTAGAACTTGATGCCGTTGCGGTCTGCGGGGATGTGGGAGCCGGTCACCATCAGCGACGCGGCATTCCTGCTCAGGCCGCAGAGGGCCAGCGCCGGTGTGGGCACGGCCCCGCAATCGGCGACCGCAAATCCCATCCGCGCCAGGGCGTCGGCGCAGTTGCCGGCGATTTCCGGGCTGGAGGCGCGCAGATCCCGGCCAAGCAGGATGACATCTCCCGTCGAGGCCATGCCGCTCTGCAGCAGGTGTCGGGCAAAGGCGGCTGCATAGCGCCGGGCTGCTGGCCCTTCCAGATCCTGCGCGAGACCTCTCAATCCGCTTGTGCCAAACTTCATGGGCGATACTCGAAGCCAGTATTGAACATGCGAGAGCTTGGACTGTGGGGCTTTCTGTCTGACCTGCCGCGCCCCGGCCCCGTTCTGTTCAGTGTGGGGCCACGAACAGGATGCGGGGAGCCGCCCTGGTTTGGGGCGGGGGTGGAGCGGCTCCCCAACCTGTCGCACATCGGCGGACAGGCCGCGTGGAGTGGGTGGATACACGCGAGCCATGCCATGTTCGACGCTCTGCCATCCGACCGTCAACGCGCCAAGGGAGGTATTCGCCTCCTTGCTATGAGGCGGCCCGGGCTGGCGTTCCCGCCAATTTGGGCAGCAGGCCGTTCCGCCGAGGGGATAGGCTACGCCTATTGGCCTGCTTGCGCCACATGCCCGCTTCCCAAATGGTGGCTACCGAACTCCAGGGACCTTCGGCGGCCTGCATGAGAGAAGCTGCAGAACACATCGCGGTCATTTCGCCCTGGCGCGAAGCCGGAGACTGACCCCGAATGGAGCCCTCCCCGGCCGGACTGCTCATATGCGCTGGGGTGCTCATTCTTGCCTACTTCAGCCGCGGCTTCCTTATCGTCGGGCTCCTGGCCTCACTGGCTTTCGGCTCCACCGCCATGATGACGCTGACCTCGCTGGGCGGCTCCTCGCCGCTGATCTACACGATGTTTGCGGCCCTTCTGGTGGCAGCGGTTGCCACGAGACGGCATGTGTGGAGTGATCTGGGCCGGGTACTCGGCAGCGTCGGCCCGATCTGGGTGCTGGCCGCCCTGATGCTCTATGCCGTGGTCGGCGCCTGGCTTCTTCCGCGCTTCTTTGCCGGCCAAACCATCGTTTTCGTACAGTCCAAGATCCGGTTCGGCGTGGTGGAGGCCTCGCTCGCCCCCGTCTCCGGCAATACCTCGCAGACGGGTTATTTCGTCCTCGGCGGTTTCACCGCCGTTGCGCTCTGCGTGCTGCTGATAAATGGCGACAGGATTGCCCAGGTGCGCCGCGGCTTCTTCGTCTGGTCCACGCTACACGCGGCAATGGGGCTGATCGACCTTCTGGGCAAGCTCGGGGGAGCCGGGGACCTGCTGAAGCCGATCCGCACCGCCAGCTACGTGATGCTCACGGAGGCCAACGAAGCCGGATTCTCGCGCATAGCGGGCGCCTATTCGGAAGCGTCGGCTTTCGGCGCGGCGTCGCTTGCCTGCCTTGCATTCTGCTACACCTACTGGCGCCGCACCAAGAACCGCTTCGCGAAGTGGCTTTCCCTCTTGCTGCTTCTGCTCCTGGTCCTTTCCACCTCTTCGACGGCCTATGTCGGTTTGCTGCTGCTCGGCCTCGTCGTGGCTTTCCACATCATGCGCTCCATGCTGGCCGACCGTGTCGAGGCCGCCGAGCTGCAGCTCATCGCCCTGCTGGTCATGGCCTTCTTGGCAATTCTGGCCGTGTTCATCTACCGGCCGGGAACGCTGGACCCGTTCCTCGACCTCATCGACAAGACCTTGATCAACAAGGCGAGTTCCTCTTCCGGGCAGGAGCGCACCTATTGGAATTTGCAAAGCCTGCAATCTTTCGGCGACACCAGTGGGCTTGGCGTCGGCATGGGCAGTTCCCGGGCCTCGAGCTGGCTGATCGCCGTGCTTTCGCAGCTGGGCCTGGTGGGCAGCGTCCTGATGGCAACGCTGGTGGCGGCCACTGCACGCGGGCTTGGAAGGCTGGGCAATTGGGTGCCCCCCGAAACCGAAGCCGTGGTGGCAAGTGCAAGAAACAGCGCCTTGGCGGGGCTGGTGGCCGGCTCGCTGGCCAGCGGCAGCGCCGACCCGGGCATAGGCTTCTTCGTGGCATTTGCGGTGGTCGCGGCAGCCAGGGTTCAGGCGCGCCGCAGCAGGGACGCCGCCGGGCATTGGCGGCAGGCGCCGCCCTCCTTGCTGCTGCCGTTGCGCATCTAGCGCGGGCCAGGCAAGTCTTGCCGGCCTGTGAATGCGGCCGGCACCCGGGCCGCCTACCTCCTATGGCTTAGACTGTCGAACCTGCGCCCCCCTTTGGGCGTGCCGCGCTCCAACGGCGGATTGAAAATGGAGCGTGCCTACCGCCATTCGTCGTTCTCGCCTGCCGCGTTCACCGCGGGCTAGCGTCGGTGGAAGCTCGGCCTCGAGCCGGGATTTCGCTCTCACGCAGAAGAGGCAATCAATGAAAGTTCTGGTGACAGGCCATCTCGGCTACATCGGCTCGGTTATGGTGCGCATGCTCTTGAAGGCAGGCCACGATGTGGTCGGCTACGACAGCGACCTCTATCAGCGCTGCAGCCTTGAAGCGGGCGGCAGCTTGGTGGCGGTTCCCGGTATCCGCAAGGACATACGCGACGTGACCCCGCAAGACCTTCGCGGCTTCGACGCGGTGATCCACCTGGCCGCGCTCTCCAACGATCCGCTCTCAAATCTCGATCCTGAGCTGACTTACGAGATAAACCACAAGGCAAGCGTGCGCTTCGCACAGGCGGCAAGGGACGCCGGCGTCAGCCGGTTCCTCTATGCATCGTCGTGCAGCAACTACGGAGCGGCCGGCGACAGCCTGGTCGATGAAACGGCTGACCTGAGCCCGGTGACGCCCTACGGATGGTCGAAGGTGCTGGCCGAGCGAGACATCTCCAGGCTGGCCGACGGCGACTTTTCGCCGACCTACTTTCGTCCGGCGACCGCCTATGGCCTGTCGCCCAGGCTACGCTGCGACATCGTCCTGAACAATCTGGTTGCCTGGGCCATCACCGAGGGCGTCATCCTGCTCAAGTCCGATGGCAGCCCGTGGCGGCCGATCGTTCACATAGAGGACATATCGCGCGCTTTCATCGCAGGCCTGGAGGCGCCGCGCGAAAAGGTCCACAACGAGGCGTTCAACGTCGGCCGGACCGAGCACAACTACAGGATTCGGGACATCGCTAGGATCGTGGCCGAAGTCGTCCCGGGCTGCCGGTTGCAGTTCGCCGCCGACGCCGGGCCGGACAAGCGTTCCTACCGAGTCAGTTTCGAAAAGATCGCAAGGGTCCTGCCAACTTTCCGGGCAGAGTGGGACGCGCGCGCCGGCGCGGAAGAGCTCCACGCTGCTTACATGGCCTCCAACCTGACGCTCGAGGAATTCGAAGGCCCGCGCTTCCAGCGCATCGCCCAGATCAGGCGACTGATGTCCGACGGCATCATCGATCGTTCCTTGCGGGCCCGGGAGCCGGCCGCGCTGGCACCGCTGGCGGGTTAGCGGATGGATCAGGCAAGTCCCGGTCCCTATCCGGCGCAGCCTTCGGCCGGCGACGATATCGGCCATGAGATCTACGCCTTGGCGGAAAAGATCTTTCCGATCTGCCGCAGCATCACCGGCGACGGCGTGCGCAAGACGCTGGACATACTGGCGCAGCATATCGAGCTCGATCGCCATGAGGTGCCGTCCGGGACGCAGGTGTTCGACTGGACGGTGCCCAGGGAGTGGAACATCCGGTCTGCCAGCATCAGGGACATGCAAGGGCGCACGATTGTCGACTTCGCAGATTCAAACCTGCACGTCCTGAACTACAGCGCTCCCTTCAAGGGAGTTCTGCCCCTCAGCGAGCTCAGGAAGCACATTCACACGCTCCCGGAACGGCCGCAGGCGATCCCCTATCGCACGTCCTACTACGCGGAGGACTGGGGCTTCTGCATGGCTCATGAACGGCTGGAGGAGATGCCGGACGCCGAATATCGGGTCGAGATAGATTCAGAGCTCAAGCAAGGCAGCCTGACTTACGGCGAGTGCGTTCTGCCCGGAGAGACGGATCGGGAAGTCCTTCTGTCGGCACACATCTGCCACCCGTCGATGGCCAATGACAATTGCTCCGGGCTTGCCCTGCTGGCCTTTCTGGCGGCCCGTCTCAAGA
>JAEWHN010000140.1 GCA_023387775.1 Pseudomonadota bacterium | reverse complement strand
CCCTATGACATCGACGACGCCGCCTGGGGCAAGCTGCAGGAGAAGATGAAGACGCTGCGCCCGCAGATCGGCGGCTTCTTCGATTACGGCGGCACCTTCTCGTCACTCCAGAACGGGCAGATGCTGGCCATGGCCGGCATCGGCGACTGGATCACCGGCGCGCTCGAACGCGGTGGCGCCAAGGTGCGCAGCATCATTCCGGAGGAAGGCGGCCTTCAGTTCACCGAATCCTTCTGCATCGGCAAGGGCTCGAAGAAGGCCGATCTGGCCAAGAAATGGATCCAGTACATCACTTCGGCCAAGGGCCAGGTGAAGTCGGCCAACATGGCGGCCTATCCGTGCCTCATCCCCAACAAGAAGGGCTGGGAGCTGCTGGCCAAGGAAACGCCGGAAGAGGCCAAGCGCCAGGGCATGCTGCTCAACGAGAGCAATGCGATGGACCTGATCCGCAACGGCCGCATCAAGTACCGGCAGCTGCCGGTGCAGCAGAGCCTTGAAGACTGGAACGACTTCTGGTCGGAATACAAGGGATCGTAAGATCTCCGGGGCGGGCGCTTGCCCGCCCCTTTCATCCCGGAAAGCCGCTTGCGACTGCGGCATGTGACGCCCTTTGGGCCTGGGCTGCTGCAAATGCGGAAATCGATTACCTTATATGGACTGACCTTCTCGCTGCCCATGCTGGTGTGGCAGCTTGCATTCTTCCTCGCGCCGCTGATCTTTCTCATCGCTCTCAGCTTCTGGACGGTCAAGAACTTCCGGATGATGCCGGATTTCGACACCGTCAACTGGGTGCGGATGCTGGGCCGCGGCGTTTTCTGGGACGCCTATTTCAGGACCCTGCTTCTGGCGCTGTCGGCGTCGGTCATCACCAGCGCGCTGGCATTTCCCTGTGCATATGGCATCGCCTTCAAGCTGGGGGAGACGGCGCGGCGCTGGGCGGTGTTCCTGATGGTCATCCCCTTCTTCACCAGCTATCTGGTGCGCGTCTATTCGTGGCAGGTCTTCCTGTCCGACAACGGCATCATCAACGCGCTGTTTTCCATGGTCGGCCTGGGGCCGTACGGCATGCTGAACTCGGTGTTCGGCATGATGGTGGGCTATCTCACCCTGAGCTTCCCGCTGGTCGTGCTGTTGCAGCTGTTCAGCCTGATGTTCGTCGATCGCACGCTGATCGAGGCCGCGCACAACCTGCGCTGCGGGCGCCTGCGCACCGTGTTCGAGGTCGTCGTGCCTTCCGCCAGGGTCGGCCTCGTCATCGCGGCGCTGTTCTGCTTCATCCTGACCTTCGGCGATTTCGTCAGCCCGCTCTATCTCGGCGGCGGTGATCCTCCGACACTGTCGATCCTGATCACCGACACCACCAAGTCGGGCCAGCAATGGCCGCGGGCGGCGGTCATCGCCCTCACCATGGTCGGCACACTGCTCGCAGTGGCTTTCGCAGCGGTCAGCTATGCCTATCGGGAGCGCGGACGATGAGCGACTTCAACCGGAACCCCTGGATCGACTGGGCGCTGAAGCTCTACATTCTGCTGGGCTTTGCCTTCATCTTCGCGCCGATCGCCGCCAGCTTCGTCTTTTCCTTCAACGTCGACCGTTTCCCGTCGCTGCCGCTCGGGGGTTTTTCCACCGTCTGGTACGAAGCCGTCAGGGCCGATCCGCTGGTCTGGGAAGGCCTGCGCAACACGCTCATTGCCGGCGTCGTCGTCTCTGTCCTGGCGACGGCACTCGGCTTCGGTGCCGCCTATACCGACTTTCGCTACAAGTTCTTCGGCAAGCAGTTCTATCTTGCGCTGGCGCTGCTGCCGCCGACCATTCCGGTGGTCATCCTGGGCCTGGCCATGCTGGCCTTCCTGTCGAATGTCAGCCTCTCGGGCCAGATCCATTCGGTCATCATCGCCCATGTGGTGATGTGCGCACCCTTCGCCATGGCCATCTGCCGTTTGCGGCTGTCGCAGATGGACCCTTCGCTGGAAGCGGCCGCCTGGAACCTCGGCGCCTCGGAATGGAAGGCGATGCGGTATGTCATCGTACCCTTCTGCAAGCCGGCGATCCTTGCCGCGCTGTTCATCACCATGGCGGTGTCCTTCGACGAATTCGCGGTGGCCTGGTTCGTGTCCGGCCTGCATGAAACGCTGCCGGTCAAGGTTCTCGGCTTCCTTCAGGGCCAGGTCAGCCCGCGCATCAACGTCATCGGCACCTTCGTCTTCATCGCCTCGATGACACTGGTGGTGCTGGCCCAAATCCTTCTCATGAAACGTAGCGCTGCGCCCAAGGTCGGCGCCCAGGCGCCGGAGTGATAGCGCAATGACAGATCAAGCCCTCGTCGTCTTCGATGGCGTCGTCAAGCAGTTCGGCGGCTTCGTCGCCGTTGAGCGCATGGACCTCGACATCCGCAAGGGCGAGTTCCTTGCCATCATGGGCTCCAGCGGCTGCGGCAAGACCACGACGCTGCGCATGCTGGCGGGCCTCGAAGCCCCCAGCCAGGGCGAGATCCGCCTTGCCGGCAAGCGCCTCAACGACCTGCCCACCTGGCAGCGCGACACGCCGATGGTGTGGCAGAGCCTGGCGCTGTTCCCGTTCCTGACCGTGCGCGAGAACGTCGAGTTCAGCCTTCGCATGCGCGGCGTGGACAGGGCCGAGCGGCGCCGGCGCGTCGACACCTGGCTGGAGCGCATGCAGATCACCGAATTCGCCGACCGCAACGTCGCCCATCTGTCCGGCGGCCAGCGGCAGCGCGTGGCACTTGCTCGTTCCCTGGTCACCGAGCCGGAAATCCTGCTGCTCGACGAGCCGCTTTCGGCGCTCGACGCCCACCTCAAGGTGCGCATGCAGACGGTGCTGTCGAACCTCCAGAAGGAACTCGGCATCACTTTCGTCTACGTCACCCACAGCCAGTCGGAAGCCTTCTCCATGGCCGACCGCGTGGTCATCATGAGCCGGGGCAGGGTGGAGCAGATCGGCGACCCGCAGGAGATCTACCGGGCACCGCGAACCCGCTTCGTGGCCGAGTTCCTCGGCTCGTCGAACATCTTCGCGGGCCAGGTTTCGGCACTTGCGGATGGCGCCGCCAGGATCGCCACCCCGGTCGGCGAGTTCGAAGTGGCGCCCAACCCGGCCAAGCCCTTGGCCAAGGGAGACAAGGCGACCTTCGTCGTTTCGGACGACCGGATACATCTTTCCATTCAGCCCCCGGCTGCCGGGCTCAATGGCTTGCAGGCCGTGGTGGTGGGCGAAGAATTCGTGGGCGCAACCGCGGTCGTGCACCTCGAAGCCTCGGACGGAACCGAGCTCAAGGCGCAGAAGAGCCATGACGAACTGGAGCCGCTCAACCTCTCGCCGGGCGCGCGGGTCTGGGTTTCTTGGCGCGAGGATGCTGGCCACATCCTGCCGGGGGAATGAGGCGGACAACCGCGAGGTGGCAGTAACATGCCGGCCGTAGACCCGCAGCGCTGTCGCGGCTGCGGGCTCGGGAGCCGAACGATTTAATCAGGCATCTTGAGTTCGCCGGCCTCGATGCGGATCGGCAGCACGTTTTCGGCAGGCGGCAGCGGGCAGACCGCATGGTGCGTGAAAGCACAGGGCGGGTTGATCGCCTTGTTGAAGTCCAGCACGATGGTCTTGTCGGTGATCTCCTCGCCATAGAGGAAGCGCGAGGCGGGATAGGTCTTGTCGCGCGCGGTCTGGTCCCTCAGCACGAATTGCGGCATCTGCGGCGTGCCATGGGTCGGCAGCAGCTCATAGCGCACGCCGTCGCGCGTGAAGGCCGCCTTGTGGGTGATCGTCACCTCGGTCGGAATGCCGATGACGGTGTCGACCGTCGTCCGGATCGGGGTCTCCAGCGGGATCCAGTCTGCGACGATGCGCCAGCTGGGATCGATCGGGAACGACTCGATGCCCGGAAAGTCATTGCGCTCGGTCGCCTGCGTATCGCGGACGCGCAGCGCATTCTGGCCGTTGAGCGTCGTCACTTCGAGTAGAAGCTGGCCGACGGTGAAGCGCGGCGGCTGTTTCTTGTCGAGCTTCAGCCGGATCGGCTCGGAGCCATCCGAAGGGGCAAAGGTGACGCCACCGTCAGGGTCTTGCGTCAGCGTGCCGACATGGGCCGGGCCCGTCGAAAGCACGATGTCGTTGTCCTCGGCCGAGCCGATCGTCGAGGACCCCGGTTCCAGCGACCAGCGGCCGATGATGTTGAGCCAGCCGTCATCGGCCTTGAGATTGGCCAATCGCTTGGCGCGCCAGTCTTCGATGCTGCGGATATAGTCCTGATCGGTCATGCTGCTTGCCTTTGGTCTGAAGTTGCTGCGCCTGTCCTATTGCGGCATGCGCGGAACGCTCTGCAGGAGCTTTTGCGTGTATGGATGTTGCGGGGCATCCAGGATTTCACGGGTCTTGCCGCTTTCCACGATGTGGCCGCGCTCGAGAATGATGATTTCCTCGCACAGCGAAGCCACCACGCCGAGGTCGTGCGAGACGAACACCAGCGTCATGGTTTCAGACAGGCGCTTGAACAGGTCGACAATGCGGATACGCGTCGACAGGTCGAGCGCGCTGACCGCCTCGTCGGCCAGCACGAGTTGCGGCCGGGCTACGATGGCGCGGGCGATGGCGATGCGCTGGCGCTGACCGCCGGAAAATTCGTGCGGATAGCGGTTGATGGCGTCCGCCGGCAGGCCGACCGCCTCCAGCGCGGCGGCCACGGCTTGCCCATGCGCGCCCGGAATGCGCAGTGATTGCAGCGGCTCTGAAATGATGTCGCGCACCTTCTGGCGCGGATCGAGCGAGGAATAGGGGTCCTGGAACACCGCCTGCACTGAGCGGCGGTAATCGCGCATGAAGCCCCGGCTCGACGGATCGAGCGTAGCGCCGCCGAAGCTGATCGTGCCGCCGGTCGGGCGGGTCAGCCCCAGAAGCAGGCGCAGGATCGTCGTCTTGCCCGAGCCGGATTCGCCGACAAGGCCAACGCTCACGCCTTGCTTGACCGCAAAGGAGACGCCGTGCAGCACCTGGCGCTGCCGGCCATAGCCGAAGGTCACATCGCGCACATCGAGCAGGGTCATGCCGTTCCCTCAAGCGCATCGTCGAAGGAGCGGGCCGCCTCGACCAGGGTCTTGGTGTAGTCGTGGCGCGGATGGTCGAAGACGGTCTTCACCGGCCCTTCCTCCACCGCGCGGCCGTTGCGCAGCACAGTCACCCGGTCCACCACGGTGGCGACTACCGGCAGGTCGTGGCTGATGAACAGCAGCGCCATGCCAAGCTCGCGTACCAGGCTGTCGAGCAGTTTCAGGATTTCCGCCTGCGTGGTCACGTCGAGCGCAGTGGTCGGCTCGTCGGCGATCAGCAGCTTCGGCTTGCAGGCGAGCGCCATGGCAATCGCCACGCGCTGGCGCTGGCCGCCCGAAATCTCGTGCGGATAGGAATTGGCGATCCGCTCCGGCTGCGGCAGTGCGACACGGTCGAGGAACTGGAGCACCTCGTGCTCCAGTTCGCGGCGCGAGGGCGACTTGCCTTCGCG
>JAEWHN010000094.1 GCA_023387775.1 Pseudomonadota bacterium | reverse complement strand
GGGCTGGGGCGCGGGTGAGTTGCACAACGACTATGTGAAGCGACTGTCGGCGCTTTCGGGAAACGAGGGTGAATGAAACGTCACAACCCGATCTTGCGGCAAGGGGTATGATGCCATGCATTTCGGCCTGACCGAGGAACAGCAGCTCATCGTCGAGACGACGCGCGCCTTCGTCGAGAACGAGCTTTATCCGCACGAGGCGGAGGTGGAGCGCACCGGCGTTCTGCGCCGCGAACTGATCGAGGAGATCAAGGCGAAGGCGATCGCCGCCGGGCTTTATGCCGCCAACATGCCGGAGGAGGTCGGCGGGGTCGGCCTCGATACGCTGACATGGCTGCTCTACGAAAAGGAGCTCGGCCGCGCCAACTACGCGCTGCACTGGACCTGCGTGGCGCGGCCGTCGAACATCCTGCTCGCGGGCACGCCGGAACAGCGCGAGAAATATCTCTATCCCTGCATGCGCGGCGAGACGTGGGACTGCCTCGCCATGACCGAGCCGGGCGCGGGCTCCGACCTGCGCGGCAAGAAGGCGAGCGCGGTGCAGGACGGCGACGAATTCGACCTCAACGGCACCAAGCACTTTATCTCCCACGCCGACATCGCCGATTTCGCCATCGTCTTCATGGCCTCGGGCGAGGAGGATTCTCCGCGCGGCAAGCGCAAGAAGATCACCGCCTTCTTCGTCGACAAGGGCACGCCGGGCTTCACCGTGCGTGACGGCTATCGCAACGTCTCGCATCGCGGCTACACCAATGCGATCCTCGAATTCGACAATTGCCGCCTGCCCAAGAGCCAGGTGTTGGGCGAAATCCATAAGGGTTTTGAGGTCGCCAACAGCTGGCTGGGCGCGACCCGCCTGCAGGTCGCCTCGACCTGTCTCGGCCGCGCCGAGCGCGCGCTTGGCCATGCCATCGAATATGCCGCCCAGCGCGAGCAGTTCGGCCAGCAGATCGGCAAGTTCCAGGGTGTTTCCTTCAAGCTCGCCGACATGGCGACCGAGCTGAAGGCGGCCGAACTCCTGACCCGCGAAGCCGGCTGGAAATACGACCAGGGCACCGTGACCGACCAGGACATGGCCATGGCCAAGCTCAAGGCCACCGAGGTTCTGGCCTTCATCGCCGACGAGGCGATCCAGATCCACGGCGGCATGGGCCTGATGGACGACCTGCCGCTGGAGCGCATCTGGCGCGACGCCCGCGTCGAGCGCATCTGGGAAGGCACGTCGGAAATCCAGCGCCACATCATCAGCCGCGCGCTGTTGCGCGCCGTGGGAGGCTGAGCCATGCTGCGTCTTGAACGGCTCCTGCGCCCGAAATCGATCGCGGTCATCGGCGGCGGCGCGTTCGCGCCCAATGTCGTCAAGCAATCGCTGAAAATGGGCTTTGCCGGCGACATCTGGCCGGTGCACCCCAAGCGCGACGAGGTGGAGGGCGTGAAGGCCTATGCGTCAATCGCCGACCTGCCGGGCGCGCCCGACGCCGTGTTCATCGGCGTCAACCGCTTCGCCACCATCGATATCGTGCGCGAGCTTTCCGAGCGCGGCGCGGGCGGTGCGATCTGCTTCGCCTCGGGCTTCCTCGAAGCCGGCGCCGACGACGAGGACGGCGAGCGGCTACAGGCCGAACTCGTCGCGGCGGCGGGCTCCATGCCCGTCATCGGGCCGAACTGCTATGGCCTGATCAACTATGCCGACGGTGCGCTGCTATGGCCCGACCAGCATGGCGGCCAGCGGCTGGAGCCGGGCACGCGCGGCGTGGCGATCATCACGCAGTCGTCCAACATCGCCTGCAACATCACCATGCAGCAGCGCGGCCTGCCGATCGCCTTCCTGATGACGGCCGGCAACCAGGCGCAGACCGGCCTCTCCGAAATGGCGCTCGGCCTGATCGAGGACGAGCGCGTTTCCTGCCTTGGCCTGCACATCGAAGGCTTTGACAAGGTCGATGGTTTCGAGCGGCTGGCTGCAAGAGCGCGCGAGCTGAAGAAGCCGATCGTGGCGATGAAAGTCGGCCGCTCCGAACAGGCGCGAGCCGCGACCGTCTCGCACACCGCCTCGCTGGCCGGCACGGATGCTTCGTCGGACGCCTTCCTCAAGCGCCTCGGCATTGCGCGGGTGAACTCGATCCCGTCGCTTCTCGAAACGCTGAAGCTCTTGCACGCTTTCGGCCCGCTTCCCGGCTACACGCTGTCCTCGATGAGCTGCTCGGGCGGCGAGGCTTCGGTGATGGCCGACAGCGCGGAAGGCCGCAAGGTGCGCTTCTCCAAGCTGACCGAGGAGCACTGGGCGCGGGTGAAGTCCACGCTCGGTTCCTTCGTGGCGGTGGCCAACCCGCTCGACTACCACACCTTCATCTGGAACAACGAACCGGCGATGACCGACACCTTCACCGCGATGGTGTCGGGCGGGTTCGACCTCAACATGCTGGTGCTCGATTTCCCGCGCAATGACCGCTGTTCTGATGCCGACTGGTGGCCGACGGTGCGCGCGTTCGAGGCGGCGCTCAAGACCAACAAGGCGCGGGGCGCCATCGTCGCCTCCCTGCTGGAAAACGTGACCGAGGCGCACGCGGCCGAACTGTTCAAGCGCGGCATCGTGCCCCTGCAGGGCATCGTCGAGGCGATGGATGCGGCCGAGGCGGCTGCATTCATTGGCGAGGCCTGGGCGCGTCCGGCAAGCGGTGCCATCGGCTCGAACGCAAATTCGACCGCCAGTTCGGGCCGCAATACGCCTGACGAGGCCGAGGCGAAGGCACTCCTGCGTTCTGCCGGTCTTGCGGTGCCGGAGGGCGCGCGCGCGGCAAGCGTCGCGGAAGCTGTCGCGGCGGCCGAGAAGCTTGGCTTCCCGGTCGCGCTGAAGGCGCTGGGCGTCGCCCACAAGAGCGAACTCGGCGCGGTCAAGCTCAACCTCAAATCCACTGATGAGGTGCGGGCAACGGCCGAAGCCTTGCTGCCGCTCGGCACCGGCCTTTATGTCGAGCGCATGGTGGAGGGCGGTGTCGGCGAGTTGATCGTCGGCGTCACGCGCGATGCGCTGTTCGGCCCCGTCATGACCGTGGGCACGGGCGGAGTGCTGGTCGAGCTGCTCAAGGACAGTGCCACGCTGCTGCTGCCGGCCTCGCGCGAAGAGGTCGAGGCGGCGCTGAAAAGCCTACGGCTTTACCCGCTGCTCGACGGCTATCGCGGCCGCGCCAAGGCCGACGTGTCGGCTGCGGTGGACGCGATCCTCGCCATTTCGCGCTTCGTGCAGGAGCGTGCGGGCATGATCGAAGAACTCGACGTGAACCCGCTGATCGTTTGCGGCGAGGGCAAGGGCGCCTGGATCGCCGATGCCCTGCTGGTGACGAACGAAGGCGAGGCGGCAGCGGCCGTTTCCCACGAGAAGAAGGTTGCGGTCTCGGCCGAAGGTTGAGCCGCCAGGGAGGTTTCCAAAATGTCCGATGTCGTAAAAACCCGGCGCGAGGGCGCCATTCTCGAAGTCACGCTCGACAGGCCCAAGGCCAATGCGATCGACCTCGCCACCTCGCGCCTGCTGGGGCTGACCTTCCAGGCCTTCCGTGACGATCCCGAACTGCGCGTTTGCATCGTGAAGACGACCGGCGAAAAATTCTTCTCCGCCGGCTGGGACCTCAAGGCCGCTGCCAATGGCGATGCGGTGGACGGCGACTACGGCGTCGGCGGCTTCGGCGGCCTGCAGGAGCTGCGCGACATGAACAAGCCGGTTATCGCCTGCGTAAACGGCATGGCGGTGGGCGGCGGCTTCGAGCTGGCGCTCTCCTGCGATCTGATCTATGCCTCCGAGCACTCATCCTTCGCGCTGCCCGAAATCAAGGCCGGCACGCTGGCCGATGCGGCGACGATCAAGCTGCCCAAGCGCATTCCCTATCACGTTGCCATGGACCTGTTGCTCACTGGCCGCTGGATGGACGCGGCCGAGGCGCATCGCTGGGGCCTCGTCAACGAGGTGCTGCCGGCCGACAGACTGGAAGACCGCGTCTGGGAGATTGCCCGCCTGCTCGCCGGCGGTCCGCCGCTGGTCTTCGCCTCGATCAAGGAAGTGGCCCGCAAGGCCGAGGCGATGGAGTTCCAGGACGCCATGAACTGGATCACCAAGCGCAAGTTCCGCACCGTCGACGAGCTCTACGCCTCGGAAGACAATATGGAAGGTTTTCGCGCCTTTGCCGAAAAGCGCGACCCGGTGTGGAAGGGCAAATAGCATAGCAGTGCAGGAGGACGACCGATGACCGACTACAACAAGCTGATCGATGCGGAGACATGGGCCTTCATCGACCGCACCAACAGCTTTTATCCGCCGGATGCGGTCGACCACAGCGTGGAAGAACAGCGGCGCACCTATGACCGGATGTGCCGCGAGTTCCACGCCGGCTATCCGGCCGGCGTGGCGGCAACCGATTCCGCCGTCGAGACGCCGACCCACAAGATCCCGGTCCGGATCTATCGCAATGCCGAACCGAACGACGCGGCGGTGGTGCTCTATTTCCACGGCGGCGGTTTTATCCTCGGCGGGCTCGACAGCCATGACGACGTCTGCGCCGAAATCTGCGAGCGCACCGGCTATGAGGTGGTGTCGGTCGACTACCGCCTGGTGCCGGAGCACATCCACCCCGCCGCCTATGACGATTGCCGGGCGGCTTTCGAATGGGCAGCGAAGACCTATTCGCAGCCGATCGTGCTGTGCGGCGACAGTGCCGGCGGCAATCTGGCTGCAGGCGTTTCGCACACAACGCGTGGGCATGCGCGCGCGCCCATCGGCCAGGTGCTGATCTATCCGGGCTTCGGCGGCAAGCTCGGGCAGGGCTCCTACGTGACCCATGCCGAGGCGCCGCTGCTGACCGTGCGCGACATGGACTATTACAAGCAGATGCGCTCGGGCGGTAAGGACGTGTCGAAGGATGCCACTTTCGCAGCCTTCAACGATAGCGATTTTTCCGGCCTGCCGCCCACGGTCATCATCTCGGCCGAGTGCGACCCGCTGTCGGACGACGGCCGCGACTATCGCGACCGGGTGCTTGCCAATGGCGGCAAGGCCTGGTGGTTCAACGAGCCGGGCCTGGTGCATGGCTACCTGCGCGCCCGCCACACCGTCGGCCGTGCGCGGGAGAGTTTTACGCGCATTGTCGATGCGGTGCGGGCGCTTGGGAAGGGCGAGTGGCCGTATTGACATAGCGCGGCGCCTTACCTCCCCCTTGAGGGGAGGTCGCATCCGAGCGCAGCGAAAGATGCGGGTGGGGTTCTAGCGGCAGCGCGCGACCTGAACCTTCGACTTCGAAAAAAGGTAACGCCGCGCACTGCCGCAGCGACCCCTCCCTGCAGCTTCGCTCGGCACTGCCGGCCTTCCGCTATGGCTCCGGGCGTTCGTCGTTTGAAAAGCCAAATCGTTGGCTTTTCGTGGCCTTCGGCCACCACTCCTCACCCCCTCAAGGGGGAGGGGTCGTCGCGTGCTTCATCACGCCCGGTTTTCACCGTCTGACCCACGATGACGCAACGGCCCGGCGGCGCGCCAATGCGCGCCGCTTTGTGAACATGGTCAGTTCCCCGCACTTTCCATGCGTCTGCCGGCGATGGCCTTTTCCAGCCAGCCCACTTCCATCTCCGGTACGGAGGACAGCAGCAAGTCGGTATACGCGTCGAAGGGCGGTTTCAGCACTTCGCTCTTGGGCCCATAGCGAACGATCTCGCCGCGATACATCACCGCGATGGAGTCGGCGATGGCCCGCACGGTCGCGAGGTCGTGGGTAATGAAGAGATAGGCGACCTGCTCTTCCTTCTGGAGGTCGAGCAGAAGCTGAAGGATGCCGTGCGCCACCAGCGGGTCGAGCGCGCTGGTAACCTCGTCGCAGATGATGAGGCTCGGCTTTGCCGCCAGCGCACGCGCAATGCAGACGCGCTGCTTCTGGCCGCCCGACAGCTCGGCCGGGTAGCGGTCAACGAAGCCCTTGCCCATCTCGATCTTGTCGAGCAGCTCGGCCACGCGCCTGTCGCGCTCGCGCCCGCGCAGGCCGAAATAGAACTCCAGCGGCCGGCCGATGATGGTGCCCACGGTCTGGCGCGGGTTCATCGCCACGTCGGCCATCTGGTAGATCATCTGCAGCTGGCGCAGGTCTTCCTTGCTGCGGTCGGCCAGCCGGTTGGGCAAGGTGCGTCCGCCGAAGGTGATGCTGCCTTCCAGCGGCGGCAACAGGCCGGTGATGGCGCGGCCGAGCGTGGACTTGCCCGAACCGGATTCGCCCACCACGGCCAGCGTCTGGCCGGCGGGAATGTCGACCGAGACGTTCTTCAACACCTTGATGGCGCCGCCGCCATAGGCCGCGGTGACGTTCTTCACCGACAGCGCCGGGGCCTTGCCGGGCGCATGCTCCTCGTGCTCGATCTGGTGAACCGAGACGAGCTGGCTGGTGTATTCCTGCGTGGGCCGGGTGATGATCTGGCGCGTATCGCCCCATTCCACCAGCTTGCCATGCCGCAGCACCGCGATCTCGTCGGCCACTTGCGCTACCACGGCGAGGTCGTGGGTGATGTAGAGCGCGGCGACGCCGGTGTCGCGGATCGCCTCCTTTATTGCCGCCAGCACGTCGATCTGGGTGGTGACGTCGAGTGCGGTGGTCGGCTCGTCGAAGACGATCAGGTCGGGCTCGGAGCACAGCGCCATGGCGGTCATGACGCGCTGCAACTGGCCGCCGGAGACCTGGTGCGGAAAGCGCTGGCCGATGTTTTCGGGGTCCGGCAGGCTGAGCTTGCGGAACAGGTTCACCGCGCGCTTCTCTGCCTCGGCGCGGGTGCAGACGCCGTGCTTGAGCGAGGCCTCCACCACCTGCTTCATGAGCCGGTGGGCGGGATTGAAGGCGGCCGCCGCCGACTGCGCGACATAGCAGACCTCGCGCCCGCGCAAGGCGCGCAGGCCGCGCTTGCCGCCCTTGAGGATATCGCGGCCGTTGAGGACGACCTCGCCGCCGGTGATGCGCACGCCGCCCCGGCCATAGCCCATGGAGGACAGGCCGATGGTGGACTTGCCGGCACCCGATTCACCGATGAGACCGAGCACCTTGCCGCGCTCGAGCGACACCGACACGCCATCGACGATGACGATGTTGCGCGGCACTTCGCCCGGCGGATAGACGGTGGCTTCGATCTTGAGATTGCGGATGTCGAGCAGCTTGCCGGCTGCGCCGGCGGTCTGGGATACGAGCCTATCCATTGCCGCGGCCTCCCTTCAGGTCGGTGGTGCGGTTGAGGATCCAGTCGGCCACGAGGTTGACCGAGATGGCCAGGACCGCGATCGCCGCGGCGGGGATGAGGGCTGCCGGAATGCCGAACACGATGCCTTCCTTGTTTTCCTTCACCATGCCGCCCCAATCGGCTTCCGGCGGTTGCACGCCGAGCCCGAGGAAGGACAGCGCCGACAGGAACAGCACCGCAAAGATGAAGCGCAGGCCAAGCTCCGCCACCAGCGGCGACAGCGCGTTGGGCAGGATCTCGCGGAAGATGATCCAGCCGCGGCCTTCGCCGCGCAGCTTGGCCGCCTCGACATAGTCCATGACGTTGATGTCGACGGCGACCGCGCGGGCGAGGCGATAGACGCGGGTGGAATCGAGCACGCCCATGACCAGGATCAGCGTCGCGATATTGGCCGGCAGCACCGAGAGCACCACCAGCGCGAAGATGAGCGTGGGGATCGACATCAGGAGGTCGACGCCGCGCGACATGGTCTGGTCGAGCCAGCCGCCGATGACGGCGGCGGTGAAGCCGAGGATCGAGCCCATGGTGAAGGAGAGCGCCGTGGCCAGCGCCGCAATCAGGATGGTCGTGCGCGCGCCAAAAATCATGCGCGAGAGCAGGTCGCGGCCGAGATTGTCGGTGCCCAGCCAGTGGACGGACGACATCGGCTCCCACACGTCGCCGACGATTGCGGCGTTGGGGAACGGAGCCACCCACGGCGCGAAGACGGCGGCGAAGACGAACACGCCGGTGACGATGAGCCCCAGCCAGGCGCTCAGCGGAATGTTTTTCAAGGTCAGCATCTTGTCCGTCCCCCTTACTTCGGATGCCTGAGGCGCGGATTGGACACGATGGCGGTGATGTCGGCGATGATGTTGAGGCCGATATAGACGGCCGCGAAGATCAGGCCGCAGGCCTGCACCACCGGCACGTCGCGCTTGGCCACGTGGTCGACGAGGTACTGCCCCATGCCGGGATAGACGAAGATGACTTCCACCACGACCACGCCGACGACGAGATAGGCGAGGTTGAGCATCACCACGTTGACAATGGGTGCAATCGCATTGGGGAAGGCGTGGCGGCGGATGATCTCGAAGGGCGAGAGCCCCTTGAGCTCGGCCGTCTCGATATAGGCCGACTGCATGACGTTGAGGATGGCCGCGCGCGTCATGCGCATCATGTGCGCCAGCACCACCAGCGTCAGCGTCGCGGCCGGCAGGGCTATCGCCTTCATGCGGTCGAGGAACGACATGCCATCATAGACGGTCGAGACGCTGGGCAACCACTGCATCTGCACGGCCACGAAATAGATCAGCAGGTAGCCGATGAAGAATTCGGGCAGGGAGATCGAGGCCAGCGTGAAGCCGGAGATGAACTTGTCGACGAAGCCGTTCTTGTGGCGCACGGCGATGAGGCCGAGGATGATGGCCAGCGGCACCGAGACGACGGCGGCCCAGCAGGCCAGAAACAGGGTGTTCTTCAGCCGGCCGCCGAGCGAGGCGGCAATGTCCTGCCCGTTGGACAGGGCTGTGCCCATGTCGCCGTGCAGCATGCCGAGCAGCCAGCGGAAATAGCGCACATAGGCGGGGTCGTTCAGGCCCAGCTGCTCGCGCAGGTTGGCAAGCGCCTGCGGCGTTGCGGATTGGCCGAGGATGGACTGCGCCACGTCGCCCGGGAGGATCTGCGTGCCGACGAAGATCAGCACCGAGACGGCGAGGAGCAGGAGCAGGCCCAGCGCAACGCGCTGGGCCACCAGTTTCAGGAGTGAGGACATCTGTGCAGGGCCGGGATCAAGCCTGGACCCAGCACTTGGACAGGGCGTAGCCGCCCATCATCTCCTGGTTGCCGTCCGCGACCCAGCCCGCGACCTTCGGCCCGGTCGCGTCGATGAAGTCGTTGAACATGGGCGTGATCACGCCGCCCTCGTCGCGCACCATCTCGCCCATCGACTTGTAGAGCGCGACGCGCTTGTCCTTGTCGAGCTCGGAGCGGGCCTGGAACAGCAGCTTGTCGAAATCCTCGCGGACGAAGCGGGTGTCGTTCCAGTCGGCCTTCGAATAGTAGGCGGTGGCGTACATCTGGTCCTGCGTCGGGCGCCCGCCCCAGTAGGAGGCCGAGAAGGGCTGCTTGTTCCACACTTCCGACCAGTAGCCGTCGCCCGGCTCGCGCTTGACCTCGATGGTGATGCCGGCCTTGGCCGCGCTCTGCTGGTAGAGTTGCGCAGCATCGATGGCGCCGGGGAAGGCGACGTCGGAGGTGCGCAGCAGCACCGGGCCGTCGTGGCCGGACTTCTTGAAGTGGAAGGCGGCCTTTTCGGGGTCGAACGTGCGCTGCTCGATCTCGGCGAAGAGCGGGTAGGACTTGTTGATCGGCGTGTCGTTGCCGACCGAGCCATAGCCGTGCAGGATCTTCTGCACCATCTCCTCGCGGTCGAGCGCGTATTTAAGCGCCAGGCGCAGATCGTTGTTGTCGAAGGGCGCGGTGTTGCAGTGGGCGATGAAGACGTAGTGGCCCTTGCCGGCGACGTTCTGGATGGTGACGCCCGACACGCGCTTGATGAGATCGACGATCTTGGGCTCGACGCGGTTGATCATGTCGACCTGGCCGCCCTGCAGCGCCGAGGAGCGCGCGGTGGCGTCGTTGATGACGATGATCTCGACCGTGTCGGCGAAGCCGCGATCATCGCGCCAGTAGTTGGCGAAGCGCTCGCCGACATGCCGCACGCCCGGCTCGTTGACCACCACCTTGTAGGGGCCGGTGCCGATGCCGGCGTTCGGGTCGTCCTTGCCGCCGTTGGGCTGGATCATCAGGTGGTAGTCATCCAGCAGGTAGGGCAGGTCGGCATTGGCGTCCTTGAGGGTGAAGACGACGTTCTGGCCGTCGACCTTGATCGTCTCGATGCCGCCCATGAGGCCGAGCGCGCCCGACTTCGACTTCTCGTCGGAGTGGCGCTCCATCGTGGCCAGCACGTCATCGGGGGTCAGCTCCTTGCCGTTGTGGAACTGCACGCCCTTGCGGATCTTGAAGGTCCAGGTCTTGGCGTCGGCGGAAGCGCCCCACTCTTCGGCCAGGCAAGGCTTGACGTCGCCATCGGGCGAAAGCTGGACAAGCTGCTCGCCCCACTGGCGGCCGAACTTGTAGGGAACCTGGCTCTGCCAGGAAGCCGGGTCGAGGCTGTTGGTGGATTCGCCGCCCTGCATGCCGGCCTTCAGCGTGCCGCCCCTCTGCGGGCCTTCGGCGCGCGCGGCGCTGCCGAGCAGGGTGTTGGCGAAGGCGGCAGTCACGCCCAGGGCGGCCGCGCGACCCAGGAAATCGCGGCGGCTGAGCTTGCCCGTAACGACACGACGGCTCAGAAACTTCAATTCTTCGGACATACTTGGTTCCTCACTCCGGTTAGGTGACTGTGGTCAGTCTTGTAATTGGTTATTTGGCTGATATTGCGCGGAAGACTTTGCCTTCGGCAAGGCGAATTACGACATTGCGTGGCGTAAATGAGGTGCAGGCTGTGGACCAAGGGGCGCCGTCGAGCAGGCGCCCCCCCCCCAGGAGAGACCACGTCAGGCGGTCAGCCAGCACCTGGCCAGTGCCAGGCCGCTCATCAATTCGCCCGACGGGTAGGGCACATAACCGCCCACCTTGTCGGACACGGCGTCGATCCAGTCGTTGTACATCGGGATGATCGCGCCGCCCTCGTCACGCACCATCAGCGCGATGTCGCGGTACATGGCCCTGCGCTTGCCCTCGTCGAGCTCGGCGCGCGCGGCCGCGACCATCTTGTCGAAGTCGTCGCGCTGGAAGCGGGTCTCGTTCCAGTCGGCGGCCGACAGATAGGCGGTGGAGTACTGCTGGTCCTGCGTCGGGCGGCCGGTCCAGTAGGAGGCCGAGAACGGCTTCTTGTTCCACACCTCGGCCCAGTAGCCGTCGCCCGGCGCGCGCTGCACGTCGAGCTGGATGCCGGCCTTCGCGCAGCTCTGCTGGAACAGCTGGGCGGCATCGACGGCGCCGGGGAAGGCAACCTCGGAGGTGATGAGCTGGATGGGGTCGCTGTGGCCGGACTTCTTGAAGTGGAAGGCGGCCTTTTCCGGATCGAACACGCGCTGCTCGATGTCTTCGGGGAACAGCGGGTAGGACTGGTTGACAGGGATGTCGTTGCCGACCGAGCCGTAGCCGCCGACGATCTTGTCGACCATCTCCTGGCGGTCGATCGCATATTTCAGCGCCAGTCGCAGGTCGTTGTTGTCGAAGGGGGCGGTGTTGCACTGCATGGCGAACACATAGTGCGCGCCGCCGGCGATGTTCTGGATGGTGATGCCGGGAATGCGCTTGACCAGATCGACGATCTTGGCCTCGACCCGGTTCATCATGTGGATCTGGCCGCCGCGAAGTGCGGCCATGCGGGCGGTCGAATCGTTGATGACCACGATTTCGACCTGGTCGGCGAAGCCGGCATTGTGGGCGTCCCAGTAACCTTCGTGGCGGGTGCCGACCTCGCGCACGCCGGGCTCATGCGAGGCGATCTTGTAGGGCCCGGTGCCGATGCCGGCCTGCGGGTTGTCCTTGCCGCCATTTGGCTGGATGACGAGATGGTAGTCCGACATCAGGAAGGGCAGGTCGGCATTGGCCTCCTTCAGCGTGATGACGAAGTCGTTGCCGTCGACCTTCATGGTGTCGATGCCGCGTAGCACGCCGAGCGCGCCCGACTTGGTCTCGGGGCCGGCATGGCGCTCGATGGTGGCGAGCACGTCGCTGGCGTCGAGTTCCTTGCCGTTGTGGAAGGTCACGCCCTTGCGGATCTTGAAGGTCCAGGTCTTGGCGTCGGCCGAGGAGCCGTATTCCTCGGCCAGGCGATGAACGATCTTGCCGGTCTCATCGATGTCGATGAGCTTTTCGCCCCAGCAGCGGGTGAAGGCGCCGGTGACCTGGTTGTTGATCGCGGCGGGGTCGAGGCCGTCGGTTGATTCGCCGCCCTGCAGGCCGGCCTTGAGCACGCCGCCCCGGACGGGGCCTTCAGCGCGTACAGCGCTGCTCAGAACCGAGTTGGCGAGCGTGGCGGTGACGCCCAATGCCGCGGCGCGGCCGAGAAAGTCACGGCGGTTGAGCTTGCCGGCGGCAACGCGCCGGCCCAGAAATTCGAGTTCATCCGACAATGACTTCTCCTCCTTGCATGTCGTCCGGACGGTAATTCTCCTCCACCGCCCGAAAGGCGATAGTGGAGGTCCGGCTGGCCTTGCGTAAGGCAGATTGCGACATGTCGCGACGCAATTGGCGCGTCGCTTTTAGGATAAAGAAGTTTTCGGATCAAATATGGTCGCGCGGAATTTCGTTCTTGAAATCCCGTTCGAATATCAGCACGCTTCCTTCGTAAGCTTCTATTCTGCCGGTCACATAGAAATTTTTGGCGTCGGAATACATTGTGGAAAATGTTTCGGTGCGCAGCGACCATTCATTTCGCGACAGGGTCGAACTCCAGTGGGTTTCGCCGCGCGCCGACAGCGGATCGTCCGGATTGATGGTCCACCATTCGCGCGTGACGCCGCCTTCGACAAGGCCGTGGTCGAGGTCGCGGTACTGGCCGGAATCGTCGACGATGGTCAGCGTCACCATGCCGGTCTTCTCGTCGCGGGTGACATGGCGCTCGGAATTGGCTTCGCGCAGCGTCTCGATTGCCCAGGGCGCGGCGGCTTCCGGTTCCGGGAAGCTGGCCTCGTCGCCCGTGGCGAGCGGCCGCACCGGCAGGTGAAGCGTGGCCTGCGAAAGCGTGAGCTGCACCGGCTCCGGCGAAGGCCAGATGGCCGGCCAGTAGGCGCTGGACACGGCGACGCGCAGGCGGTGGCCAGCCGGCAGGCGATAGGCGCACTGGTCGAGCACGACGCGGGCCTCCACCGCCTCGCCCGGCTTCAGGGCTTCGGGGAATTCGTGGCTGTTGCGGTGGGTGAGGTTGAGCACGCCGTAGCAGATCAGCTCGGACGCGCCGTCGGGATGCACGTCGCACAGGCGCACGGCGATGTTGGCCTGCGCCTTGTCGGAGGCGAGCCGCACCACGACTTCCGGCGCGCCGACGATGTCGAGGGCTTCGGCTGCCGGCGGCTGGTCGAAGCAGACCGAGCGGGCGTCGTCGGGGCGCTGGTCGCCGGGCAGTTCGGGGCCGTAGGTGAAGGGGAAATATTCGCCGCCGGCAAGGCCGCAATCCTGCGGCGAGGCGACGAGGGCGGGCGCGGCGGTGCCGGACAGTAATTCGATCTCGCGGGTCTCGATGCTGGGCGAGGGCCACCGCGATTCGGCGATCCAGCGGCCGGGCCGCGCGTCATGCCAGCGGGAGGGGCGCACGCTATCCATGACCCAGGCGCGGTAAGCGGGGTCATTCTCGGCGCCGTTCTCGATGCCCTTCAGCCAGCGGTCCCACCAGCGCAGCGCCACCTGCAGGAAGCCGATGGCCGGCTGGGGGGCGGCGAAATGCGGATATTTGTGGATCCACGGACCGACGATGCCCTTCATCGGCGCGGAGATGTTGGAGACGAGGTGCGAGACGGTGTTGCGATAGCCATCGTGCCAGCCGCCGACGGCGAGTACGGCGGCCTTGATTGCCGAATAATCCTCGCAGACCGAGCCGCGCTTCCAATAGCCGTCGCGGCGCTGATGGCCGAACCATGTTTCAGCGAGGAAGGGCTGGTGCTGCAGCCGGTTGAGCCACATCTCGCGCCATTTGTCGCCGACGAGCGCGGGGTCGGGCGAGAGCGACGAATAGGACAGCATGGTCGAGGCCCAGCCGAAATTCTCGTTGAGCAGGCAGCCACCCTTGTAGTGGATGTCGTCGGCATAGCGGTCGGTGGTGGAGCAGAGCGTGATGATGGCCTTCAGCGCCGGCGGCTGCTTGGCCGCCACCTGCAGCGAATTGAAGCCGCCCCAGGAAATGCCCATCATGCCGACATTGCCATTGCACCAGGGCTGTGCGGCCACCCAGGCGATGACATCGCAGGCGTCCTGCCATTCCTGGTCGGTGTACTCGTCGTCCATCAGCCCGTCGGAATCGCCGTTGCCGCGCATGTCGACGCGGATGCAGGCATAGCCGTGGCCGGCGAGATAGGGATGGGTGAGGCAGTCGCGCGCGGTGGTGCCGTCGCGCTTGCGGTAGGGCAGGTGCTCGAGAATCACCGGCACCGGAGCCTGTTCGGCGTCCTCGGGCATCCACACCCGCGCCGAAAGCCGGCAGCCGTCGGGCATGACGATCCCCATGTCGGGATGCTCGACGACCTTGCGCGGAAATTCGGTGACGGTCTTCATGAATGCCTCTCCTTGATTGCGCGCATAGAGGCACATCCGGTTGCCCCTAGGCAAGGCGAGGGAACGTCGCGCGCATTGCTGTTTGCGGCCTGACCGGCGGCACTTGCGTGACTTGGGTGCCAATTGAAAAGACCTGTTAAAGGTATTATTTATGGTGCCAATAAAGGAGCATCCAATGCCGCACACCATCCTGGCGGAAGTGACCGCAAGCGTCTCGGAGCTGAAGAAGAACCCGATGGGTACGGTCGCGGCCGGCGAAGGCTTTCCGGTAGCGATCCTCAACCGCAACGAGCCGGCCTTCTACTGCGTTCCGGCCAAGGCCTTCGAGGCGATGATGGACCGGCTTGAGGATATCGAGCTCAACGCGATCGCCGACGCACGCAAGGGCGAAAAGCGCGTCCGCGTGAAGCTTGATGAGCTATGAGCTCGAATTTCTCGAATCGGCGCTGAAGGAGTGGCGGAAGCTCGATGCCAACACGCGCGAGCAGTTCCGCAAGAAATTGAAGGAGCGGTGCGAAAACCCGCATGTGCCTTCGGCCAAGCTGCGCGGCGCCAAGGACCGTTACAAGATCAAGCTGCGCAGTTCCGGCTACCGGCTGGTCTATGAGGTGATCGACGGCGAGCTTGTCGTGCTGGTGATTGCGGTCGGCAAGCGCGACCGTTCCGCGATCTACGAGAACGCCAGCAAGCGCTGAAGTTCAGTTCAACGGAATATCGTTGTCGCCCTTGCCGGACTGGTATTCCTCCGACAGCTCGTCATACCGCTTCGAAATATTTTCGACGCGCGCTTCCAGCGGGCCGCGCTCGGCCTCGGGCAATTCACGCACCAGGCGGCGCAGCGAATAGCTTTGCCAGTAGGCGTTCTCGGCATTGTAGCCGCCGGGATCGAGGGTGAAGACCTCCTTCAGGATCTTCAGGTCGTGCGGGATGGCAAAGCTGTCGCGCGAATCCTCGTGGCTGAACAGGTAGTAGAAATTGTCGAAGCCGGCCCAGGTGATGGCGGACAGGCACAGCGAGCAGGGCTCGTGGGTGGAGAGGAAGATGCAGTCCTTGGTGTCCGGCCGGTCGGCCTTGGGCATCTCGTAGAACCGCTTCAGGCAGTGGACCTCGCCGTGCCAGAGCGGGTTTTCCATCTCGTTGTTGGTCTCGGCCAGCACCAGCGACAGGTCGGACTTGCGCAGGATCGCCGCGCCGAACAGCTTGTTGCCGTGGGCCACGCCTTCGGCGGTCTTGGGCACGATGTCGTTTTCGACCACGTCGAAAAGGCGGTTGATAAGCGAAGCGGTGCTCATGGCTGAAATCCCTCCGGCAGGACGACTTCATAAGGCTGGGGAAAGAAAAACTCCTCGACATTGACGCCGTCGCCGGCGCGGTCGACCACCAGGAAATCCTGGGGTTCGCCGATGGGCGTCAGCACGCCGTGCCAGAGATTGCGCGGATAGTTCACGCCCTGGCCGGGGCGGGTGACGAAGGCGTGCGGCGTGCCGGGGCCTTCCGCCGTGTCGTGGCAGACGACGACCAGAAATGGACGCGGCGAAAGCGGCACAAAAGCCTGGCTGCCGAAGGGATGTCGCTCGACCATGGTCAGCTTCAGCGGGAAGGCATAGGGCGCTCCCTTGAAGATGTTGAGGATGACGCGGCTGTTGGTGCCGGCCGCTTCCGCCGTGGCGAGCGCATGGTAGCGCTCGCAGCGGCCATCGTTGATCGGATAGTGGTGCGCGCCCTCGGTCTCGATGATCTCGCCGAATTCGGCGAAGTTTTCACGAGTGAGCGGCTGGGCGACGATGGTGCGGTTCATATCCGCCTCAGAACCCGCCCAGCTTGGCGTGCCGGTTGACGTCCTTGTAGAGCAGGTAGCGGAAGTCGCCGGGGCCGCCGGAATAGCAGGCCTGCGGGCAGAAGGCGCGCAGCCACATATAGTCGCCGGCCTGCACTTCCACCCAGTCCTGGTTGAGGCGGTAGACGGCCTGGCCTTCCAGCACGTAGAGCCCGTGCTCCATCACATGCGTTTCGGGGAAGGGGATGATGCCCCCCGGCTTGAAGGTGACGATGGTGACATGCATGTCGTGACGCAGGTCGGCCGGGTCGACGAAGCGGGTGGTGGCCCATTTTCCGTCCGTGTCGGGCATCGGGGTCGGCGCGATGTCGTTCTCGTTGGCGAAGATCGGGTCCGGAACGTCGATGCCCTCGACATATTCATAGGCCTTGCGGATCCAGTGGAAGCGGGCGGCGGCCGCGCTGTCGTTGCGCAGGGTCCAGCCGCTGGCCGGCGGCAGGAAGGCATAGCCGCCGGGCGTCAGGCGGTGCGAGGCGCCGTCCACCGTCACCGTGATCTCGCCCTCCACCACGAACAGCACGCCCTCGGCGTCCGCATCGGGCTCGGGCCGGTCGCTGCCACCGCCCGGCTGCACTTCCATGACATATTGCGAGAAGGTCTCGGCAAAGCCCGAGAGCGGGCGCGCGATGATCCAGGCGCGGGTCTTGTCCCAGAACGGCAGGTAGCTGGCGACGATGTCGCTGAACTCGCGCCTGGGGATCACCGCATAGGCTTCGGTGAAGACGGCACGGTCGGTGATGAGGTCGGTCTGCGGCGGCAGACCTCCGGTGGGAGCGTAATAGGTGCGGCCGGCCATTTCTGATTTCCTTTAGAGCGGCAGGATGTCCCTGAGCCTCAAGAGCGCGATGCGCTCCACCTGAGCACAGGCGGTGTCGAACTCGGTTTCGCGGTCGTTGTCGATGCGCATCTGGAACGCGGCAAGGATCTCGTCCTTGGTGCGGCCCTTGACGGCGATGATGAAGGGGAAGCCGAACTTTTGCACATAGGCGCTGTTCAACTCGGTGAACTTTTCGCGCTCGGCGTCGGTCAGGGCGTCGAGGCCGGCGGAGGCCTGTTCCTTGGTCGATTCCGCCGTCAGGCGCCTGGCTTGCGCCAGCTTGCCGGCGAGGTCCGGGTGAGCGGTGAGAACGCCGAGGCGCTCGGCTTCGGAGGCCGAGCGGAACGCGCGGCAGAGCGCATTGTGCAGGCCGCCGGCGCTGTCATGCGCGGGGCCGAGCTCCAGCCTGAAGGCGCGCTCGGCGATCCACGGCGAATGCTCGAAGATGCCGCCGAATTTTTCGACGAACTCATGCTCGCCCATGCGGGAGGGGCGAAGTGCTGCCGGCTTGTAGGGGTGATGCTCGCGCCAGTGGTTGGCGATGTCGATGCGGCGCGGCAGCCACACCTTGTCGTGGCTCTTCACATAATCGATGAAGCGCTGGAGAGCTGCGGCGCGGCCCGGCCGGCCGATCAGCCGGCAATGCAGGCCGATGCTCATCATGCCGCCTCGCCCGGCCTTGCCTTCGGCATAGAGCGTGTAGAAGGCGTTTTTCAGATAGGCAAAGAACTGGTCGCCCGAGTTGAAGCCCTGCGGGGTGGCAAAGCGCATGTCGTTGGCGTCGAGCGTATAGGGAATGACGAGCTGCGGCGGAATGGCGTTGCCATGGCCGTCATGGTCGAGCCAGTAGGGCAGGTCGTCGTCATAGGTGTCGGAAATCCAGGCGAACCCGCCCTCGGCAGCGGCAATCCGCACCGACCAGGCCGAGGTGCGGCCGAGGTAGAGGCCGGTGGGCCGTTCGCCGACGACTTCCTTGTGCAGGCGGATCGCTTCCATCAGGTCGGCGCGCTCGGCCTCTTCCTCGTGGTCGCGATAGTCGATCCAGCGCAGGCCGTGCGAGGCAATCTCCCAACCGGCATCCTGCATGGCCGCAACCTGGTCGGGCGAGCGGGCAAGGGCTGTGGCGACGCCATAGACGGTGGCGGGCACGTTGGCCTGCGTGAACATGCGGTGCAGCCGCCAGAAGCCGGCGCGGGAACCGTATTCGTAGATGGATTCCATGTTCCAGTGGCGCTTGCCGGGCCAGGGCGCTGCACCCACCACCTCGGACAGGAAGGCTTCGGAGGCGGCGTCGCCGTGCAGGATGCAGTTTTCGCCGCCTTCCTCGTAGTTGACGACGAACTGCACGGCGACATGGGCACCGCCCGGCCATTTCGGGTCCGGCGGATTGGCGCCGTAGCCGCGCATGTCTCTTACGTAGCGCATTTTCCTCTACCCTCCGGCCATTGCGGCCTTATCTTCGCACAATATCAAAGGGGTCTTGCGATATTCCCCTCAAAAAAATTGAAAGTCTTTTTGTGGCGTTCCACTTCACGGGGTCTTATGCATGTCCTTAAATTGGCGCACAACAGACCATTCGCGTTCATAAAACCGGAGGAGGCAGGCCCGAATGTCGACAGCTCAAAGCGGGCGGCTCACGACCCATGTTCTCGATACGGCTTCGGGCCGTCCGGCCGACGGGCTGGCGCTGTCGCTCTATCGCCTCGAGGGCGAGACCCGGATACTGCTCAAGACCGTGAACACCAATCTCGACGGCCGCTGCGACGCGCCGTTGCTGGAGGGCGATGACTTCCGCATCGGCCAGTACGAGATTGTCTTCCATGCCGGCGACTATCTGCGTTCGCGCGGGGTGAGCCTGACGGAGCCGCCCTTCCTCGACAAGGTGCCGATCCGCTTTGGCATTGCCGAGCACAGGCACTACCATGTGCCGCTGCTGCTCTCGCCCTACGGCTATTCGACCTATCGGGGGAGCTGATGGCTACCGCAATCCGCAACGAAATCCGCTTCCTGCTCAATGGCCGGGAGGTGACCGTCCGCGATGTGGCGCCGGACGTCACGCTGCTCGACTGGCTGCGGCTCGACCGTTCGCTGCGCGGCACCAAGGAAGGCTGCGCCGAGGGTGACTGCGGCGCCTGCACGGTGCTGGTGGGCAAGCTGACGGCGGGGGGGCTCGTCTATGAAGGCGTTAACGCCTGCATCCGCTTCCTCGGCTCGCTGGACGGCTGCCATGTCGTGACCATCGAGCATGTGCAGCCGGCCGGCGGCGATCTGCACCCGGTGCAGAAGGCGATGATCGACTTCCACGGCTCGCAATGCGGCTTCTGCACGCCGGGCTTCGTGATGTCGCTTTATGCGCTGTGGATGCGGGACGCTGATCCGTCCGGCGCGGCGATCGAGAAGGCGCTGCAGGGCAATCTCTGCCGCTGCACCGGCTATGAGGCGATCATGCGCGCCGCGCGCGCGATCTCGGACTACGGCAAGGCGGCGAGCGACCCGCTGGCGGTGGAGCGCGCGGCAGTGATCGAGAAGCTGACCAAGCTGCGAGACGGCACGCGCGTCGAGATCGGATCGGACAAGGCGCGCCTGATCGTGCCGGCCGATGTCGACGACCTTGCCATCGTGCTCGAAGCCGAGCCCAAGGCGACCATCGTCGCCGGTTCGACCGACGTCGGGCTGTGGGTGACGAAATTCATGCGCGACATCTCGCCGGTGGTCTTCATCGGCCATCTGGAAGGTCTGCGCGGGGTTTCGGAGAAGGATGGCGCTATCACCATCGGCGCGGGTGTGACCTATACCGAGGCGTTCGACGTGCTCAGCCGGCGCATCCCGGCGCTAGGCCAACTGATCGACCGCATCGGTGGCGAGCAGGTGCGCAACATGGGCACCATTGGCGGCAACATCGCCAACGGCTCGCCCATCGGCGACACGCCGCCGCCCTTCATCGCGCTGGGCGCGACCTTGACGCTACGCAAGGGTGCTGCGCGCCGCACCATCCCGCTCGAAGATTTCTTCATCGCCTATGGCAAGCAGGACCGCCAGCCGGGCGAGTTCGTCGAGGCGGTGCATGTTCCGGTGCCGGCAAAGGGCGACCATTTTGCCGCCTACAAGATCACCAAGCGGCGCGACGAAGACATCACCGCGGCACTCGGCGCCTTCCACCTGACGCTGGCCGCCGACGGCACGGTGGGGTCCATCCGCATCGCCTATGGGGGCATGGCGGCGACGCCCAAGCGCGCCATGGCGGTCGAGGCAGCGCTCGCCGGCAAGCCGTGGACGGAAGCGACGGTGGAAGCAGCCCTTGAGGCCTATTCGGAGGATTTCACGCCGCTGACGGACATGCGCGCCAGTGCCGAATACCGTATGCTTGCAGCCCGCAACCTGCTGCGGCGCTTCTTTGCCGAAACCCAGGGCGGCAGCGAGCCGATCCAGGTTTCGCGGCATCAGGCTGCGTGAGGAGACGGCCATGAACAAGCATTCCGCAGTCGACCTCAAGGCAGCGAAGATCAATGGTGGCGTGCACACCGATCAGCGCCACGATTCCGCGCACAAGCATGTGGCTGGCACGGCCGTCTATATCGACGACATGCCCGAACCCGCCGGCACGCTGCATGCGGGGCTCGGCCTGTCGACCATCGCGCATGGCATCCTGAAGAGCGTCGACCTGTCGGCGGTGCGCGCCGCGCCCGGCGTGGTCGATGTGCTGACCTATGAAGACGTGCCCGGCGAGAACGACATTTCGCCCAGCGGCATGCATGACGACCCGGTGCTGGCCGAAGGCAAGGTGCAGTTCTACGGCCAGCCGATCTTCTGTGTGATTGCCGAAACCCGCGACCAGGCCCGCCGCGCCGCGCGCTTGGCCAGGATCGAATATGAGGAGCTTGAACCGATCGTCCACATCTGGGACCTCAATCCGGAGAAGGACAAGCAGGTCACCACGCCGCTGACGCTCAAGCGGGGCGATGCGGCCGCCGCGATCGCGGCTTCGCCGCGCCGGGTGAAGGGCAGCATGAAGCTGGGCGGCCAGGACCATTTTTATCTGGAAGGACAGATCGCGCTGGCGATTCCCGGCGAGGACGACGAGATCCACGTCTATAGCTCGACCCAGGGGCCGAGCGAGACACAGCACATGATCGCGCATGCGCTGGGGGTGCCGAGCAATGCGGTGATTGTGGAAGTGCGCCGCATGGGCGGCGGCTTCGGCGGCAAGGAAACCCAGGCCAACCAGTGCGCGGCGATCGCGGCAATCGCGGCCAAGAAGCTCAAGCGAGCGGTAAAAATCCGGCTCGACCGCGACGAGGACATGACCGCTACCGGCAAGCGGCACGACTTCGTCATCGACTACGAAGTAGGCTTCGACGAGGAGGGCCGCATCCTCGGCGTCGACTACATGTTCGCGCTCAACGCCGGCTTCTCGGCCGACCTGTCCGGCCCTGTGGGCGACCGCGCGCTGTTCCATTGCGACAACGCCTATTTCTATCCCCATGTGCACGCCAGGTCGGCGCCGCTCTACACCAACACCGTCTCGAACACGGCCTTCCGCGGCTTCGGCGGCCCGCAGGGCATGGTCGGCAGCGAGCGCGTCATCGAGGAAGTGGCCTTTGCCGTTGGCAAGGACCCGCTCGAAATCCGCAAGCTGAATTTCTATGACGCGATGGGCGTTGAGGGCGAGCGCAACGTCACGCCCTATCACCAGAAGGTCGAGGACTGCATCATCCAGCGGATCGTAGCGGAGCTGGAAGAGAGCGCCGACTATGCAGGGCGCCGCCGCGCCATCGCCGAGTTCAACGCCAAGAGCCGCTTCATCAAGCGCGGCATCGCGCTGACGCCGGTGAAGTTCGGCATTTCCTTCACCAAGACCGAGTCCAATCAGGCCGGCGCGCTGGTGCATGTCTATGCCGATGGCTCGGTGCATATGAACCATGGCGGCACCGAGATGGGGCAGGGCCTTCATCTGAAGGTGGCGCAGGTGGTGGCCGAAGAATTCCAGATCGACCTCGACCGGGTGAAGATCACCGCCACGACCACGGCCAAGGTGCCGAACACTGCGCCGACGGCCGCCTCATCGGGTGCCGACCTCAACGGCATGGCGGCGCAGAACGCGGCGCGGCAGATCCGCAAGCGGCTTACCGATTTCGCCGCCGAGCGCTATCAGGTTCCGGCTGACCAGATCGTGTTCCTGCCCAACCGCGTGCGCGTCGGCAACCAGGAGATCAGCTTCAACGACCTGGTCAAGCAGGCTTACGTCGCGCGCGTCCAGCTTTCGGCCGCCGGCTTCTACAAGACGCCGAAGATCCATTGGGACCGCAGCAAGGGTAGGGGCCACGCCTTCTATTACTTTGCCTATGGCGCGGCCTGCTCGGAAGTGTCGGTCGACACGCTGACCGGCGAATATGTGGTCGAGCGCACGGACATCCTGCACGATGTCGGCCGCTCGCTTAACCGGGCCATCGACATCGGCCAAGTGGAGGGCGGTTTCGTCCAGGGCATGGGGTGGCTGACCACCGAGGAACTGGTGTGGGACGACAAGGGCAGGCTGCGCACGCACGCGCCCTCGACCTACAAGATCCCGCTCGCCTCCGATCGGCCGAAGGTCTTCAATGTGGCGCTGACCGATTGGTCCGAGGCTCACGAGCCGACGATCCATCGCTCGAAGGCTGTTGGCGAGCCGCCGCTGCCGCTCGGCATGTCGGTGCTGCATGCGCTTTCGGACGCGGTTGCAAGCGTGGCCGGCCACAAGATCTGCCCGCGCCTCGATGCGCCCGCCACGCCCGAGCGCGTTCTGATGGCAATAGAACGGCTGAGAGCTGAAGCGGCAAGGCAGTGACACGCAACGCTGAACGTCTTCGTTCCTTCCTCGACACGGCGCAAGCCGCCGCGCTGGTCGAGGTGACGGAGGCGAAGGGCTCGACGCCGCGCGAGACCGGCACGAAGATGCTGGTTTCGCCGCAGGCCATCTTCGGTACGATCGGCGGCGGCCAGCTCGAATTCATGGCCATCGACCGAGCGCGGCAGATGCTGGCCGGCCCGTTGCCTTCCGCGCCGCGCGCTGATCCTTCCCAGGATGAGGTCACCCTCGACATTCCGCTAGGCCCGGAAATCGGCCAGTGCTGCGGCGGCCGTGTGGGCCTGACGATCCGGCCCGTGGACGAGGCGCTGCGCAGCGAGCTGATCGCGCAGGCGAAGGCCGAGGATGAGGCCAACCCGCATGTCTATGTCTTCGGCGGCGGCCATGTCGGCCACGCCATGGCGGCGGCGTTTGCGCTGCTGCCGGTGCAGGCGGTGGTGGTCGAAACCCGCGCCGACGCGCTGGACGGTATGCCGGAGGCGGTGGAGACGCGGCTGACGCCGGTGCCTGAGGAAATGGTGCGTGACGCGCCCGCCGGCTCAGCCTTCGTAGTGCTGACCCACGACCACGCGCTCGACTTCCTGATCGTGGCCGAGGCGCTGAAGCGCGAAGATGCCGCCTATGTCGGCATGATCGGGTCGAGGACCAAGAAGGCCACCTTCAAAAGCTGGTTTCTCAAGACGGCAGGCGGCACCGAGGAAACTTTTGCCCGGCTCGTCACGCCCATCGGCGGCGACGCCGTGAAGGACAAGCGCCCGGCGGTGATCGCCGCACTCGCGGCGGCCGAAATCATGACGGCGCTGGCAGCCCGGGGCACGGCCGCCAGCCAGGCCCGTTAGGGCATGTCGGCTGGCTGAATCACAAACCACATTTTCCGGCGAACTTACCGGCCCGTCCGCAGACAGGCCCGCTCTTGTTCTTCGATGAAACTCTGCGCCTCCTCCGTTCGCAGGATATGCGGTCGAAGCGTTTCTGTTAGCGTCGCTTCAGCAAGCCAGATCATGCACATGCAGGCGGCGCGTTCGCGCTGAGACATGCACAGGTCGTGCCTTTCGGTGGTGGAGGCCTGACAATGCCCTGGTTTGCTGCGACCGATGGAGGGGAGGACAGAATGCGGGGCATTTTCCGACACACTCTTTCCGCTTTACTCTGCGCGGGGCTCGCGTCCACGCCGCTAGCCTACGGGGCTCTTGGCGCCTCCGGCGACGATGTGCTCGCGGCGCCGATCGGCGATGGCGGCAGCCAGGACAGCATCCTTCTGGCGGCCAACAGCAGTCTCTCAAACCTCAAGATCGGCAAGGCCGGCCAGTTGAGGATCATCCAGAACAACACCTTCGGCGGGATTGAGGTGACCGGCCTGGAGATTGCCAAGAACAATGTGCCGATTGCCGGCAACGGCAATTTCCTCAGCGGCGGCAGCATCTGCCAGATGTGGACCTCCAATCTCGGCCAACTCAACGACGCCTTCAAGAACCTGGTTCGATCGACGGTCAACCCGAGAATGGGCGGCTTCACCATCCGCTCCGACGCGCGGCCACGGCTGACGGGAAACTGCGGCGCGCGCGCCGAAATCCTGACCGCCTGCGACAACACGGTGAAGATACGCGTGGCGCTGCCGGGAAACCGGTTCCTGTTCCATGTCACCACGCCGTCGCCGCTGGGCAGCTGGGCGGACCCGGAGTTTTCGGTCGACTTCGATCTCGAAGCACGCACGCAGATTTCCATTCCGAAGACGGTCACGAGCCCGATGGGCGCCGGCGGCACGACGATCATCGTCTCGAACATCAGGCTGGATTCGCAAAACGTCAGCGGCAGCCTGGCGCTGGCGGTGCAGAAGGTTCACCAGTATTTCACCGGCAAGGACCTGACGCAGCAACTGACGCAGGATCGCCAGTTCAACTTCGCCGGGCTCCAGACGCAGGTGGCCAATCTCAACCCCTGGCTCAAGAAGATCCCGGCGGATTATCGCATCGAATCCTGCATCAACGGCAACGTGCTGAGGCTGAATGCCGTCAACGGGCCGGAAGCGCCGGGACCGATCGTGAGGTGAGGCTGCTCTAACGCCCCGCCAGCGTTTCGCGGATCAGCCGCTGGCAGCGCTCGGCCATGAAGTCGAGCAGCAGGCGCACCTTGGGGTCTTGCAGGTTCTTGTGCGGATAGACGGCGGCGAGCTGGATGGGCACCGGCGGCGTTTCGGGCAAAAGCACCTTCAGCCGTCCGTCGCGGATGAAGGGCTCGACCTCGAAGCGCGGCTTGTTGACGATGCCGCGCCCGGCCAGCGCCCAGCCGGTCAGCACGTCGCCATCGTCGGAATCGAATGGGCCGCGCACCTCGAACTTGGCAGCACCCCGCGGCATTGAGAGCGTCCAGTAGAATTCGCGCATCCCGGGATAGCGCAGCAGCAGGCAGTCGTGCTTCCTGTCGACAAGCTCCTGCGGCTGTTTCGGCTCGCCGTGCCTTTCAAGATAGGCGGGGGCCGCCACCAGCACGCGCTCGCACTCCATGATGCCGCGCATCCTGAGGCTCGAATCTTCCAGAAGGCCCAGCCGGAAGCCGACATCGATGCCTTCCTTCATGATGTCCACGTTATGGTCGGAGAGCCGCAGCCGCACTTCGATATCGGGATATTTGTCGTGGAAATCGGGTATGCCCGATGCGATCAGCCGGCGCCCGAGGCCGAGCGGGGCTGTGACGCGGATGGTGCCGCGTGGCTGGCCGGAAAGGGCGCTGACCGCGGCTTCCGCCTCTGTGATGGCCTCCAGCACCTTCTTGGCGCCCTTGTAGAACACGCTGCCATGCTCGGTGGGCATGAGCTGGCGCGTGGTGCGGTTGAACAGCCTGACGCCAAGGTGCTTTTCCAGCTCCTTGATGCGGTTCGAGGCGACGGCCGGCGAAATGCGCATGTCGCGCCCGGCAGCCGACAGGTTGCCAAGTTCGACGACACGGACAAAAACGGCGAGATTGTCGAGATAGGCCATTCTGAGAGGGCATTCCGTAAGCTGAAACCGATGCAGTGAGCCTATTATTTTTTATTTTTTTTTGAAAGTCATCGTATAGCTGGGCTCTTTCCGTTTGCCGGCGAGGCCGTAAAGTCGAAACCTTGCCAAGAGCATCGGACCGAAAAGTGGAATCCGGTTTTCGGAATGTTCCGATGCTCATTCAAAGTGCTAGATCGTCCCTTGTGCATCCGAACGGACGCAGGGCGATCTAAGAGGGGCGTCAATGAACGACTACGCAGTTTTGTGGGACTGGTTGAGCTTCGGCATGCGCTGGCTGCATGTCATCACCGCGATCGCCTGGATCGGCTCATCCTTCTATTTCGTAGCGCTGGACCTCAGCCTGCGCCAGCGGCCGGGGCTGCCAAAGGGCGCCTTTGGCGAGGAGTGGCAGGTGCATGGCGGCGGCTTCTACCACATCCAGAAATATCTGGTGGCGCCGGAGCAGATGCCCGAGCACCTGACCTGGTTCAAATGGGAATCCTACTTCACCTGGATGACCGGCTTCGCGATGCTGGCCATCGTCTACTACGCGGGCGCGGACCTGTTCCTGATCGACCGCAACGTGCTCGACGTTTCCGCGCCGGTCGCGATCCTGATCTCGCTCGCCTGCCTGGCCGGCGGCTGGATCGTCTATGACCTTCTGTGCCGCTGGCTGATCGGCAAGGCCGACACCGGCCTGATGATCCTGCTCTACGTCATCCTGGTGTTCATCTCCTGGGGGCTGACGCAGCTGTTCACCGGCCGCGCGGCCTTCCTGCATCTTGGCGCCATCACCGCCACGATCATGTCGGCCAACGTCTTCATGATCATCATCCCCAATCAGAAGATCGTGGTGGCCGACCTTATCGCCGGCCGCAAGCCCGACCCGAAATACGGCAAGATCGCCAAGCAGCGCTCGCTGCACAACAACTACCTGACGCTGCCGGTGCTGTTCCTGATGCTGTCGAACCACTATCCGCTGGCGTTCGGCACCGAGTTCAACTGGGTCATCGCCTCGCTGGTGTTCATGATGGGCGTGCTGATCCGGCACTATTTCAACACCCGCCACGCCGGCAAGGGCAACCCGACCTGGACCTGGCTGGCCACGGCGATCCTGTTCGTCATCGTCATGTGGCTGTCGACGGTGCCGAAGGTGCTGACGGGCGACGAACAGAAGGTGTCGGCCGGCGAGCAGGCGCTCGTCGCCTCGGCGCATTTCCCGGCGGTGCGCGACACCGTGCTCGGCCGCTGCTCCATGTGCCACACGGCCGAGCCCGTCTATGAGGGCGTCTACCAGGCGCCCAAGGGCGTGGCGCTGGACACGGACGAGGCGATTGCCAGCCACGCCCGGGAGATCTATCTGCAGGCGGGCCGCAGCCATGCCATGCCCCCCGGCAACGTGACCGAGATCACGCCGCAGGAGCGGCAGCTGCTGGTCAGCTGGTTTGAAGAAGCAGGAAAGAAGACGCAGCAATGACTGAAACCCTCCTTCGCGGCCGCACGCTGAGCTTTCTGCGCTGGCCCGATGCGATCGACGACCACGGCGCCTATTCCTATGAGGAAGATGGCGGCGTGCTGATGCGCGACGGCAGGATCGTCGCGACGGGCGCCTATGCCGAGGTCGAGCGCAAGGCCGCCGCGGACGCAAGGAGGATAGACCACCGGCCGCATCTCATCCTGCCCGGCTTCGTCGATGCGCATGTGCATTTCCCGCAGCTGCAGGTGATTGCCTCCTATGGCGCCGAGCTGCTTGGCTGGCTAAACACCTATACCTTTCCAGAGGAGACGAAATTCCGCGACGCGCAGTATGGCCGCCGCGTGGCGCGGCTGTTCCTGGACGAGATGGTGCGCCACGGCACCACCACGGTGTCCGCCTATTGCTCGGTGCACAGGCAGTCGGCCGAGGCTTTCTTCGAGGAGAGCCATGCGCGCAACATGCTCAACATCGCCGGCAAGGTGATGATGGACCGCAACGCGCCGGAAGGCGTGCTGGACACGCCGCAGTCGGGCTATGACGACACGAAGGCGCTGATCGGGCAATGGCACGGCAAGGGCCGCCAGCACTATGCGATCACGCCGCGCTTCGCCATCACCTCCTCGCCGGAGCAGATGGAGATGGCGAAGGCCCTGGCGGCCGAGTTCCCCGACCTGCACATCCAGACGCATCTTTCGGAGAACCACGCCGAGATCGAGTTCACCCAGCAGCTCTATCCGTGGGCGAAGGACTATACCGACATCTACGAGCATTACGGCCTGCTGGGGTCCAAGACGCTGCTCGGCCACTGCATCCACCTTTCGGAGCGCGAGGCGGATGCACTGTCGGACACCGGGTCGGTGGCGGTTTTTTGTCCAACCTCCAACCTTTTCCTCGGCTCGGGCCTGTTCGACTACCAGCGCTATCGCAGGCGGGAAAAGCCGATCCGGATCGCCATCGCCACCGATGTGGGCGGCGGCACCAGCTATTCGATGCTGCGCACCATGGACGAGGGCTACAAGGTGATCGCGCTGAACGGCGAGAAGCTGAACCCCTTCGCCTCCTTCTGGCAGATGACGCTCGGCAATGCGCGGGCGCTGTCGCTGGAGGATCGCGTGGGCACGCTGGAAGCGGGCACCGACGCCGACATCGTGGTGCTGGATTCGCGCGCCACGCCGCTGATGCGGCTGCGCATGGAGAGCATCGAAAGCCTCGCCGAGGAGCTTTTCCTGCTGCAGACCGTGGGCGACGACCGCACCGTGCGCGAGGTTTATGTTGCGGGCCGGGCCGCGAAGGGCGATATGGCCTAGCGGAAGTGGCGCAAGCGGAGAGGGGCCCAATCATGACCGGACAGTCCAGGCTCATCGGCATGGTGGGCGGCATGAGCTGGGAATCGAGCGCCATATACTATCGGCTGCTCAACCAGGGGGCGGGCGCACGGCTTGGCGGGCACCATAATGCCAGGTCGCTTCTGTATACTCTCGACTTCGACGAGATAAACCGCATGGCTGCCCTCGGCCGTTGGGACGTCGTCGCCGAACGCGTGAGCGATGCGGCGCGGTGGCTGGAAAAGGCCGGCGCCGAACTGGTGATGCTAACCGCCGTGTCGGCGCACCGTGTCTTCGACGAAGTGCAAGCGGCCATCTCCGTGCCCGTGCTGCATGTCGGCGATCCAACCGCGCAAAGCATCAAGGCCAGGGGACTTTCGCGCGTCGGCCTGCTCGGAACGCGCTACACGATGGAACAGGAATTCCTTTCCGGACGGCTGAGGGGCCACGGCCTCGAAGTGCTTACGCCGAATGCCGAACAGCGCGAGAGGCTGCATCGCATCATCATCGATGAACTGACGCTCGGCAAAGTCGAGGATGCGTCGCGGGCGGTGCTGCTTGAGATGACCGCGGATCTCGAGGCGCGCGGCGCGCAGGCCTTCATCCTGGGCTGCACGGAACTGCCGCTGCTGGTGGGCACCGGGGATTATCCGCTTCCGGCTTTCGACGCGACCGAGCTGCACGCCGAGGCGGCGCTGGACATCGCCTTGGCCGATGTGCTGGGCTGATATATCCGAACCGTATCGCCACGGCCGGACAAAGCCAGCCAGAACATCGGGAGGGGACGCAAATGGCCGGTGATATCGAACGCATCAAGAGGCAGGAGGCGGAACTCGTCTTCGACCGTTTCGACGAGGCCGCGGCCTTCGAGATCGGCTCGGCCATCCGCGAGCGGGCGCTGCGCGAAAACCTGCCAATAATCGTCGACATCCGCACCTTCGACCGGCCGCTCTTCTATGCCGCCATGCCCGGCTCTAATTCGTCCAATCCGGACTGGGCGCGGCGCAAGATCAACGTGGTCAGGCGCTATCTCAAGAGCACTTACCTGATGGTGCTAGAGCAGAACCGCCCCGATCGCAACTTCAAGGTGGGCGAGGGGCTGGACATAGCCGACTACGTGCTGGCCGGCGGCGGTTTTCCGATCAGGGTCAAGGGCGCCGGCGTCATTGGCGCGATCGCCGTTTCTGGCCTGCCTGAGCGCGAGGACCACAATGTCGTCGTCGCCGCGTTGAGCCAATATTTGGGGCTGGACGCGGAGGCGTTGGCTTTGGCTGCGGTTTAGATTGGCTGAGATCATGCTCTACGTTGCTTTCGAAGGAGTGCAACATTCATGACCATCGAGCCCCGATCCTTCCTGACCTCGATCTTCGACGCGGCGGTGGCCGCGGCCGACCCGGAGAAAACCATCCGCGCGCATCTTCCCGAAAAGCCCAAGGGGCGCACGGTTGTGGTGGGTGCCGGCAAGGGCGCGGCGCAGATGGCGGCCGCACTGGAAAAGTTCTGGGACGGATCGCTGGAAGGCGTGGTGGTGACGCGATACGGCTATGGCGCGCCCTGCGAGCGTCTGCGGGTTCTGGAGGCTTCCCACCCGGTGCCAGACGCGGCCGGACTGAAGGCGGCGAAAGCGCTGGTCGACCAGGTCTCGGGCCTGACAGCCGACGACCTCGTGATCGCGCTGGTCTGCGGCGGCGGCTCGGCCCTCTTGCCTGCGCCGCCGGCCGGCCTGACGCTGGCCGAAGAGATCGCCGTCAACGAGGAGCTGCTGGCATCGGGTGCGCCGATCTCGGCCATGAACGCGGTGCGCAAGCACGTCTCGACCATCAAGGGCGGCAGGCTCGCGGCGGCTGCCTATCCGGCCAAAGTGGTGTCGCTGATCGTTTCCGATATTCCCGGCGACAATCCGGCGCTGGTGGCCTCCGGGCCGACCGTGCCGGATGAGGCGACGCGCGCGCAGGCGCTGGAGATTATCGCCACCTACGGCATGAAGCTGCCCGAGGCGGTGATGGCGCATCTGAATTCGCCCGAAGCCGATGCGCCGCGACCGGACGACGAGCGCTTCGCCCGCAACGAGGTGCGGCTGATCGCATCCGCGGCCGTCTCGCTGGAGGCAGCGGCCGCCGAAGCGAAGCGGCAGGGCATAGAAGCCGTCATCCTCTCCGATTCCATCGAGGGCGAAGCGCGCGACGTGGGCTTAGTTCACGCCGCGCTGGCGCGCGAGGTGGCGACCCGAGACCGGCCGTTCAGGAAGCCGGTGCTGATCCTTTCCGGCGGCGAGACGACGGTGACGCTGCGCGCGAAGGGCAAAGGCGGCCGCAACAGCGAATTCCTGCTGGCCTTTGCGCTGGGCATCGACGGCTTTTCTGGAATCCACGCCCTGGCGGCCGATACTGACGGCATCGACGGCTCGGAGGACAATGCCGGCGCCTTTGCCGATGGATCGAGCGTGACGCGCATGCGCGCGGCCGGCGTGGATGCCAAGGCGATGCTGGCCGGCAACAATGCCTGGACGGCGTTTCATTCCGTCGGCGACCTTTTTGTGCCCGGGCCCACCGGCACGAATGTGAACGATCTGAGGGCGATCCTGGTGCGGTAAAGGGTTTCTGCGCCGAAGCGGCAATTTCTACGTCGAGGCATGGATTCCCGACACTCTCCGTTCGCTGTCGCTCACTCACGAGGTCGGGAATGACGGATGATTTTTGCCGTCTACGCCGAACTCGAACGTTGATGCTGCTCAGGCCAAACTCGAACGCGCTGTGTTTATAGTGAACCCGCACGTCGACGATTTGCGAGGATGTTCATGAAGCCGTCATTCCCGACCTCGTCAGCGAGTGTAACGAGCGGAGAGTGTCGGGAATCCATGCCTCGGCTTAGCTGATCAGCGACGGTGCCAGTCGCGGGCATGAGGGGCTAGACCGCCATCAGCCGCGCCACCGCCCGCATGTCCTCCAGGAACCGCGCCCGTTCGGCGCGTTTGTCCACTTCCTCCGGCAGGCGCAGGATGAAGGAGGGGTGGACGGTTATGAAGACGCGCAGCCCGTCGTCCCGATCGACAACGCTGCCGCGCAGTTTTGTCACTGGAACGACCTCGCCGAGCAGCGCATGCGCGGCCGTTGCGCCGAGCGCGACCGCGAGCCTGGGCACGGTCAGCGCCAGTTCCTTCTCGAGCCACCAGCGGCAGGCGCGGATTTCGCCGGCGTTGGGCTTGCTGTGGATGCGCCGCTTGCCGCGCGGCTCGAATTTGAAATGCTTCACCGCATTGGTGACGTAGACCTTGGTGCGGTCGATTTCGGCTTCGTCGAGGATATCGTCGAGCAGTCGGCCTGCCGGGCCGACGAAGGGCCTGCCGGCAAGGTCTTCCTGGTCGCCGGGCTGTTCGCCGACGAAGACGATTTCCGCATGTTCCGGCCCTTCGCCGAAGACGGTCTGGGTCGCATTCTGCCAGAGCGGGCACCGCCGGCACGAACGCGCGGCGGCGCGGGCGATGGTGAGGGTGGGGTAGTCGGTCGGGTCCTGATGGGTCGGCCGTTTCAGGTGGCTCCTCGCGCGAGGTCGCTCCCTGTGCGGCACGGGGTGTGTGGGCATCATCGCCTCCTGCAAAAACCCCTCGCGCGAGAAATGAGCGAGGGGCGCGCAGGTTCCGGCAAATGTGCCGCCGCTTACACCTCGTGCAGGTAGAGGTGATAGTCCAGTTCGCTCACCGTGCGGGCGACGCGCAGATACTCGGCTTCCTTGATCGCCGTGAAGGTGCGGTGCAGGTCCTCGCCCAGCGCCTGCTTGAGGAAGGCGGAAGCCTTGGCCGCCTCGATGGCGCTGCGCCAGTCGGACGGCATCTTGCCATGCGCCCCCGTGTCCGCCTCGTAGCCATTGCCGGTGACCTCCGGGCCCGGATCGAGCTTCTCGTCCAGCCCCTTGGCGATGCCGGCCAGAACGGTCGCGGCGACCAGATAGGGGTTGGCGTCGACACCTGAGGGGCGATGCTCGATGCGGCGGTTTTTCTTGTCGCCGGCCGGCACGCGCAGCGCCACCGACCGGTTGTTGACGCCCCAGGTCGGCGCCACAGGCGCATAGGACTGCGAAACGAACCGTCGCCAGGAATTGGCGTGCGGGGCAAACACCAGCATGGATTCGGCCATGGTGTCGGCCAGCCCGCCCAGCGCGTGAAGCAGCGTTCGCGACCATTGTCCCTCCGTCGCCTCGGTGAAGACGTTCCTGCCGGCGTCGTCCTGCAGCGAGACGTGGAGATGCATGCCGGAGCCTGCATATTTTTCGATGGGCTTGGCCATGAAGCAGGCGGTCACGCCGTGGCGGCGCGCCTGCGCGCGCACCAGGCGCTTGAGCATCACAAGATCGTCGGCCGCCCGCAGTACGTCCTTCCGATAGTGAAGCGTCAGCTCGTACTGGCCCGGCGCATATTCGGAAATCACCGTCTCGGCCGGAATCCCCTGCGCCTTCGCAGCGGCGTAGATGTCGGAGAACAACGGCTCCATGCCGTGCAGGTGGTCGACCGAATAGACCTCGGTCTTGCCGCTCTTGCGGCCGTCCAGCACGGCGTTGGCCGGCTGCACGCGGCCTTCGGCGTCGCGCTCGTTGGCGAGCAGGAAGAACTCCAGCTCGAAGGCGCCGGCCGGGTGCAGGCCCTTGGCGGCAAGCGCCTCGACCTGGCGGACCAGCGCGAGCCGCGGGTCGGAGGTCATCGGCGCGCCATCGAGATGGAACATCGCCATCAGCACCTGGCCGCGCGCCGGACTGGTGCCATGGAGCGGCACCAGCGTGCCGGGAATGGGCCAGGCGCGCAGGTCGCCGTCGCCGGAATCCCAGATCAGGCCGGTTTCGTGCACGTCCTCGCCGGTGATGTCGAGGCCGAGGATGGAGATCGGCAGATGCCGGCCGCCCTCATAAAGGCCCAGCAGTTCATGGCGGCGGATGATCTTGCCGCGGCCGACGCCGTTGGGGTCGGTGAGGACGATGTCGAAGGCTTCGATCTCGGGGTGCGCGTCGAGGAAAACCTGGGCTTCTTCGACGGTCGAGCCGGAAGGGGAAGTCATTGGGAAATACTCTGTTTTCGAGTCGCCATGGGCGATGATGCTGCAGTCAGTCATCCCCACGGCCGCCGGGCCCATGGGGATGCAGGAGAAATCACGCCACGAGATCTTTGGCGATGTCGTCGAAGGCGGCGATCAGCTTGTCGACCTGCTTCCTGGTCGTCACCGGCGAAACCAGCATCATGTTGTGGAACGGCGCGATCAGCACGCCACGATTGACCAGCGCGACATGGATCGCCGCCTCCAGCTTCGGCGCATGGGCCTCCTCGGCCTCGGCGCCGTTCTTCAGCGGGCCGGGCGCGCAGATGAACTCGACGCGGGCGCCTACGCGCTGCACGTGCCAGGGCAGGTTGTGGCGCGCGATCGAGGCTTCCAGCCCCGCGGCAAGCCGGCCGGCCAGCTTTTCCATATGCCCGTAATTTTCTTCGGTCATCACCTCTTCAAGGTTCGCGCGCATGGCGGCGAACTGCAGCGGGTTGGCCGAGAGCGTGGTTCCCATGCCTGAAAAGCCGGCTTCGCGCGTGAGATTGTAGGAATTGTAGCGGCTCGCCACTTCCTCGCTCATGCCCCAGACGCTGGCGGGCACGCCGCCGGCAACCGGCTTGCCGAGCACGAACAGGTCGGGCTCGAGATTGTATCTGCGGGTGTAGCCGCCGGGGCCGGTGGAGATTGTGTGTGTCTCATCAATGAGAAGCAGCGTGCCGTAGCGGCGGGTGATCTTGCGCAGGCCCTCGTGGAAGCCTGGCTCGGGCAGCACCATGCAGCAATTGGTCAGCACCGGCTCGGTGATGACGCAGGCCACGTCGCCTTCGGCCAGGGCAGCCTCCAGCGCGGGAAGGTCGTTGAACTCGACGATCCTGGCGCTCTGGGTCAGGTCGCGGAACTCGCCGGCGAGCCCCGGCCGGTTGATCGGCTTGCCATCCTTCAGCCGAACCATCGTCTCGTCGACCGAGCCGTGATAGCAGCCGTTGAAGACGAGGATCTTGGGCCGATTGGTGATGGCACGCGCCACCCGCAGCGCAAAGCGGTTGGCGTCGGTGGCGGTGGTGGCGATCTGCCAGTGCGGCAGGCCGAAGCGGGCGGCAAGCAGTTCGCCCAGCGGCAGAACGTCCTCGCTGGGCAGCATGTAGGTCAGGCCGCGCTTGGCCTGGCGGCGGATGGCCTTGGCCACCGGCGCCGGCGAATGGCCGAACATCGAGCCGGTGTCGCCCAGGCAGAAATCGGCCAGCTTGTTGCCGTCGATGTCAGTGATCGTGGCGCCCTTGGCCTTCTCGACCAGGATGGGGAACGGGGTCGGCCAGTCGTTCATCCAGTGCATCGGCACGCCGTCGAGGAAGCCTTTGAGGCCGTTGCCGACAGCGGCCTCGGATTTCGGCCGCGCCTCGCGGAATGCGGTTGCTTCGGTGGCGCGAATGGTTGCTATGCGCGCCAGACTGATGCCGCCCTGCGTGGTGGCCTTGTTCCCTGATGTCCGCAATTATTTCCTGCCCATTGTCGTGGAGCAGAAGTTGTAGCGTCACGCCTGCATTCAGGCAATGGCGGGAAGTTGGGCGACCTTAGCCTCGCCTTTGATGGTGGGGCTGTCGCATCTGGACTTCGACCCCCACTCCGGTTTGCTTCGCAAACCACCTCTCCCCCGCTCGACGGGGGAGAGGAAACGTCGTCCGCGAGCTTGGCACCTTTCCTCTCCCCTTTTGAGGGGGAGAGGTGCCGAGCGAAGCGAGGCGGAGTGGGGGTAAGTCGTGCCATATGCGATTGCCCTGCCTTTGATTGGCTGGGCCGGCGCGGAACGCGCCTGTGTAGGGTGATCGGTCTTGGTTCATTCACCCGCGCCTGCGGCGCGACGGGACTTAGAGGGCTTTATCAGCCCGCTATATCGATAACCCCGCAGTCGCCGGCTTCCGAACCGAAGGCGATGCGGCGCTCGTCGTCGTCCCAGCTCATCGCGGTGACAGCGCCCTTGCCGGGGCGGCGCAGCAGCACCTCCTTCTGGTCGGCGAAGCGGGCGGCAAGGATCATGCCGTCATTGTAGCCGATGGCCACGATGTCCTCGCTGGGGTGGCAGGCCACGCAGGTGACGGCGGCGTTGCCGCGCGTGCCGAGCTCCAGCGGTGCCTTGCCCATCGGGCCGTCCTTGCCCTGGAATGGCCAGACGATTGCCGCCGGCGCACCGGAGCTGGCCAGCCACTTGCCCTTGGCGCTCCACGACAGGCTCTTCACCTTCATCGGATAGCCGCTCATGCGCATGTGCTTGGCGTCGGAAAGCCTCCAGCCATGCAGGGCGTTTTCCTGCATGGTGGTGACGACATAGTTGCCGTCGGGCGAGAAGGTGATGCCGGTGTGGGCGCCGGCCCATTCCAGTTCGGTCGGCTTGCCTTCGGTGGCCGGGAAATGCAGCGTCGCGCCATTGTAGCGGGCAACGCCGATGCGCATGCCCTTGGGCGCGAAGGCAATGCCTTCGACCGAGCGGGGATGGACGAAATCCTTCACCTTGCCGTCCGCGAAGCGCACGGTGGCGGTCTTGCCGGTGGCATAGGCGATGGCGCCCTGCGGGCCGGCCGCTACGCTGGTGATCCACTTCCTGCCGATTTCGGCCAGGGTCTCGACCGCGTCGCCCGCGCCGAGCGCGCGGACCTTGCCGTCCTCGCCGCCGGTGATCAGCCGCGAGCGGGCGGCGTCGTAGGCGGTGGACAAGAGACCGTCGTGCAGTTCGGTCCATTTGTGGCCGTGGTCGAGCCGGTGGACGACGCCGTCGGCCAGCGCGAAATGCGGGATGCCGCCGAGGAAGACGGCGGCGATGCAGTGGCCTTCGAGATCAAGCGGCGCGACTGTGGGCATGGGCTCTGGTGTCTTCCGTTGGATACTGCGGATCGGATCGATGCTGTCGAAAGCGTCCGTCGTCGGCTCGACGGGAGCCGATGACCGGGATTACTCGACCTTTCGGGCCTGGGCAAGAATGGGCGGGGCAGGCGCTCGAGCGCCTGCCGAGCGGGCTCAAGCCGCCTGGCAGGCCTCGAAGCTGCGCTTCAGGCGCTCGGCGTCGAGCTCGCGGCCGATGAAGACGAGGCGGCTTTCGTGCTTTTCGTCGTCCTTCCAGGCGCGCTGGTGGTCGCCCTCGATGATCATGTGCACGCCCTGGATGACGTAGCGCTCCGGATCGTCCTTGATGGCGATGATGCCCTTGAGGCGCAGGATGTTCGGCCCCTCGAGCTGGGTGATCTTCTCGATCCAGGGGAAGAACTTCTTCGGGTCCATCTCGCCGGCGCGCAGCGAGACCGACTGCACCGTCACGTCGTGAATGGGCGAGGCATGGCCGTGGTCGTGGTGATCATGGTCATGATGATGATGGTGGTGATGGTCGTGGTCGCAATTCGGGCCGCATTCATGATCGTGGTCGTGATCATGCGCCTCCAGGAAGTTCGGTTCGTTTTCCAGCACCCGCTTCAGGTCGAAGGCGCCGCGGTCGAGCACCGTCTCCAGCGGCACGCCGGCGCGGGTGGTGCGGTGGATGGTGGCGGCGGGGTTGATGGCGCGGATGGTGGCTTCCACGGCCCGCAGTTCGTCCTCATCCACCAGGTCGGTCTTGTTGACCAGCACCACGTCGGCGAAGGCGATCTGGTCTTCGGCCTCGCGGCTGTCCGTCAGGCGCAGCGGCAGGTGCTTGGCATCCACCAGCGCCACCACGGCGTCGAGCTTGGTCTTGGAGCGGACGTCCTCGTCCATGAAGAAGGTCTGCGCCACGGGCACCGGGTCTGCCAGGCCGGTGGTTTCCACCACGATGGCGTCGAAGCGGCCGGGGCGACGCATCAGGCCTTCCACGACGCGGATCAGGTCGCCGCGCACCGTGCAGCACACGCAGCCATTGTTCATCTCGTAGATTTCCTCGTCGGATTCCACGATCAGGTCGTTGTCGATGCCGATCTCGCCGAATTCGTTGACGATGACGGCATAGCGCTTGCCGTGGTTTTCGGAGAGGATGCGGTTAAGCAGCGTGGTCTTGCCCGAGCCGAGATAGCCGGTGAGCACGGTTACGGGGATCTGCGTCTGTGCTTCGCTCATGATGTCCTCGATAGGATGATTGGGCTCCATATAGGACGGCGAGGGCGGTTTTGCACGCACCAATCCGGGCAGGGCTTTGCAGGGCTTTCGGCGAGGCGCGACCATCGCGGCCGGGAATTTCGGATGCGCGCAAGCATGGCAGTTGGAGGATGCGGGCCGATCGACTATTTTCCTTTGTCATCCGACTGTTATTTGCGTCTGGCATGAGCGCGTCGGGCCTGGTTGCCGGCAAAGGGCTGGTGGCATGGCGTCGAGCGGAGAGGTGACGAATGGCCAAGGCAGACAGAAGCGCGACCATGAACCATCTGCATTCGGCGGCGCGGCTGTCTCGAACCGCATTGGCCGCGCGCTTGCTGGAGCACGGCTTCTATGCCGGCCAGGACCAGATCATGCTGGCGCTCAACCTCGAGGACGGGCAGACGCCCGGCCAGCTGGCGACGCGGCTTGGCGTTCGTCCGCCCACCATCACCAAGACCATCAACCGGCTGCAGGTGCAGGGCTTCCTGGAAAAGCGGGCCTCCGAATCCGACGCCCGCCAGGCCCATGTGTTCCTCACCCAGAGCGGGCGCGACACCATCCGCGCCATCGAGAAATCGGTGCGAAAGACCGAAAAGCAGGCCTTTCGCGGCTTCGACAAGAAGGAGCAGAAGCTGCTGGGCAAGCTTCTGCAGCGGGTCGAGGCCAATCTTTCCGGTGCTCCCCTCGTAGTACACGACGAAGCCGAGGAAACGGAGGAGTAGCGCCGGGGCCTCAGGGCATCGAGCGTTTCACCTTCTGGACCACAGCTTCGGGCTTGCGCACCACAGGAAGGTGGCCGACAAGCGGTCGAAACAATTAACCAGACCGGCTGCGAATCGTGAGCAAGTCCACTGCCGCCAGCGAACAGGCGACCCCCACATCCGCAATCCTCCTGGTATTCTGCGCCGGCTTCCTGTTTTCCTGCCTCGATTCCAGCGCCAAGTATCTGGTGCTGTCGGGCCTGCCCGCGACCTTCATTTCCTGGGTGCGCTTCGCGGTGCATGTGGTGCTGGTGCTGCTGCTGTTCCGCAGCTGGGCCAATCCGGCCATGTTCCGGGTCAAAAGCCTGCCGATGCAGGTGCTGCGCGGCGTGTTCCTGTTCGGCTCGACCATCTTCAATTTCGCGGCGCTGAGGACGCTGCAGCTTGCCGAAACCACGTCGATCTATTTCTTCGCGCCGATGGTCATCACCGCGCTTGCCGGGCCGCTGCTGGGCGAATGGGCCGGCTGGCGGCGCTGGATGGCCATCCTGGCCGGCTTCGTCGGCGTGCTGGTCATCACGCGGCCGGGCGTTGCTGCCTTCCAGCTCGGCCATGTCTACGCCATCTGCTCGACGATCAGCTATTGCCTCTATGTCATCATGACCCGGCACATGGGCGCGACCGAGACGGCCGAGAGCCTGATCTTCTATTCGGCGCTGGCGCCGGCGGTGCTGATGCTTCCGGTGGGGCTCTACACCGCGGCTCTGCCGACCGACGCGTTCCAGTGGATGATCCTGCTCTTGCTCGGCTTCTTCGGCGGCTTCGGACACTGGCTGCTGATCAAGGCCTACAAGCAGGCCACTGCCACGGCGCTGGCGCCCTATCCTTATCTGCAGATGGTGTGGATGATCGGCTTCGGCTACCTCGTGTTCGACCAGTTGCCGGACGGCTGGACGCTGGGCGGGGCCGGCATAATCGTGGCCAGCGGCTTCTATATCGTCCACCGCGAGCGCCAGTTGCGCCTGGGGCGCCGCACCGTGCCCATGGCCGAGGACGAGGACCTGGCAAAAAGGCTTTGATTTGCCCGGCCTGAATGTCGTATAGGCTTTTAAACTGTTTAAAAGCCATGCGCCCTGTGGGCCGGGAGGACGTGCTGGCACAGAAAATCAAGCTTTCAACCATTGCGGATGCCCTGGGCGTTTCGACGGCAACGGTTTCGCTCGCCTTGCGAGACAGCCCGCTGGTGGCCGATGCGACGCGCGAGCGCATCAAGGAACATGCCCGCGCCATCGGCTATATCTACAACCGTCGCGCGGCTTCGCTGCGCACGTCGCGGTCGGGCATCGTCGGGGTGGTGGTGCACGACATCATGAACCCGTTCTTCGCCGAGATCCTGAAGTCGATCGAAAGCGAGCTCGACCGCAGTCGCCAGACCTTCATCCTGTCCAACCATTATGACGACCTGGAAAAGCAGCGCACCTTCGTCGATACGCTGCTGCAGCTGGGCGCCGACGGCGTGATCATGTCGCCGGCGATCGGCACGCCGGCGGAGGACATCAGGATGGCGGAGGAGAACGGCCTGCCGGCGGTGCTGATCGCGCGCCGTGTGGAGGGCGCCAATGTGCCGGTGTTCCGCGGCGACGACGCCTATGGCACCGCGCTGGCCACCAATCATCTCATCTCGCTCGGTCACAAGCGCATCGCCATGATCGGCGGCACCGACCAGACCTCGACCGGGCGCGACCGTTACCAGGGTTATCTCAAGGCCATGCAGGCTGCGGGGCTGGAGCCCTCGGCTTCCTGGCGTTTCCCCGGCCCGCGCACCAAGCAGGCCGGTTTCGAGGCGGCCAGCCAGTTCCTGGCGCTGCAGGACCGGCCGACCGCCGCCGTGTGCTGGAACGACCTCGTCGCCATCGGCCTGATGAACGGCATAGCGCGCGCCGGCCTGGTGCCGGGCGTGGACATCTCCGTCACCGGCTATGACGACCTGGAGGAAGCGGCCATCGCCACGCCGGCGCTCACCACGGTGTGGAACGGCCAGCGCGAAGTCGGCCGCCGCGCGGCAAGCGCGCTGCTCGACAAGCTGAACGGCCAGCCGGTGCGGCCGTCGCAGGAACTGATAAGGCCGGAGCTGCATGTCAGGCAGTCGACCGCCAAGCCCGTGGAGAGAAAATGAATCAACTGCATCCGTCCGTGACGGTCCTGGTGCCGGGCCGTCTGCACGAGCGCGCCGTGGCGCGGGTCGACGGGGCCTTCAACATGGTGCGCATCGACAAGGTGGACGCGGCACTGCTGACGCCGGAACTGAGGCGCGACGTGCGCGGCGTGGCGGCCAGCGGATTCCTGGAGCCGCTCGACGCCGCCTTCATCGATGCGCTGCCCAATCTGGAGATCATCGCTTCCTTCGGCGTGGGCTATGACGCGGTGGATGCCCGCCATGCCGGAAGCAAGGGCGTGATGGTGACCAACACGCCCGACGTGCTGACTGAGGAAGTGGCCGATACGGCGCTCGGCCTGCTCATCAACACGGTGCGCGAGCTCCCGCGCGCAGAAGCCTATCTGCGCGCCGGCCGCTGGGCGCGCGAGGGCAACTATCCTTTCACGCCCGCGACATTGCGCGGCCGCCGCGCCGGCATCTTCGGCATGGGCCGTATCGGGATGGCGATCGCCAAGCGGCTGGAGGCGTTCGGCGTCTCGATTGCCTACCACAATCGCCGTCCGGTCGAGGGGCTGGCCTATGAATACTATTCAAGCCTCGAGGAGCTGGCAGGCGCGGTCGATACGCTGATCTCGGTGGTGCCGGGCGGGGCGGCGACGGAAAAGGTGGTGGATGCCAGCATTTTCCGGGCGCTCGGGCCGGACGGCGTGTTCGTCAATATCGGGCGCGGCAGCACGGTGGACGAGGAGGCGCTGATCGCAGCGCTCAGCGACGGCACCATCCATGCCGCCGGGCTGGATGTGTTCGCCGACGAGCCGCATGTGCCGCAGGCGCTGATCGATCTGCCCAATGCGGTGCTTCTGCCGCATGTCGGTTCGGCTTCGGTGCATACGCGCAACGCCATGGCCGACCTGGTGGCCGACAATCTGATCTCGTGGTTTTCCGACCGCAAGCCGCTGACGCCGGTGGCCGAGACCGTGCATGTGACGGCAAAGGCGGTGAAGTAGACCGCCGCGCGGCCTATGCTTCAATTGGGCCGTGGCAGAAACGTCGACGGCGAGGCATGGATCCCCGGAATCTCCGCACTTTGCTTTGCTCGTGCTCCGGCCCGAGGATGACGAAGGGAAACGTTCCTCCCGGTCGACAACCTTTGCGATTTGCGGCGAAACCTCAAAGAGTTCGTCATCCTCGGGTCGGAGTTCAAGCGCAGCGAAGAACGGAGAACCCGGGGATCCATGCCTCTCCGTTCATGTTCCCCGCTACGTTGCAGAATTACTGGGTGTGCTTTCGCTAACGACGGAGGCCGCCTTACTCCGCCGCCTGGCGCGCGCCGTCGCGGGCGGCTGCGTGCAGGCGCACGGCCTCGCCGAATGCCTTGAAGATTTTCGCCGAGGCGCTGTCCGACTTGACCCAGTATTCCGGGTGCCACTGCACGCCGACGGCAAAGGCGCGCGAATCCTTCACCGACACGGCTTCCACCGTCCCGTCCTCTGCCACCGCCTCGACCTGAAGCCGGCCGCCAAGGCGGTCGATGGCCTGGCGGTGCACCGAGTTGATCATGACCTCGCCGGCGCCGAACACATCGGCCAGGCAGCTGCCGGGCTTGATGGAAAGCTTGTGGCGGATGGCGAAGCGCTCGTCCTGCAGGTCGCTTACCGGGGCGCGGTGGTCGAGCGAGCCTTCGCGCTCCTGGATCTCGGCGGCCAGCGTGCCGCCCAGCGCGACGTTCATTTCCTGCAGGCCGCGGCAGATGGCCAGAAGCGGCACGCCGCGCTCGATGGCTTTGCGGATCAGGGGCAGGGTGGTGGCGTCGCGGTCGGTGTCATAGGGGCCGTTGGCCTCGGTCGCTTCCTCGCCATAGAGCGAGGGGTGCACGTTGGACTTGGAGCCGGTGATCATGACGCCGTCCACCGAGGCGAGAAGCCGGTCGAGATCCATGCGGTCGCCGAAATTCGGCACGAGGATCGGGGTCACGTCCGAGCCGACAATTGCGGCTTCCAGATATTGCTGCGGAGCGGCATGCCAGGTGTAGTTTTCGAACTGGCGGACATCGGTCGAGACTGCAACGAGCGGCTTGTGCATTTGATTTGGTGCTTTCCAAACGGGGCGGGACGGCAATTGCTGCTTAAATAGGCGATTTTCAAGCAGCTTTCCAACAGAGTTTCCGGAAACCGCAGGGAAGAAATCTCTTCGGAGCCACAGTTTTTGAGACTGCGAAGTCGCACTTTTCCCGGTTTTTCGGAGATTGGGGCGCTGGACACGAACCGGCCGCCATGTTTTGTTTTCAACCGCGACTAAGCCGGAAATGATTAAAATTCAAGGGTATCCGGCTCGTCCTGGTCCAAATGGGAGGAACTAATGGATCGCCGTTCATTCATACGCAAGGCCGGCCTGACCGGCGCTGGAGCTGTCGCAGCTACTGCGCTGGCCGCTCCCGCCATTGCACAGTCGAACCCGAAAATCACCTGGCGCCTGGCCTCGTCGTTTCCCAAGAGCCTGTCGGACACGATCTTCGGCGGCGCCCTGACGCTGTCGAAATATGTGTCTGAAGTCACGGACGGCAATTTCCAGATCCAGGTCTTCGCTGCGGGCGAAATCGTTCCGGCGCTGCAGGTTGCGGATGCGGTGACCGCTGGCACCATCGAGGCCGCGCATACCGTCTGCTACTACTTCTGGGGCAAGGATCCGACCTGGGCGCTCGGCTCGGCCGTGCCGTTCTCGCTCAACGCGCGTGGCATCAACGCCTGGCACTATCAGGGGGGCGGCATCGACATCTTCAACGAATTTCTTGGAACGCAGGGGATCATCGGCTTCCCAAGCGGCAATACCGGTGTGCAGATGGGGGGCTGGTTCCGCAAGGAGATCAACACGGTGGCCGATCTTCAGGGCCTTAAGTTCCGTGTCGGCGGCTTCGCCGGCAAGGTTCTTGAGCGGCTTGGCGTGGTTCCCCAGCAACTCGCCGGTGGCGACATCTACCCGGCGCTCGAGAAGGGCACCATCGACGCCGCGGAATTCGTCGGACCGTTCGACGATGAGAAGCTCGGCTTCGTGAAGGTCGCGCCCTATTACTACTACCCCGGCTGGTGGGAAGGCGGCCCGACGGTCCACAGCCTGTTCAACAAGGACAAGTTCAACGAGCTGCCGAAGCAGTACCAGTCGGTGCTGAAGGTGGCCGCCCAGGCGACCGACGCGAACATGCTCTCCGCCTATGACTACCTCAACACGGCGGCTCTGAAGCGTCTCGTCGCTGCCGGTGCGCAGCTTCGGCCGTTCAGCCAGGAAATTCTGGCGGCCTCCTTCGATGCGGCAAACCAGACCTATGCCGAGATCGAGGCCAACAACGCCCCGTTCAAGAAAATCTGGGATTCGATCAAGGATTTCCGGAAGGACTATTACCTCAACATGCAGGTTGCCGAATACAACTACGACACCTTCATGATGATCCAGCAGCGCAACGCCCAGCTCTGAGCCATTGCCCAGACGAGGGAGAACCCGGAGCTTGCGCTCCGGGTTTTTTTCTTGGCCATGGCTGTGGACACGTAACGTGAAGAAGCCCGGCGCGATAGCCGGGCTTTGTCGTCTGGTCAGTTGAAGCTTGGCGGCTGCGACAGGTCGCTTACCGGCGCCTCCGGGGCAATCAGCGGCGCCGGGGCGGGCGAGGCGCCTTCGCCGGGGGCGCCGAGGGGCGGCAGGCCAAGGCCGCCTCCGCCAAGGCCAGGCATGGCCGGCATCTCGATCTTGACGTCGTCCGGGTTAATCGTCGGACCCTTGTAGTGCATCACCATCTGCGGGAACGTGATGACCAGGGCAACCATGAGAACCTGGATGCCCACGAAGGGAACCGCGCCCCAATAGATCTGGCCGGTGGCGACCGGCTCCATGCGCTTGCCAGTAATCTTGTCGAGATAGGGCACGCGTGCCGCCACCGAGCGCAGATAGAACAACGCAAACCCGAAGGGCGGATGCATGAAGCTCGTCTGCATGTTGACGCCCAGCAGCACGCCGAACCAGATCAGGTCTATGCCGAGCTTCTCGGCCGCCGGGGCCAGCAGCGGCACGATGATGAAGGCCAGCTCGAAGAAATCGAGGAAGAAGGCTAGCAGGAAGACCAGGATATTGACGGCGACGAGGAAGCCCACCTCGCCGCCCGGCAGCGACGTCAGCAGATGTTCGACCCAGAGATGGCCGTTGACGCCGTAGAAGGTGAGCGAAAAGACGCGCGCGCCGATCAGGATGAAGATGACGAAGGACGACAGCCGGGTGGTCGAGGCGAGCGCCTGGCGAACCACGTCGAGCGTGAGGCGCTTCTTGGCCGCCGCCATCACCAGCGCGCCGACGGCGCCCATGGCGCCGCCTTCCGTCGGCGTGGCGATGCCGAGGAAGATGGTGCCAAGCACCAGGAAGATCAGCGCCAGCGGCGGGATCAGCACGATGATGACCTGCTGGGCGAGCCTGGACATCATGTTGAGCCCTACGGCCCGGTCTGCAATCGCCACGGCATAGATGAGGGTGATGCCGACCACGACGCCCCAGATGTCCGCGTTCACGCCGTGGCTGGGTGTCAGCGCGACGTGAGCCGCATAGGCGACCGCGGCCGCGACTGCGAGTGCGACTGCAAGCGATGTGACGCCATGGCCGAGCGTGCGGGCTTCCAGAGGCAGCGCCGGCATCGATCTGGGCCGGGCGATAGACATGACCACGACGTAGCAGATGTAGATGCCGGTCAGCACCAGGCCGGGGAGCAGCGCGCCCTTGTACATGTCGCCCACCGAGCGTCCGAGCTGGTCGGCCAGAACGATCAGCACCAGCGAGGGCGGGATGATCTGGGCCAGCGTGCCGGATGCCGCGATGACGCCGGAGGCAAGCCGCCGGTCATAGCCATAGCGCAGCATGATCGGCAGTGAGATAAGCCCCATGGCGATGACGGAGGCCGCCACCACTCCGGTAGTGGCCGCCAGCAGCGCGCCGACGAAGATCACCGCATAGGCAAGGCCGCCGCGGATCGGGCCGAACAGCTGGCCGACGGTGTCGAGCAGGTCCTCGGCCATGCCGGACCGTTCGAGGACGATGCCCATGAAAGTGAAGAACGGGATCGCCAGCAGCGTCTCGTTCGATAACACGCCCCAAAGCCGCTCGGGCATCGCATAGAGCAGCGGCCAGGACAGGTTGATGGTGTTGTCCGAATAGGGGGCGAGCTCCACGCCGATGAAGAAGAATAAAAGCCCGTTGGCAGCCAGCGAAAACGCGACCGGATAGCCAAGCAGCAGAAAAACGATGAGCGAGCAGAACATGATCGGCGCCATGTTCTCGGCGATGAGGTGCATCATGGGCGCGCCTCCTCGGTGAGAGCCTTGCCTTCGAGTTCAGCCTGCTCGTGTGCGGAAATGAAGGGGTTCGGATCATCGATGTCGCCGCGCATCACGGCGATCTTCTTGATGATCTCGGAAACGCCCTGGAAACCGAGCTGCACGAAGCCGACCAGCAGCAGCATCTTGGCCGGCCAGAGGATCAGGCCGCCGGCGCTGGAGGACATTTCGCCTGAGCGGACCGACAGACTCACATAGGGCACGAAATAGCAGATCATCAGGATGGTGAAGGGCATCAGGAAGAAGACGTGCCCGAGCAGGTCGATCCAGTGCTGTACCCGGCGCGAGAACATGCCGTAGACCACGTCGATGCGGATGTGCTCGTTCTGCTTGAGCGTGTAGGCGGCGGCGAGCAGGAAGGCTGCGCCGAAGAGATACCATTGCAGCTCCAGCCAGGCATTGGAGGAGATGTTTAAGGTCTTGCGGATGATGGCGTTGGCGGCGCTGATCAGCACTGCCAAAAGGATGAGCCAGGCGACCCATCGACCTATGACTTCATTGACGCGATCTATGGCTCTGGAGAGAGCAAGCAGTGCTGCCATGCGGTTCCTCCTCGGTGGTGCCGTTCGTTTCCCTCCCGACGGCTCCTTGTGCTCATCGGTAAAATGACCGGCGGCTGCGCGTCAACAACGCGCGGCACAGTTTTCGGGTGGGGCCGCGTCGAAACCCGCCGTTTCAGGTTCTTACCGTTGAGGAAAACCCTGGGAATCCTGGCGCGGGGATTGCAGGGCGGCCCGGCCGGAAAAACGCAGCACCAGCATGGCCGCCAGCAGCAGGAACATCCAGGCGTCGCGCCATTCGATGGGGAAGTAGCCGCTCCACAGCGACTCGGCGATGCCGAAGCCAAGGGCGCCGAGTGCTGCACGCACCGGGGAGCGGTAGCCACCGACGGCGGTGACGAACAGGATCTTCAGGCCGAAGACAAGGCCGCTGCCGAAGCCGATATTGCCGAAATGCAGCGCCGCCAGCATGCCGGCGAGCGCGGCTGTCAGCGCGCCGGCCAGCACTGCGCCGCGAAAGACGAGGCACGTATCGACGCCGCACATGGCGGCCGCGGCCGGATCGTCGGAGACGGCGCGCCAGTCGCGCCCGAAGCTCGAGCGGCCGAGGACGAAGCCGGACGCCGCCAGCGCGACGACGATGACGGTGCAGTCGAGCAGTTGGATCACGGTGAGCGTGGCCTTGTAGCCGCCGCCTTCTGCGAAGACCACCGGCGTGGAAAGTAGCGGCGGTAGCCAGAAATCATGCGTCTGGGCGGAAATGCGGGCAAGCTCGGTGAGGAACAGGAGCACGCCCAGCGTGGCCACCACGATGGCGTTGGGCGAGATTTTGGCCAGCGGTTCGAACACGTTGCGCGACAGGACGAAGCCGATGAGCGCCGCATAGGCGAAGGTCGCGGTGATGGCGAAGGCGATCGTCATCGGCAGCGTCATCCACAGCACCTGCCAACCGAACACGGCGATGAGGATCATGGTCTGGCCGCCGAATGCGAAGATCGCCCCGTGGGCAAGGTTGGTCCGGTGGAGCACCCCGTTGACCAGCACATAGCCGAAGGCCAGAAGCGCATAGAGCGCGCCCATGTGCAGGCCATTCAGGAACTGCTGGAGAAAATAGAGCATGGGCAGCCCGCTCGCCGCGCACCAGTGCGGCATGAGATGAAGGTTGCTTTGAAAAATCTAACTTGTCAAAGCCAATTAACAGGTTAGTTTTTTGCCATGGCAGTTGCATGGACAAGGCATCGCTTCTCCGGCGGCGTGCTGGCGCTCGACGCGGCCAACACGGTTGTTCTGCGTGGCGACCCCGAACGCTGCTTCGACCGCTTTGCGCAGGCGGCCGAGTTGCCCCGCTTCGCCGCGGCGGCGACCGGCTTCCGTGCCGCCGAACTGGGCGCGCGGCAGCTCGTTGTCGGGGACGCCGAGGGAGTGCTGCCCAAGGTGATTGCTATCCGCGAGGTGACGGACCGGCTGTGCCGCCATTCAGCGTTGAGCGGCGGCGTGGCGACGGCCGACCTGCCCGGTTTCCTGCGCGCCTGCGCCGACGGGCTAGCGGGGCACGCGGAGCATGTGGGGATGCCGGAAAGGCCATTCGGCGACCCCGGCAAGCCGCTGGCGCTCGAGGCGGCACTTGCAGTTTCGGCGCTGTCGCTGCTTTCGGCCGACAATCTGCGCCGGCTGCGGATCTGCCCCAACTGCAACTGGCTGTTCGTCGACCGCAGCCGCAATTCGAGCCGGCTGTGGTGCGACATGGCCGTGTGCGGCAACCGCCAGAAAGCCAGGCGCCATTACCGTCGCCGCAAGGAGGAGGTTTCCCATGTTTGAGCATGCGCGCATCCGCCCCGTTCTGGCCTCCATCCTGCTGGCGCCGCTGCTGCTGGGCGCATGCCGCGACACCGGCAAGCTGTTCGAGGTTTCAGGGCGGCTGATGGTGTTCAACTATCGCGAGGCGAAGGTAAACTTTCTGGTGACGCTGAACCCGATCCAGCCCATCGGCGAGGGGCAGGCGGCGGTGACAACCTTCGAAAACCCCGCCGGCGGCGCGCCGCTGGTGGTGCGCCAGAAACTCTTTCCCGAGCACAAGAAGGTGACCATCGAGAGCCCGCCGCTGGAATGCGTGGTGAAGGACCGGCCCTACAAGGTGTCGATCCGCATCGAGGGGCAGGACGGCGCGCTGCTGCAGGAGATCGAGACCACCATGGTCTCTTCGCAAGACCAGAGCATGCTTCCCGACCGGCCGCTGGTTGTCGGCCCGGGCTACGAGCCCAACCCCGAACTGGCCGGCCACCCGGACGGCAGGTTGCCCGGCGGGCGTGGGGTGACCTGTCCGGGCGCGAGCTGACGGGCAACAAGAGAGGTCATGAGAATGCCTGCGATGGGACAATTCCCTGTGCGTGCGCGCAAGCCTGGCCAGGCGCGACCCTTGCGCTTTCACGCCGGAGGTGCTTGGCTTCAATGGACTTTCCGGGAGCGCAGCTCTGGTCCAGTCTGTCAAAACGCTGGCGCCCCGATTCGCCGGCCGCTTCCGCAAAGGAACGCCTGATGACGCTGCACGACGTCGCGCTCGATGACAAATTCGACCTGGGCAAGGAACGCGTCTTCCTTTCCGGGGCGCAGGCCGTGGTGCGGATGCTGCTGATGCAGCGCGAGCGCGACCGCCGCGCAGGGCTGAACACGGCAGGCTTCGTTTCGGGCTATCGCGGCTCGCCGCTGGGCGGGCTCGATATGCAGCTGTGGAAGGCGAGGGCGCAGCTCAAGCAATCCGACATCGTCTTCGAACCCGGCCTCAACGAGGAGCTGGCGGCCACCGCCTGCTGGGGCGCGCAGCAGGCCGAACTGCTGGGCGAGGGCACGCATGACGGCGTGTTTGCGCTCTGGTACGGCAAGGGGCCGGGGGTGGACCGCTCGGGCGACGTATTCCGCCATGCCAATCTGGCCGGCTCATCCAGGTATGGCGGTGCGCTCGCCCTGATGGGCGACGACCACATGGCCGAATCCTCCACCAATGCGCACGCGACGGAATTCCTGTTCATCGACACCATGA
>JAEWHN010000057.1 GCA_023387775.1 Pseudomonadota bacterium | reverse complement strand
CGCCCGTGACACGCCGGGCCGAATGTTGCTAGAGCATCTCCATCCCTCAATTCTCTCCAGGGCGTTTCATGGCTAATCCTCCACTTCACGGCATCCGCGTCATCGAGCTTGCCCGCATTCTTGCCGGGCCCTGGGCCGGGCAGCTGCTGGCCGATCTTGGCGCAGACGTCATCAAGGTCGAGAGCCCGAACGGCGGCGACGACACCCGCAAGTGGGGCCCGCCCTTCGTGGAAGGCCATGACGGCGAGAACCTCTCGGCCGCCTATTACCATTCCTGCAACCGCGGCAAGCGCTCCATCGCCATCGACTTTTCAACGCCGGAAGGCGCAGAGACGGTGAAAAAGCTCGTCGCCACCGCCGACGTGCTGATCGAGAATTTCAAGCTCGGCGGGTTGAAGAAATATGGGCTCGACTATGAGACCCTGCGCGAGATCAACCCGAAGCTCGTCTATTGCTCTATCACCGGCTTCGGCCAGTCCGGCCCCTATGCGCCGCGTGCGGGCTACGACTTCATCGTCCAGGGCATGTCAGGCCTGATGTCGATCACCGGGCCTGCCGGCGGCGAACCGCAGAAGGTGGGCGTGGCCGTCACCGACATTTTCACCGGCCTCTATTCGGTGATCGCGGTCCAGGCAGCACTTCGTCACGCCGAAGCCACCGGCCACGGCCAGCACATCGACATGGCGCTGTTCGACGCTCAAGTTTCGGTGCTCGCTAACCAGAACCTGAACTATCTCGTCTCGGGCGTGCCGCCGGTGCAGATGGGCAATGCCCACCCCAACATCGCGCCCTACGAGGTGCTGCCGGTGAAGGACGGCCACTTTATCCTGGCCGTGGGCAATGACGGGCAGTTCCGCAAATTCTGCGCCGCCATCGGGCTTGAGGAACTGGCCGACGATCCGCTCTACGCCACCAATTCGGCGCGCGTGGCCAACCGCGTCACGCTGCGCGAGAAGATCGTGACCGCCCTTGCCGCCTTCGAGCGCGCGCCGCTTCTGGACGCGCTGGAAAAGGCGCATGTGCCGGCAAGCCCGATCAACAATATCGGCCAGGCCTTCGCCGACCCGCAAGTGATCGCGCGCGGCATGCGCCTCGACCTCGACGACGGCCACGGCAACATGCTGCCTTCGGTGCGCGCGCCGATGGTTCTTTCCGAAACGCCGCTGACCTATGAACGGCCCTCGCCGCGCCTGGGCGAGCACACAGAAGAAATACTCAGGGAACTGGAGAAAACGGGATCATGAAAACCGGCGGCAAGCTGATCGTCGAAGCACTCGAGGCCAATGGCGTCGAGCGTGTCTACTGCGTCCCGGGCGAGTCCTACCTCGCCGTGCTGGACGCGCTGCACGACTCGCCCATCCAGACCATCGTCTGCCGCCAGGAAGGTGGCGCTGCGATGATGGCCGACTGCGCCGGCCGTCTGACCGGCAAGCCCGGCATCTGCTTCGTGACGCGCGGCCCCGGCGCCACCAATGCGTCGGCCGGCATCCACATCGCGAAGCAGGATTCCATCCCGCTCATCATGTTCATCGGCCAGGTCGCCAGCCACGCCAAGGAGCGCGAGGCGTTCCAGGAGGTCGACTACCGCGCCTTCTTCGGTCCCATCGCCAAATGGGCGACCGAGATCGACGACGCGGCGCGCATTCCCGAGATCCTCACCCGTGCATTCTCGGTGGCCACCTCGGGCCGGCCCGGCCCGGTGGTGATCTCGCTGCCGGAAGACATGCTGACCTCGCTGGTCGAGGCACCGCAAGCCCTGCCCTTCACGCCGATCGAGGCGCGTCCGGGCGAAGCTGAACTCGCCGAACTTGAGAAGCTGCTTGCCGGCGCCAAGCGGCCCTTCGCCATTCTCGGCGGTTCGCGCTGGGACGAGAAGGCGGTGGCCGATTTCCGCGCCATTGCCGAAGCCTGGTCGCTGCCGGTGGGCTGCTCGTTCCGACGCCAGATGCTGTTCGACCATCTGCATCCGAACTATGCCGGCGACGTGGGCATCGGCATCAATCCCAAGCTCGCCGCCCGCATCAAGGAAGCCGACCTGATCCTGCTGGTCGGCGGTCGCTTCGGCGAAATGCCGTCGTCCGACTACACGCTGATGAAGAGCCCCTATCCGGACCAGAAGCTGGTGCATGTGTATCCGGATTCCAGCGAACTCGGCCGCGTCTACCGGCCCACGGTTGCCATCAACGCCTCGCCGGCCGCGTTTGCGGAAGCCTTTGCCCTCCGCAAGCCGGGCAATACGCCTGCATGGGCCGACGACACGGCCGCGCTGCACGAGAATTATCTCGCCTGGTCGACCCCGCCCAAGACCGGCCCCGGCGCAGTGCAGATGGGTCCGATCATGGACTATCTGGAAAGCGTGCTGCCTGAGGACGCGATCCTCACCAATGGCGCGGGCAACTACGCCACCTGGGTGCATCGCTTCCACCGCTTCCGCCGCTTTGCCACGCAGGGCGCACCGACCTCTGGCTCGATGGGCTACGGCACACCGGCGGCGGTCGCCGCCAAGGCCACCTTCCCCGAGCGCACCGTGGTCGCCTTTGCGGGTGACGGCTGCTTCCTGATGAACGGGCAGGAATTCGCCACCGCCGTGCAATACAACCTGCCGATCATCGTCGTGGTCGTGAACAACGGCATCTACGGCACGATCCGCATGCACCAGGAGCGCGAATATCCGGGCCGCGTGGAAGGAACCGACCTGCGCAACCCCGACTTCGCAGCGCTTGCCCGCGCCTATGGCGGCCATGGCGAGACGGTGGAGACGACGGATGCCTTCGCGCCCGCCTTCCAGCGCGCCGAGGCAAGCGGCAAGCCGGCGATCATCGAGATCAAGCTTGATCCGGAAGCGATCACGCCGGCGCGGACGCTGACCGACATCCGCGAAAAGCGCTGAGGAAACAACAAGAGGGCGCCGCTGGCGCCCTCTTCATTTGAAGCCCGATGAGCCGGAAATGCCGGTCCGGGCCCGGCCGGGCTTGAAGCAGCGGACTATTTGCCGGCCTTCTCAACCTGGCCGCGGATTTCGCCGTCGGGGTATTTTTCCGTGTGGACGTTGACGTAGTATTTGCCAGATTCAAGGTCGGCCGCCTGCTCATCCGTGAGCGTTGCGGAACCCTTGGAACCGGTGGCCGCGTCGGGCAATGGCACCGCAACATCGGCATTTTCGCCAGGTGCGGCCGGGCCATGGAAATGCGCTGCAGTGGCCTCGCCGGTCAGGCCCTTATATTCCAGCGTCCAGCTAAGTTTCTTCGTGCTCGGGTCGTAGGTCGCATGCACGGTGCCCGCGCCTTTTGTGTCGGTGGGCGGAACTTCATGCGAGCCGTCCATCTTGGCTGAGAACTTCATGTCCTTTGCCAAAACGGGCGATGCCGCCAGAATGGCGATGGCAAGGCCCGCAAGCAGGGGCGTGTAGTTGAAGTGCTTCATTTCACTTCCTCCCGTGGTTTCCAGAAGCGTCCCCAGAGAGGGCGAACAGCGCTTCCGGTATGGCTGCTCTAACGGCAGGGGTGCCGGAAGGTTGCCGCACTGCCAACAAAAAGGGGCGGTTGCCCGCCCCTTTTTCCTTGCCCCCGCGAGGCCGACTGGCCGTCTGCTGGCCCCGATTGTCGACCTGCCGCCAGCAATGCTGCGGCGGCACTGAGCGCGCTCAGAGCGCCTTGTCGGTGATCTCGGTGGTGTAGGCGCCTTCCGGCTCCTTGGTGATGATCTTCTGGTCGAGCAGCGCCTTCACGGTGCGCTCGTAGAGCGCCTTGTCGAGCTTGCCGTCGCCGATCAGCTTGGCCACTTCGCCCATCATGCGCTTCTGGTGGTTCTCGTCCTGGCCGCCGGCATCCATCACCGCCTCGGCGGCTTCGTCAGGATGCTCGACAGCGTACTTCCAGCCCTTCATCGAAGCGCGCACGAAGCGCACCATCTTGTCCTGGAAGGCCGGGTCCTGGAGCTTGTCCTGCATGACATAGAGGCCGTCTTCGAGCAGGTCGTTGCCCAGTTCCGAGTAGTTGAAGACGATGAGGTCTTCCGGCTTGAAGCCGGCATCGATGGCCTGCCAGTATTCGTTGTAGGTCATGACCGAGATGCAGTCGGCCTGCTTCTGCACCAGCGGCTGCACGTCGAAGCTCTGCTTCAGCACGGTCACGCCGTCCGGCCCGCCTTCGGTGGAATAGCCGAGCTTGTGCATCCAGGCATAGAACGGATACTCGTTGCCGAAGAACCAGACGCCGAGCGTGTGGCCCTTGAAGTCTGCCTCGGACTTGACCGGGCCATCCTTCGGACAGATCAGCTCAAGGCCGGACTTCGCATAGGGCTGGGCGATGTTGACCAGCGGCACGCCCTTGTCGCGCGCCGAAAGGCCAGCCGCCATCCAGGTCACGATGACATCGGCACCGCCGCCCGCGATAATCTGCTCGGGCGCGATGTCCGGCCCGCCCGGCTTGATGTCGACGTCGAGGCCTTCCTCTTCATAAAAGCCCTTGTCCTTGGCGACGAAATAGCCGCCGAACTGGCCCTGCGCCACCCACTTCAACTGCAGGGTCACCTTGTCGGCCGCCCAGGCCTGGGCAGCCGCCAGCGACATGGCGCCGGCAAGCATTGAAACAATCAGTTTCTTCATTTTTTTACACCCTCTGAAGTTCGCCTACCCACCACGGACAGACGGGTGCCAAAACGTGAATGCCCTTTCTGCGAGGGCTAGCACGCCATAGAAGACGGACCCCGCGAGTGCGGCCACCGCGATTTCCGCCCAAACCATGTCGACATTCATGCGCCCGACTTCCGTCGAGATACGGAAGCCCATGCCGACGA
>JAEWHN010000022.1 GCA_023387775.1 Pseudomonadota bacterium | reverse complement strand
GCGCTGGCCTATGCCGAGATTTCCGATGACGACACCAGCAAGGCCACCCCGATAACCGCCGTGTTCCAGCAGATCAGCATTGCGCTTGGCGTGGCGGTGGGCGGTGGCCTGCTGGAGGTCAGCACGCAACTGCATGGCGGCCCGCTGACCCTCGCCGACTTTCACACCGCGTTCTTTCTGGTCGCCGCAATCTCGGCAACGGCATCGTTCTTCTTCATGGCGCTTGCAGCCGATGCGGGCAGCGCGGTTTCGGGCCATGGCGGGCGCAAGGCCCGCGCGATCGAGGCCGCGCCAAGGGGCTGAAGCCGACGCGCGGCCTCAGTCCGCGGCTGCCTCGGAAGTGGCGCGGCCCTTGAAATCCTTCGCCAGCAGGTAGAGCTCCGCCGATTCCTCGCGCGACGCAGGCGGCTTGACGTGATGCACGCTGCGGAAATTCTGCTTCAACCGGGTGAGCAGGTCCGCCTCGGTGCCGCCCTGAAAGGTCTTGGCCAGGAAGTGACCGCCCGGCCTCAGCACCGAAATCGCGAAATCGGCCGCCACCTCGCACAGATGCATGGTGCGAATATGGTCGGTGCGGCGGTGGCCCGTCGTGGGCGCCGCCATGTCAGACAGCACCAGGTCAGGCTCGCCGCCCAGCGCTTCGATCAGCCGCGCTGGCGCCTCGTCGTCGAGGAAGTCCATCAGCAGCACCGGCGCGCCAGGCACGGCATCCATGCCCAGATAATCGATGCCTATGACATGCGGGTTTTCCGGCGTGGACTTCGTGCGTGCCGCCGCCACCTGGCACCAGCCGCCAGGGGCCGCGCCCAGGTCGATCACTCGCAGGCCCGGCTTGAGCAGATGATAGCGATCGTCGATCTCAATCAGCTTGTAGGCCGCGCGCGAGCGATAGCCCTCCGCCTTGGACCGATGCACATAGGGGTCGTTCATGTGGCGCTCGAGCCAGCGGCGCGACGATTCCTTGAGCCCGCTCTTCTTCTTGATGCGAGTTTTCAGCACGCGCGTTGCGGCTTTTTCCGGTTTCTTTGTCATGGACGTGATCCGCTCCGCCAGTTGCGGCGCCAAACGCCGTCGTCGGCCATCAATTCGCTCAAAATGCCTTCGCGCAAGCCGCGGTCGGCCACCCGCAGCCGATCCGAGGGCCACACCCGCCGAATCGCCTCGAGGATGGCGCAGCCCGCCAACACGAGATCGGCGCGATCGGCCCCGATGCAGGCATTGGCCACGCGCGCCTGGAAATCCCAGCCCAGCAGCTTCTCGATCATGCGGTCTACGCTGGCATTGTCCATCCACAGGCCGTCGACCCGACGCCGGTCGTAGCGCTCCAGCCCCAGATGCACGCCGGCAAGAGTGGTGACCGTGCCCGAAGTGCCCAACAGGTGGAAGCGTGACCTGTCCATCAGATGATCGATGCGGTCGCGCCCCTCGAAGCCCGCCAGCCGGTCGGCCACGTCGGCAACCATGGCCGCGAAGCTTTCCTGCGTGACGTGGCGACCGCCGAATCGCTCGGCCAGCGAGACAACGCCGACCGGCAGCGAGGTCCACGACACGATGTGGTTGGCGAGGCGCGCCGAGCGGCGCCCAGAAATGTCGATCAAAGCGATTTCCGACGAGCCGCCGCCAATGTCGAACAGCACCACGCCTTCGGTGCCACGCTCCACGAGCGAGCCGCAGCCGGAGACGGCCAGGCGCGCCTCGGTCTGACGGTCGATGATCTCAAGCTTCAGCCCGGCCTCGGCTTCAACGCGCGCAAGAAACTCGGCGCCGTTCTCCGCCGAGCGGCAGGCCTCCGTTGCGATCAGCCTTGCGCGCCGGATGGAGCGGCTGCCAAGCTTGTCGCTGCAGATCTTCAACGCCTCGATGGCGCGGTCCATGGCCGCCTGCGACAGACGCCCGGTGGTGGAAAGCCCCTCGCCCAGGCGCACGATTCGCGAAAAGGCGTCGACCACCCTGAACTGGCCCGGCCGCCCCGGAACCGCAACGAGAAGGCGGCAGTTGTTGGTGCCCAGGTCGAGCGCGGCAAAGACCGGGAGTTCGCCCGTCTCGACTCGCCTTTCCTTGCGCCTGTCGGCGATGGCTACGACGGCAATGTTGCTGCGGCTCGTTTCCGCACCGCCGCGGCGGCCTGCCTGCACCTGGGGAGCAGCAGACTTGCCGGCGGGCGCGACCTTGCCGGCGAGCGCAGGCGCGCCGTCGCGCGCAAACACCTTGCGGCCGCGCTTGCGTTTGCGACGCTTCTTGCCCTTGGGGGCCTGCGGTGCCTCGGCCTTCGCCTGCCTGTCGGCGGATCGAGAGCCCGGCGCCCGTTTTTTCGGGCTGGCCGTCGGGTTTCCCGGTCCGCCGCGCGGCGACCGGCTCCCGCTGGACACGCCCGCTGCCGACGCCCGCGCGCCGGTTTCGGGGTCTTCCACCTGCAATGTCCTTCTTGCGTCGCGCGAACCGACTGGACGCCGCAGACGCTTCGATTTTTCAGTTGGGCGCAGGATAGCAGCGCCGGACTGCTTCACCAAGGGCATCGATGAAAAATAGACCCGCACGGCGCTCGACTTGAAGGTTGAACAGCCGGCTTCGATCGGGCATTTCTGGAACAACACCGCCGCTGCGGGTCCGGTTCTCGCCCTCCCGCCCACCGACGCCGCCAAAGGAGCCCCGCAGGCATGGCCGCACCGAGATGACCTGGAAGCGTTACATCTGGCCCGTGGTCGGGCTTGGCGCGGTCGCCTTCTCGGTCTGGCTGCTCTACAACGAACTGCGCGGCATCTCGCTTGAGGATGTGGGCGACGGGCTGGCGGCGATTCCACTGGGCGCCTGGCTCCTGGCCATGGCAAGTTCAATGGTGGCCTATGCGGCGCTGGCCGGCTACGACCACATCGCGCTCAGCCATCTCGGCAAGAAGATCTCCTTCGGCTTCATCACGGCCTGCTCCTTCACCACCTATGCGCTGTCGCACAATATCGGCGGCTCGGTGCTGTCGGGTGCGGTGATCCGCTACCGCGCCTATGCCACCAAGGGCCTGACCGGCCAGGAGGTGGGCATCCTCGTTGCGCTATGTTCCTTCACCTTCGTGCTCGGCGCCCTGCTCCTCGGCGCGCTTCTGCTCATTTTCGAGCCGGAAGTGCTCGACCGTTTCGTCGACGTGCTGCCGATCTCGGCCTCGCGCACAACGGGCGCGGTGATTCTTGCTTTGGTCGGCCTATATGTTTTCGGCAGCTGGCTGGGGCTGAAGCCGCTGCGGCTTGGCGGCCTGCAGATCCACTACCCGCGCCTGCCCATCGTGGCGCGCCAGCTGATCATCGGACCGATCGAGCTGATGGCCGCCGCGGCCATCATCTATTTCGCCCTGCCCGCGGCCGGAAATCCCGGCTATTTCGTCGTGCTGGGCGTGTTCGTCATTTCGTTCTCGGTGGCCCTGCTTTCACACGCTCCGGGCGGGCTCGGCGTGCTGGAAGTCGTATTCCTGGCCGGGCTGTCCGATATGGATCCGGTGGCGGTTCTTGCCGCGCTGCTGGTGTTCCGCCTGCTCTATCTCATCATCCCGCTGATTCTGGCGCTGGTGATGGTCCTGGTGTTCGAAAAGACGCAATTCTCCCGCCGCACCTGACCGCCGCATGGCGAAAAATTCGCGTCGCCGGCGCCATCGCAGTTTCTGGGCGTGATGAAACGTGAATTGAAGTGCTTTGCGCACTTGACTATTTTCCCGCCATGGCTAAAACCCACCCCGCATCGGACAGCAACAACTGCTTCGAGACAGGCGCGGCGCTTGGTTTTTCGCCGCAATGCTGGGGAATAGGTTAACGGTAGACCAGCGGACTCTGACTCCGTTAGTCCTGGTTCGAATCCAGGTTCCCCAGCCAAACAATTTCTTCGATAAAATCAAATACTTGACGAATCGCATTAGCAGCGAAAGTTAGCAGGTTTCGTTAGCTTCGCGGCCTGTGGAAAACTGCTCACTCCCGCCACGTCATTCCTCCTGCTCGAAACACGGCACCCTTCCCCGCCCTATGTCGCACCTCAACAAGCGGGACACGGGGTCGAGCCAATGCGCTTGCCGGTCTGTTGGGATTTGTGGTTCAAGATGCTGGCTGGGCAGGAGGCAAGCATCTCATGACGGCACCTCTTTCCAATGATCTTCGCGAGCGCGTTGTTGGCGCCATCGAAGCGGGCGAGAGCTGCCGCTCGGCGGCAGCCCGGTTCGGTGTCGCAGTGTCCTCAGCCGTGCGAGTAAGGCGAGCCGACGACTGACCCGTGCAGCAGGTCTCAGCGACTATCCTGGCCAGTCACTGAGTCTTTTATGACATTTCCCACCATGGAACAGACACGATCTCGCCAGTGTCCAGCACGGTAGCCGAAATCGTGAGCAAAGCGCTCTGAATTCAGCTCGGAATTCGCCGGTCTCAAGGCCTTGGCCACCCACTGATCACTGGCTATTGGCTCGACATCGGCGATCGGGCCGCCCATCGCCTTGCTAATCTCAAGGATTTGCCTTGCCAACTCGTACCAGTTCGCCCTGCCCTGCCCCGCAAGGTGATACAGGCCTTGAGGAAAGCCTTGGTGGTCGCGCCGGAAGCGCGCTGCCGCCAGCAAACCGTCAGCTAGATCGTGCGCTTCAGTGGGATTCCCGAATTGGTCCGCGACCACCTGAAGCCTCTTCCGCGTTTGCGCCGCGGACAAAATCGCCTTGAGGAAATTTCGACCATATCGGCTGAAGACCCATGCCGTTCGAACAACCAGATGATCTGGGTTCTCCGAGCGGACTTCTTGTTCGCCCGCAAGCTTGCTGCACCCGTAGACTGTTTGTGGATTGGGCCCATCTGACTCGACATACGGTTCACTGGATTTGCCGTCGAACACGTAGTCCGTCGAAACCTGGATGATAGGAATAGCCGCCAATCGGGTCAGTCGCGCCAATTCGGCGGGGGCTTCGGCGTTTATCCTGAATGCTCGCCGAGGCTCATCTTCCTGCTGATCAACTCCGGTATGCGCGGCTGCATTGATGACCATATGAGGCGCGACAGACTTCAGCACCGAGGCGAACGTCAAAGGGTTCTCAAGATCAAACTCCGGCCGGCCGGCGAACACGATATCGATGTCGTGGGCCTGCGCCCGGACCGCCAGTGAACGAGCCAACTGCCCGTTTTTTCCGGTGACGAGGATTTTCATCCGGCACTCACCAGTCCAAGACGAGTTCCGTCGAATAGCTGCTCATGGATTGGTCTCCACCACCAGCTATTGTCCAGAAACCAGTCGACCGTACGTGCGATTCCCGTTTCAAAGGTTTCAAGCGGACGCCATCCCAATTCGCACTCGCTCTTTGCGGGATCGATGGCATAACGCCGGTCGTGGCCCGGCCGGTCGGCGACGAATGTTATGAGATCCGTGTACGACCTTCCCCCCTTTCGCGGTCGCCTTGCGTCGAGCAGGGCGCAAATGGTTCGGACCACCTCAAGATTGGTACGCTCCGCCCGCCCGCCGATATTGTAACTTTCGCCGTCCCGCCCCTTGCTCATCACCGCTTCAAGCGCGCGAGCATGATCCTCGACGTACAGCCAATCACGCACATTGGCGCCTCGGCCGTAGACCGGCAGAGGACGCTCATCCAGGGCGTTTGTGATGATGAGCGGTATAAGCTTTTCCGGAAAATGAAATGGGCCGTAGTTGTTCGAGCTGTTCGAGATGACGACCGGCAGCCCATAGGTTCCATGCCAGGCGCGCACAAAATGGTCCGACGCCGCCTTCGACGCAGAATAGGGCGAGGACGGCTTGTAAGGGGTTTCCTCGGTAAAGACACCGGAGTTGAAAGGCAGGTCTCCGAATACTTCGTCTGTGGAAACATGGTGGAAGCGGAAGCCCATGCGGGCGTCATCACCAAGTTTACGCCAATGATCGGCGGCGGCGGCAAGGACGCTTACCGTTCCCGCGACATTGGTGTTCACGAAAACCATGGGCCCGTCGATGGACCTGTCGACATGGCTTTCGGCCGCCAGATGCATGATCCGGTCCACCTTCTCGGCAGCCAATATCCGCCTCACGGAATTGGTGTCGCAAATATCTGCGCGGTGAAAGACGTAGTTCGGATGACCCTCAATGTCGCGTAGCGATGTGAGACTGCCCGCATAGGTCAGCTTGTCGAGATTGACGACGCGATAGCGTCCGGTGTGGATCAGATGGCGGCAGACGGCAGAGCCAATGAAACCCGCACCGCCCGTAACGAGGACTGTTGGCAAGGCGTGATTCACTGGTAAACAAATCCGGTTTCCAGATCAGCCAGGAACGGCGCGGCTTCATCCTTGGCCGACAGGACCATGTCGGTCGCCGGGACGGGCCAGTCAATCGCGATATCGGGATCATCGAAGCGGATGGACCTGTCATGAGGTCGCGAATATGGAGCCGAGACTTTGTAGACGACCTCGGTATCGGGCTCGAGCGTGACAAAGCCGTGCGCAAAGCCCTTGGGCACGAGGATCTGGTTCCATTGCCGACCCGAAAGCGTGACAGCGATCCATTTTCCGAAGGTCGGCGAGCCTCGGCGAATATCGACTGCGACATCGAACACGGAGCCGCGAAGAACGCGCACGAGTTTGTCCTGCGCAAACGGCGGCATCTGAAAATGCAGGCCCCGCATTACGCCCGGTATGCGCGAAAACGAGTGATTGTCCTGCACGAAATCGATCGAGATGCCGGCTTTTGCAAGTTTCGCAGCATTCCAGGTCTCCGAAAAGAAACCTCGTGCATCATCGAACTTTGGAGGACGAATCTCAAAAACCCCTTCCAGCCCAAGGCTCAGCACATCAACCATGGGCGAGTTCCCGAACCCGGCGCTCGAGATAGCGCGCATAATCGGTCTTGCCCAAGGAGGCCGCCCTTGCCAGCACTTCAGCTTCGCTCAGCCAGCCCAGTTCGAAGCCGATCTCTTCGGGGCACATGATCTTGATGCCTTGCCGAAGCTCTATCGTACGAACAAACGACGACGCATCGTGCAAGCTGTCGTGCGTCCCCGTGTCCAGCCAGGCGTAACCTCGGCCAAGCCGCATGACATGCAGCTTGCCCTGGTCGAGATAGGCTTTGTTGACATCGGTGATCTCGCGCTCACCTCTTGCCGAAGGCCTGACCGACGAAGCGATCTCGACTACCGAGTTGTCATAAAAATAGAGCCCGGTGACGGCCCAGTTTGAACGTGGTTGAGCCGGCTTTTCTTCAATAGAGAGCGCCCGCTGGGTTTCACGGTCGAAATACACCACGCCATAGCGCTGCGGATCCTCGACCTGGTAGGCGAAAACCGAGGCCCCGCTGGTGCGTCCCACGGCTGCACGGCAATGCTGTGAAAGGCCGTCGCCATAAAAGATGTTGTCGCCAAGTATGAGCGCCACTGGATCATCGCCGATAAATTCGCTTCCGATGATGAAGGCCTCGGCCAGTCCGTTCGGCGTAGGCTGCTCTGCATAGGACAGCGCAATGCCGAACGCGGAACCGTCGCCCAAAAGGCGCTGGAACTGCGGCAGATCCTGCGGCGTGGAGATTACAAGAATCTCTCGTATGCCCGCCAGCATCAGCACGCTCAGCGGATAGTAGATCATCGGCTTGTCGTAGATCGGCAGTATCTGCTTCGATACTGCGAGCGTCGCGGGATAAAGCCTTGTCCCACTACCGCCCGCTAGAATTATACCCTTCACGGACGGCCCCTTCCCCTGCTTCGCTTCTTGCTCGCCAATCATTGGCATAGACTCTGATTTCGAACCGCGTTCCTTGATGCCGCCTGGACGCTAAGCGAACTCATGCATCCCTGGTACTGTTCAAGGAATTCCGTCCGGATCGTGCCGGCGATGCGCGCGTCAAGTTCCTGCAGGCGCCGAGCAGGCCCGCTATTGCCCGTTTGAAGAGCCGCGGCCTCGACAAGCATGCCGCGCGCGGTCGCCAACTCTCCGTCGCGAATGTGTCGGTTGGCCCGGTGGTAGAGGAAATTGGCCCGCTGCACGGGCGAAAAGCTGTTGCCGAGGCGCGCGTGGAGCCGGTCGGCCCAGGCCGGGTGGCGGGGAATGGCGGTCAGCGCGATCTGGTAGGGTCGCATGGGGTCTCCGACCCGGACCGCGCGAGCGAGTGCGTTGAGGCCGAACAAATCGTCGGCACGGCAGGCCTCGATAAGCGCCAGCCCGCGTGCCGTCCCCGCGAAGGCCCGGACAGTGCCGTGACCGGTCATGTGCACCGGGACGAGACGTGTCCCCTCTTGCAATGCAGCGATCCGCTTCGCGTGCTCGCGATCGACGGCATGGAACGGGTCGTGGAACACGTAGGCACGGCCGGCTGCGTGCACGGGCGCGATCTCCATGCCGTCATGGAGCGAGGGCAAAAAATGACTCGTGAAGCGGCCGTCGAAGGAAACCGTCCTGGGATCGATGGAGATCTGCGGGCAGAAGGCGATTGCGACATCCGCATTAAGAAGCCGGCGATAGCGGAGCGCCGCATAGCCGCCCTGGGAGTGACCGTAAAGGATGCGTTCGGCGGCCTGCCGCAGGATCGGCCCTGTCGCTATGCGGGCTTTGACCATGCTCGCCGCGGGGAACCAGTTGGGGCGCCGGCTCATGAAACCCAGGGCGGCGATGTCCGACTTCTCGCAAAACCGCTGCCCCCAGAAGCGGCTGCCATTTGCGTGCATCTCCATTTCATTGAAGGTGACAAGAAGATAGGCCGACGAGCCCGGCCTATGAATTACCTCCAGATTTTCGTCGGAATAGATCAGCAAGTCCAACTCCCGAACATTGGTCCGCGCCTACTCGGTTCTGGTCGGTGAGACGGCAAGCGCCCCGGCAGGGCTCAACCGGCCGCAACGCCACAGGCTGTATGACTGCTCGGTGTCCCAATCGTAGTAGAAGGCTGCCGTCAGCCGCCCTTCATCCATCAGTTGCTGGAAGACGGCGCGCACGGTGCGCACTGCTTCTTCCCGGTTCCGGTCGTCGACGGGGCAGTCGCGTGCCGTATTCGCTATCCCCCATTCCGTCACCCAGCAGGGCCGGCCCGCATTGTCCGCCCGGCAGAAGTCGAGGACACCCTTCACCCGGTCGGCGAGGGCTGCAGCGCGTTTCTGTCCCGGATAGACGTGGATGCCATAGGCATCGACCAGGCTGTCGATGCCCCGTTTGCGCAGCAGCGCAATGACCTCGCCCGGATCGAGGCGTTCCATTCCTCGACCGTCGGCCCAGTCGGCACTCAGGTCGGACAGGCCGGCCGAGACGATGGCAGCGTCGCTGCTATGAACGGTACGCCGCACTTCCTCGCGGGTGATCTTCACCGCCTCCAGATATTTGTCGAGGCCTTGCTCGAAGGCCGCCCGGCCCGCCAGGTCGGCGATGCTGCGCGGGGTCGGTTCGCCGGGCCGACGATAGACAAGGAGATCGCCGTTGTAGGCGCTGAAGTTGATCTCGTTTCCGGGCTCGATCGCCTCCAGCCGAATGCCCAGGGCATCGATGCGGCGGAGTGCGTCGCGCAACCCCATGCGGTACCGGTCGAGATCGAGTTCGGAAAGCCGGTGGACATCCCAGATGCGGCCGAAGCCGGTCCGGGGACGAGCCGTCTCGGGAAAGTAGCTCTTGTTTGTCAGCTGGACCTCGAGAAGGATCCGGATGCCCAGGCGGTTTGCGATCTCGAGGCCCTCGATGCTCTTGTCGACCGGCCGCGACAGCGAAAGACGGGCGTGTGTGATGCCGTTCGCCGCCATCTCCCCGAGCACCCTGTCCTGGTCGCTTCGCGGCAGCCAGGCGAGGTTCAGGCGGTTGATCCCGATGCGGGCGGCCGTGATCTCAGCGGCATGAGCGAGCGGCGCCTGGGCGAAGCCCAAGAGCGCCAGCAACATGCCAGGCAGAAGCCTGCCTGGCCTTGTCCTCCTGACCCTGAAGCTAGAGGCCGACATGGCTGAGTGCGCTGCGGAAGTTGGCTTCGCAGGCCGAGTACCGGTCGGTGACGGCTTGCGTGTCGATCTTGGAAAGGAAGTTGGCGAGATAGGCCTTCTTGTCGGCCTCGCGGTTCCACGTCGCCGCCTCCATGTAAGGGAAGCCGACGAATTCCAGCATTTCCCGCATGCGGTCGTCGACGGCGATCATGAGTGCCGGCACGCCGGCCTGCATGCCGATGATGCAGCCATGGAACCGGCGGCCGAAGCAGAGTTCGCGCGATGCGATCCAGTTTCGCCACTGGTTCGTGTCGAAGAAGACCACGAACTCATGGTCCCTCTGCCACTTTTCGGAATGCTTGTAGGAGGTCGCCCCGGTGATGCGGCCGCTGGCCTTGTCATAGACAGGCGCATGATCGTCGGCGGACAGGGACAGGTTGTAGGCGATCACCTCGTCCTGCACGACATAGCTTGCGACGCTTGCCGGCTTCAGCAGCGCGTGCGCATCGACGATCGTATCGGCGACGCTGCCGAGATAGCCGCCGAAGGCGATCTTCTGGGCCTGCGCCAGGTCAGGGTTGGCGAGGGCCGCGAGCGAGCGCTGCATCCCCGCCGGATTGAAATAGAGCGACGGACAGCCGGTCGGCTTGACGAACTTCATGCCCTGTTCCCTGAGGAACTCGGCAGTGAAATAGCCGCGGGTCAAAAAGAAGCTCTCCTTGCGCCTGAGGACATCGAGGAACTTGAGCGTGCCGGCGGGCAGGTTCTCCTTGAGGCCTTCCTTGCGCTGGATGCCGATGCCCATGACCACGACCGGCATCTTCAGCTTGTCGAACACTTCCGCTTCCAGGTCGGCGGAATAGCCGGGCCGCAGCAGGTTGGCCGAGGCGAAGACGCAGATGTCGAACTCCTGGTTCAGGCGCTCGTAGACGTCCTCCGAACCACAGCTGCGGGCAAGGTGCCAGAACGGCACGTAAGTGACGTCATGCGCCTTCAGGCTGTAGGCCGCGCCCTCCCCGATCAGGTAGTTGCCGGTATTGGCTATCTTCCTGACCTGCTCGATCAGCTCCGCCTTGGTGCGGATGTCGTCGAAATAAGGCCTGTGGCGAACCTCCGTCCCGGACACGCTCGCCACGGTTCGTTGCAGATAGGATGGGATGCCCGTAAGCAGGATGCGCATGATGTTCCTTGAAATTGTGCCTGAGACCTTGGGTGCCGGCGGGCGGCTACTGCCCGATGCCGATCTCGCGCAGTGCCGTGCGGAAGTTCCGCTCGCGATCGGAGTAGCGGTCGACCAGTTCGGACGCGTTGAGGCCGGCCAGATGATCCGCGACGAACTCGGCCCGGTTCTCGGCCTTGTCGAGATCGGTCGCGTCGACGGCCGGCAAGCCGGTGAAGCCCAGCATCTCGCGCATGCGGTCGTCCACCGCGACCATGAGGCTCGGCACCCCTGCCTGCATGGCAATGATCGAGCCGTGGAAACGCCGCCCGAAATTGAAGTCCATCGACGAGGCCCAGGCGCGCCACTGGTTCGTGTCGAAGAAGGTGCGTACCTCGAACGGGCTCTTCAGCCGCTCGGTGCCCGGATAGGCGACGTCGCCGATCATCGTTCCGGAGGCCGAGTCGTAGACGCGCCCTTCGGCATTCGGCTCCACCCGCATGTCGAAGTGCAGGAACTCGTCCTGGACGACATATTGGGGCACCGAACCCTCCGGGTTCAGGGCATTGGCGTCGAGAATCGCATCCTGGTTGCCGCCGAGATAGCCGGAGAAGATGGTCCGCGCCTTGCCGACCTGCACAGAGGGTAGCTTCTTCAGCGCCCGGCGCATGTTGTCCGGCATGAAATAGACCGACGGGCAGCCGGTCGGCTGCACGGACGAAAAGCCCTGGTCCTTGAGGAAGCCGCTGGTCTCGAAACCGCGCGTCAGGAAATGGTGCTCGCGCTCCTTCAGGATGCCCAGGAGCCGCTTCGTGCCCTCCGGCAGCGCGTTTTCGAGATCCTTGCGGTTCTGCTGGCCGATGCCGAGCATGACGATCGGCATCTTGAGCTTGCCCAGCACATCGGCTTCCGCATCGGCGGAGAGACCCTTGCGCAACAGGTTTGCGCAGGTGAAGACGCAGATGTCGAAGTTGGAATTGAACTGCTCGAACCCATCCCCGTTGCGGCTGCAATTGTAGAGATGCCAGAAGGGGATCTGCTTGGCGTGCGGCGCAAGCGCGCGCAAAGCCCCCTCGCCGATCAGATAGTTGCCGGTATTGCTGATGTTTCGCAGTTCCTGGAGGAACTCGTCCTTCGTCTCGGGTTGCTTCTGCCGTTCCGAATAGGAGACGGCCAAACCGTCGGCGCCGTTCGCAAGACGCGCGTAGTGGCCAGGAATGCCCGTCACGAGGATCCTTGGACGCATACAACTAGACCTTTCTGCTTGCTAGAACTGGTGGAAGCCCTTCAGCCTGCCGCCGCGACCTCTGCGTCGGACGCCTCGCGCCGGCGCATGACCGCGGCACGCGACAGCGATGAATTGTTCACCGCGCCATCGCACCAGCCGAGGAATTCCGAAAACGAGCTTGTCCATGATCGGTGCGCCGCCGAGTTGAAGCAGCCTTCCATGAGCGGAGCGAGCTTGCGCCGATCGCGGGCGACCTCTTCGATGACACCGGCCATCTGCCGCACCACCTGGGAGTCGACCTCAGCATCGATGAGGATGCCGTCTTCGCCATGGGTGATGAGTTCGCCCACGGCCCCAACGCCGGTGGCGATGGGAACGCAGCCGAGCTGCTGCGCTTCTGCGATCATCAATGGAGCGCCTTCCCAGCGCGAGGGCATGACCAGCACGTCCGCCCAGCCCAGCGCCTTGATCAGTTCCTTGCTGGCAAAGACCGGGGGATGCACATCGACGCCGAGGTCCTTCAGCTGCTCAGTCCAGGAAACGGCGGAATCGGCGAGAATTTCGCCTCCGATCGCCCGTATGTCGACGGGTGCGCGCGCGGCGTGCAGCTCGGCTATTGTCGCGGCCAGGCGGTCGATGCCCTTCTGCTGGTCGAACCGTCCCATGTAGAGGAGCCGCAACCGGTCGTCCTTCCGCTCCATCCTCCGTGCGGACAGCACTTCGGCAAGCGCCTTGGGCGGCACCGTAAAACTCGCGCCATTGGGCACGGCGAAGACCTTTTCGAGGGGGACACCGAAGCTTCGCAGGTAGATCTTGAGCTGCTCGGAGCAAGTCAGGAACGCGTCGTAGCAATGCTCATGGGCGATTGCCGCGAAGGGTTGGCCGGCCGGCCGTTTGAACGAGGTGTTGTCGACGACGTGGAGATAGCAGGCCGTGCGCGCGCCCTCCGAGCGCAGCCGTGCAATCAGCGGATGGACCGACATCACGTGGTTGTTGATGATCAGGTCGAAGCCCGAGAGCTGCCCCTTCAGAGCGCCCCAGTCGGCCTCGTGGTGCTCGGCGATGAAGTCCTGGCCGAGGAACTGGCCCGAGCCTCCCCAGGCCGGAATGCCCTCGCTCCAGAAATGGATGTAATCGAAGCTCGCGTCGAATTCGTCGATGACGTCCATACGCTGCGTGCCGAGCACGAAGAGGTGCGTCTCGAACCCGGCCCTCTTCAGCTCGCGCGCGGCCGCATAGACCACCTTCTCGGCGCCGCCGAACGAAGCATTGGGCACGAGCAGGGCCGCCGTGCGCTTGCCGTCGCTGTGGCCAAGCGGCAGGACGGGCGAGCCGCCAATCTCCGTCCGCAGCGACTTGTACAGGTCCGCGAAGGGCACGAGACGCGCCGGTCGCCACGTCCAGCGCCCGCCCGAAGTCCGGCGCAGCGGGCTCGTGGCAATGGCGTTGACGCAGTTTAGCATCACCTGCTGGGGCGTGATCCGCGACCGCCGCGGCAGGGTCCTCGGGAATGGGAAACGCACCTTCAGGATAGCCGAAGTGGGCCAAATCTGCTCGTTGCCGATCGAGGCGAACCAGTCCAGCGCATTATTCTGGATCACCTCGCGAACAAGCGACGTCGGAATGAAGATGAGGTCTGCCGACGCGGCCTGCGATGCCCCCGACTCCAGGAACACCGGTTCGATCTTGCGCTGCGTCGCGTCGTTGCCGAGCTGGACGAAGACGATGTTCGCCTTCTCGCTCAGGCGCTCCAGGTGGCAAAGCACGTTGGGCAGCATGCGCGACCGCCGCAAGAGGTCGAGCGTCACGCCGCTGCCTGCGATCAGGAAAGGCGGGAAGTGGACATTGTCCGGCTCGCCGATGCTCGCCCAGAAATCCGGGATGATGTCGTCGAGGCGAAGCATCTTCGGCGGCTTGGTGGGGTCGGTGAAGAACGAAATGGCGGAATCTTCGGTCCGGGCGAAGAGATAGCGCGGGCCCTCCTCGTGCTCGAACTCGACAAGCATCGGACGCTGGAACAACGCCTTGTGGCGCTTCCTGAGGAAGCTGACCGAAGTGGCACGTTCGCGATTGGCTTCCTTGAAGCGGCTTTCCGCCCGCAGCCGATATTCGAAGGTGGTGTCGTGCGATGGGACGCCGACGAAGCCGTGCTCGATGCAGGAAAGCCAGAACTCCCAGTCCTCGAACCCGTTCTGCCGGTCGTCGTTGAAGCGCACGCCGGCCCGGAAGACGTCGATGGAGATCATCGAGCCGGTGTCGCAGATGTTGTCGGTGATGCAGTGGACAAGCCGCGAATAGCGGTTGCCGTAGTGCGCGCGCCAGTTCACCGAGAAGGTGTCGATATTGGTGTAGGCCCAGCCGCAGCCGCTCGAGACAAGCTGCTGGTATAGGGTTTCGATGGTGCCCGGCAGGACCCTGTTGTCGGCATCGAGCAGATAGACCGCCTTGGCCTCCGGCAGGTTTTCGAGCACGTAGTCGATCGCGCGATTGCGCGCCCCGCCCGGCCCGGCATTCGGGCCGAACACCACATGGAGGTCAGGATGGCTGGCGGCGTAAAGCAGCAGCAGGTCGAAAGCCTCGTGCCGCGGGTCGCCGTCGACGGACACGACAATGGCGATCCTGCAGTCGGAAGCCCTCGAAGCCAGGACGGATTCCAGCGCCTCCAGGGCCAGCGCTGCATGGCCGTAAAGCGGCATCGCCACCGCAATCAGATCGCGCTTACTGGCGGACATTGACCGCCTCCCCCGACTGCTTGACCAGCCGGAAGCCCGACACCTTGAGCCAGGAGAAATCGACTGAATCGGTGACGGCACGGCTCAGGATCATGAGATCCATGGGCGCGCGCACCGGCTCGTCCATCTGGATATTGACGTTGACCGCCCGATCGGGGCCGACCTCACGCCAGCCGCTGAAGAAGGCCGACGGTTTTGCCGAGCCCGTGCGCACCAACTCCGCCACCTCGGACCGTGCGTTGGAATTGGCCGGGGCGAGCAGGAAACTGACAGCCGCCGGAGCCCCTTCCGGATGGTCGATCACGGCGCTCGCCGAGAACGAAATGGTTCCGGGCTCGACTGCGCGGCTGACGGCGCCGGCGGAAATTCCGCTCTGCAGCGGATGACACACCACCGCGTGCTCGTGCTCGAGGAAGCGGACGGTCTGGAACTCGGGCACGACCGGCGAGACCGAAACATCGACGATTCGGCTCAGCAGGTCCGGCGCCAGGCGGTAGTCTTCGATGAACTGGCCGTCCAGCAGGTCGGTGGGCGCGATCATGTTGGGCATTCGGGTTGGCCTGACGCCAGGCAGTCCCGTAAACACGCGGAATGCCAGCGGCCTGAGATCGAGGTCGGGATGCGAGACTTCCGACCGAGCCGTGTAGCGCTCGCTGGCAATCGGGAAGCCGAGCGACAGCCCCACCGTCTCGGGACCGGTGGTCGACACCCGCAGCCGCAGTGTCTTCGCCCCACATCCGCAAGCCCGCGGCAGCGAGAAGAAATTCCAGTCCGCGACGAGCTTTGAAACGGGGACGCTCCACTCGGCAACGCCCTCGCGACTCTCGACATAGCTCAGCGTGACGACGAGCTCGGCGCCGTCCTTCGGCACCGAATTGAGATGGAGGGCGACGCCGGCCACGCCCCGGCTGGAGACCGGCAGAAGCTGCTCGACATAGGCGCTCGACAGCAATTGGCCGATACCCTCGTCCTTTGGGTCGACATGGGGATCGTGCCCGAACACTTCCGCCACCGGCTCCCAGTTGTGCGTCTGAAACGCGTCTTCGAGCGCGCGGTAGTTTTCGAACAGGACTTCGCGCTCCCGGCGGAGCATGGCGAGTTCCGAGGTCATCGAGGCGGCGAACCGGGACAGCCGCCCCAGGCCGCCCTCGGCCAGCGTACGAATGAGCGCGCACATCTCGGCGCCGTTTCGCGCATCGAGCCGCTGGACAGGGACTTCCGGCACCGTAGCAAGTCGCCGGAGCGAGACGAGAGCATCCCTCAGGTCAGCTTCAGCTTCCTCCGAAAAGGCGACGCCAATGAGAGGAAAGCTGTTCTTCAGGGCCGGTTGCGAACGTGCGCCGCCACCCAAAAAGACGACCAGATGTTCAATTCCGGCCTTTTCAATATTGGCCCGGTCAATATCTGAAGCGGCAATCAGCCTTATACTTGTCGTCGACTGCTTCCCGCCAGAAGACATCAACATTTCCACGCAAATCCTCGATAAAAGCATTACAAGTTGAAACTATTAGTCGGCAATCGATCGCGATAATGCCTTGGAAATCATTCCAATGGACACGTATCAATAAAT
>JAEWHN010000020.1 GCA_023387775.1 Pseudomonadota bacterium | reverse complement strand
GCTCGGCGCAGCCATAGGGATAGCGGTCGAGCGTCATCAGCAGCGACGGCAAGTCGAAGGCCGCGGCGCGCGAAACGCCGATGCTGACATGGGCGCCATCCAGCAGGCTCGCGGCCAGAAGCTCGCGGTCGATGCGCAGGCTGCCGCCATTGGGCGCCAGGTCCACCACGGTGCGGGTTGTGACCGGCAGCTCGGCCGGGCGCACCGGCAGCGACAGGGTCTGCTCGACGCTGACGCCGCTGTCATTGGCAAGGCGGATGGTGAGGCCTGCTTCGCCGGTGGCCTGCGCGGTGAGCGGCACGGTCAGCGACTGGCGCTTGCCGGACGTCAGGGTGACCTTGCCGGGAGCCGTGCCGCCGTCGACCGCGAGATTGCCGCTCGCCTCGAACGACAGGTTATAGTCGCCTTCCGGCGCGTCGGTGTTGGCGATGTCGAGGCGCATCGTCGCCTGGTCGCCCGGCGTCAGGAAGCGCGGCATGCTGGCCGTGATCACCACCGGGTCGCGCACGATCACGTCAGTCACGGCGTGGCCCACGGCCTCCCTGGTCCAGGCTACGGCCATCACGCGCACCGTGCCGTTGAACTGCGGCAGGTCGAATTCCACCGTCGCCCGGCCTTCGCCGTCCAGTTGCACCGGGCCGGAGAAGAAGGCGACTAGCTTTTCGGTCGGCGGGCTGCCTTCGGTGGCCATGTTGCCGCCGTCGCCGCCGGTGCGCAGCCTGCCGGTGGTGCCGAGCGAGCCATCGATCAGCCGCCCGTAGAGGTCGCGCAGCTCAAGCCCCAGCTGGCGCTGGCCGAAGAACCAGCTTTCCGGGTCTGGCGCCTGGTAGCGGGTGAGATTGAGGATGCCGACATCCACCGCCGCGACCATCACATAGGCCTCGCTGGAGGCGGACGCGCCGCTGACTGCGACGGGAATGGAAAGCGTACGGCGCGGCTCGGTCTTTTCCGGCGGCGAAAGCGTGACCCCCAGCTGCTTTTCGCCCGGCTCGACCGCAAGCCACTTCACGCCGATGGCGCGGGCGGGCATGCGCGATTCCTGTGCATTGCCCGGCCGGTAGAGCGTGGCGGTGACATAGGCGCCGGCGCCCCAGTCGTCGCCGACTGGAATGTCCACCGTCGCGCCGCCTTCCGGCACCGTCGCGGTGAATGTCCTGAGCAGCCTGTCGGCACCTACCGTCACCAGCAGTTCGCCGGCAAAGCGCGGCGACACCTGCAGCTTGGCCGTCTCGCCGGCGGCATAGGCGTTCCGGTCCAGCGCGATCTCCAGCCCGTCCGGCGTCTCGGTCGAGGTAGCCTCGACGAACCAGCCGGCGTCAAACTCATAGCTGGTCATCGGGCCGGCCGGATCGGCGGTGGCGACCTCCAGCCGGTAGCGGCCCCATTCGACCGGCAATGTAACGGAAGCTTCGGTGTCGGCGGCAAGGTCGACCTGGCCGTTGGCGATAGCGCGGGTGAAGGTCACCGGCTCGTAGTTCCAGTAGTTGTTGGCGCGGTACCATTGATAATTGCGCTCGATCTTGATGAGAGACCAGCGCGCGCCCTTCATCTCCTTGCGCTCGCCATATGCGCTCGTCGCGATGATGCTGAACCTGGCGGTCGAGCCTTGCGGCACCTCGTTGCCGGAGAATTCCGGCCTGATGCCCAGCATGTCGCCTTGCGGGCGAACGGCGATGTCGAGCGCGCGCTCCACCGCGCGGCCGCCGCTTTCGCGCATGCGCACGGTGACGGCCGCGTTGAGCAGGCGGGTGGTGGAGGGGACCTGATCGACCACGACGGGGAAGGTGGCCTTGCCGTCTTCGCCGGCCGGCGGCAGGTCCAGCGGAATGCGCGTCGCCTCGCCCTCCTGCTCGTCGGCGAGCCCGAAGGAGAAGCCCGGGAAACGCTCCCAGTCACGCTTCGTGGAGACGGTGACCTCGCCTTCGAGCGCCAGCCCGGCCGCGGGCGCGCCGTAGAGGAAGCGTCCGTCGACGCTCACATTCGCCGCTTCGCCGGGCGCGATTTCGCTGCGGTCGCTGGTGAGGTCGAATTCGATGCGGTCGGGCACGAAATCCTCGACCAGGAACACCTGCCTGGCCACCGCCGGCTGCTTGGGGTCGGTGTGGATCGCCACGTTCCAGGTGCCGCGCATGGCGTTCACGGGCAGCGTCAGGTCCACGGCATGGCCGCCCGCCTTGGCGCCGTCGGAGATGATGCGGCGGTCTTCCACGCCGTCGGGCCGCGTGAAGATGAAGGTGAGCGGCAGGTTCTCCACCGCAACGGCCGCGTCGTCGCGGGCAAGGGCGGCCACATGTACCTCCTCGCCGACGCGGTAGATGCCGCGCTCGGTCCAGGCATATACGTCGAGCGCGCCGGGGGCGGCGCGGCCGGCGACGCCACGGTCGGAAAGGTCGAAGCCGGCGCGCGTTATGTCGAGGAAGACGAAGTCGCTGTCGCCCTGGCTGGCCATCAGCACGGCCGGCACCATGCCGCCGGTGCCGCGCGTCAGGCCGGGCGTGAAGGTGGCGCGGCCTGCCGCATCGGTCGTGGCCTTGCCGAGAACTTCGTTGTTGCGGGCAAGCAGCGTCAGCTCCACGCCCGAAAGCGGCTGCGCGGTGCCGAGCGAGCGGGCGAAGACGTTGAGCCCGTCCTGGCCGGTATAGGTCGACAGGCCGATGTCGGAGACGACGAACCATTGCGTGGCGCGGGCTTCATAGCTCTCGCTGCGGTCGTTCTGCGGCTGCGCCGTGAGCACGTAGACGCCGGGCCTGCGGTTGGGCAAGGCCTCGTCGATCGGGAAGCTGGTGGTGACCTCCTTGTTGAGCTCGTTGCCCGCGGTCTCGATCTGGCCTTCCCAGATCGGCTCGCCCATCTGCTCGGAAACGCTGGAAATGTCGTAGCCGTCGAGCTGGCGCAGGAACTGGTAACCGGACAGAAGCTGCGCCAGCGACCGGTCGCCGATGCGGAAAAGCTTCACGTCGGCAACGGCCGTGTTGACGCTGACCAGCGGAATGCCGCGGCGCGCAGTCGCCGGCAGGACAAAGCTGTCGCCGGTGAAGCGCACGGAAGCCGAGCGGTCCTTCACATAGATCGACAGCGTCACCGGCGCGGCCAGCGCCTCGCCGACTGCCGCCGGCAGTCCGGCACGGAAGGTCACGCGGTAATGGCGGCCGTGTTCCAGCCCCTCGACGCAGATCTGCTTGTCCTTAGCCTCGATGGCCTTCGGCGTCGCATCGTCGAGCTTCACAAATGAGGTGTAGTCGACGCCGGTTCTTACCAGATCCTCGGAGAACTGGGCGCAGATGCGCGGCGTGGCGGCATCGCTGTCGACCGAATGGTCGACGATGCGAAAGCCCTTGCGCGCCTTCAGGTCCTCATATTCGGCGCGCACGTAAGCGGAGTTTTCAAGCGCCAGGCTTGCTTCATAGGCCTGCAGGGCAGGGCGGTAGAGTTCGCGCTTGTCGAGCCCGGCGGCCAGCACGGCAAGCGCCTCGGCGCGGGCGGCCGCGCTGCGCGAAAGCTGGTAGCCGTTCCATGCGGCCGAGGTCGCGTCGCGCTGGAGCCTGACGGCCTCTTCCTCGTTCGTCGGTGCCGTACCCAGGATGGCGCGGGCAAGCTCGATCCACAGCGCGCCGTCGTCGGGTGCGGTGGCGACGGCAGAGGTAAACTTCTGCATGGCGGTACGCGGGTCGCCGTTGCGCATCGCCTCGCGTCCGGCATCCGTCAGGGCCGCAAGTCCCTCCTCGCCTACAGCCACCGAACCGTTGGTCAGGCTGGCGTGAAAGCGGCGGGCTTCGTCGACCATGTTTGCGGCGAAGAAGGAAAGCGCCGGCGGCGCGCCGATGTCAGGTGCGCTGTGGCGCAGCACCACCTTGCCGGCCACCGCGCCGGGGAAGGGGTTGAGGTGGCTGAAGTCGGACTTCAGGAAGCACCATTTGGCCTTGGGGTTGTAGGTGAAGGCGCGGCAGGCGCTGTCGCCCAGGCAGGTGCTCTTGCACTGGTCGAGCGTGACATTCTGCACGGAGCGAAGGTCGAAGCCGAAATAGTCGCTGTCGGGCGTCGTAGCGATTGCGCGGGCGTCGACCGCCAGCGCCGGCGACCATGAGAGGAGCATGGCAAGGAGTGCGAAAGCCGACCAGATACGAGCAGCGCGAATTGCCATGAGCTTCCTCCGGACTCTGGTGCCTTCCCTCGTCCATGATCAAGAGCACTGGCTTTGCTTGTCAACACGGACGCGGCCGCAGGCTAGCCCACGCACATGTGATTTGTGCGTCAGCCTCCTGCTGCGCGCGTTTCTTGCGAGTGTTGCGCGCTCGGGGATAGTAGTCTCGAGCTCTTTCCACAGGTTTTGGCCGCGAAGGCGAAATATGCCGACGGGCGAGGCAGCGCGAAGCCTTGGCTGGCCCCATGTTGAGCCCGATCTGGTGCTGTTCACTTTTCGGATTGGGCCGTAGTTTCTATGGCTCGCGAAAAAAATGCTTGAATCTGCCGCTGACTACCAATTTTGCGGCATTCTTGTCGTATTCGCGCCAACCGCTCCCCATCCAAAGTTGCACTCTTGCCTGCAAGTTTCGAGCTCTCGCTTTTTGACATTGGCGAGGGGATACGAAATGCTAATCGGCGGAAAGCCAACAATGGGAGAACAATAATGTCTTTCTACAAGAGCAACGCGGATGTAGTGCCTGATCACATTCGCGAAATGGCCAAAGACGTGAAGGCGGGAAAAGTCGACCGCCGTGAGTTTCTTGCTTTGGCGAGCGTGTTCGGCGCTTCCACGGCCATGGCCTATGGCATGATAGGCCTTGCTGCGCCCACTCCGGCTCGTGCCGAAGAGCCCAAGAAGGGCGGCGTGCTCAAGATTGCCATGTTCATCAAGGCGCCCAAGGACCCGCGCATGGCGGACTGGTCCGAAATCTCCAACTCGCAGCGCCAGTCGCTGGAGCCGCTGGTCAAGTATACGCGCGACTATACTTTCGAGCCCTATTTGCTCGAAGGTTGGGAAGTGAACGAAGATGCCACCGAATATGTGCTGAAAGCGCGCAAGAACGCCACCTGGACGAATGGCGATCCCTTCAACGCCGACGACGTGATCTACAACCTCAACCGTTGGTGCGACAAGAAGGCCGAAGGCAACTCGATGGCCGCGCGCATGGGCACGCTGATCGACGAGGCCACCGGCAAGGCCCGCGAAGGCGCCATCACCCGGGTCGACGACCACACCGTCAAGATCAAGCTGGCCGCCTCCGACATCTCCTTCGTTCCCAACCTGACCGACTATCCGGGCCTCGTCGTGCACCGCACCTTCGACGAGACGGGCGCCGACTTCACCAAGCACCCGATCGGCACCGGCCCGTTCGAACTCGTGTCCTTCGATGTCGGCCAGCGCGTGGTCTACAAGCGCCGCACGGACAACAAGTGGTGGAACGGCGACGTCTATCTCGACGGCGTCGAGTTCATCGACTACGGCACCGACCCCGCCGCGACCGTGAGCGCGTTCGAATCCGGCGAAATCCACGCCAACTACGAGACCACCGCCGACTATGTGAACATCCTCGACGGGCTCGGCCTGGTGAAGTCGGAAGTGGTGACTTCCACCACGCTGGTGGCGCGCACCAACGTCAACAACAAGCCCTATGACGACCAGAAGGTGCGCAACGCCCTGCAGCTTGCCGTCGACAACGAGACGATCCTGCAGCTCGGCTATGGCGGCGCCGGCTCGGTGGCGGAAAACCACCATGTCTGCCAGATCCATCCGGAATATTTCGCCCTGCCGCCGATCAAGCGCGACATCGAGAAGTCCAAGGCGCTGATGGCGGAAGCCGGCCAGGCCGACTTCGAGCACGAGCTGATCACGGCCGACGAGGACTGGCACAAGAACACTGGCGACGCCATCGCGGCCCAGCTTCGCGAGGCCGGCATCAAGGTCAAGCGCACGGTGCTGCCGGGCTCGACCTTCTGGAACGACTGGACGAAATACCCCTATTCCATGACCAACTGGAACATGCGCCCGCTCGGCGTACAGGTGCTGTCTCTGGGCTATCGCAGCGGCGAGGCGTGGAACGAGACGGGCTGGTCCAACAAGGAGTTCGACGAGAAGCTCAACAAGGCCCTGGCCGTCGCCGACGCCGAAAAGCGCAAGGCGATGATGGAGGACATCGAAAAGATCCTCCAGGATTCCGGCATCATCATCCAGCCATACTGGCGCAAGCTCTACAACCACTCGGTGGCCGCGGTGAAGAACCACGGCATGCATCCGACCTTCGAGATTGACGTCGGCAAGGTCTGGCTCGAAGAAGCCTGAGCGCATTGATGGCGGGAGAGGCGCTCGCGCGTCTTTCCCGCCTTTCCAACTGGGTTGATCCGCGTCGCTGAATTCATGAAACTGGCCCAGGTCGTGAGGCGGTCCGCCTCCGCCGGCACGTCCAGTCCGGACGGCTTGTGAGCGCATCCGCCGTGCGGAACCTTCGGCCGGCTCATGAATCGCGGCCCGCCCGAAACCCGACAGGCAGGGGCACGCATGCTTGCATTCATTCTCCGCCGGCTGGGCACCATGGCATTGACCATGGTCTGCCTGACGCTGGTCGTTTTCTTCCTCGTCAATCTCGAACCCAACCTGAAGAAGCTGGCGATCAGCCAGACGGAGCAGCGGGCCACCGCCGAGCAGCTCGAGAGCTGGCTGGTGAAGAACGGCTACCGGCAAAACTTCTTCGTCCGCTACGGCCAGTGGCTCGGCGTCCTGCCGAAGCAGCCCAATATCGACCCCGCCACCGGCAAGGCCGTGCCGCGTTTCCGCTTCTGCAACGAGCCGGACGTGCCGACCTTCTCCGGCGTGTTCCAGGGCGATTTCGGCTGTTCCACCAAATTCCGCGCGCCGGTGGCCGAAAAGCTATTCCCGGCGCTGGGCGCCACCGGCATCCTGATGTTCTGGGTGATGGCGACGATGGTGCCGATAGCGCTTCTGATCGGCATCCTGGCCGGCATGCGCGAGGGCAGCCGCACCGACCGCGCGCTTTCAGTGGCTTCCATCACCACCACCGCGACGCCCGAATATGTTTCGGGCATCATATTCACCGTCATCTTCGCGTCCTGGCTCGGCTGGCTGAACGGCTCGGCCGCGACGGCAACGGCGCAGGGCGTTACCTTCTACAATTTCACCCTGCCGGTGATGACCATGGCCATCTACGGCATCGGCTACATCGCCCGCATGACGCGTGCCTCGATGGTGGAGGTGATGACGCAGCAATACATCCGCACCGCGCGGCTGAAGGGGTTGAGCTTTTCCGGCGTCGTCATCAAGCATGCGCTGCGCAACGCGCTGATTGCGCCCTTCACCGTCATCATGCTCCAGTTTCCGTGGCTGCTCACCGGGGTCGTCATCGTCGAGGTGATGTTCCGCTACCAGGGGTTCGGCTACACGCTGGTCGAGGCGGCGAGCAACAACGACATCGACCTTCTGCTCGGCTGCTCCCTGGTTTCCGTCTTCGTCGTGCTGTTCACGCAGCTCATCTCCGACCTGGGCTACGCCTATCTCAATCCACGCATCAGGGTGCAATAAGATGAGCGGATTGGAATATCTCTCGACCACGCAGATCGTGTTCGGCGCCCTGGCGCGGTTCTGGCCGGTATGGATGGCGCTTGCCCTGGTGCTGGCGGCCAGCTTCCGCTTCAGGAAGCGGCTCGGCCTCTATGGCCAGATCTTCGAAAGCGGCGTCGGCGTCGCCGGGGTCACCATCTGCCTGTTCTGGCTATTCACGGCCATGTTCGCTGCCCACATCGCGCCCTTTGATCCGCTGGCGCAGGTGCCCGTCATGAAGGATGCGCTGCCGGGTGCCATCGATCCGGCCTCCGGCATGCCCTACCTCTTCGGCGGCGACAAGCTCGCCCGCGACGTCTTCAGCCGCATGGTCTATGGCAGCCAGATCGTTCTGGCCATCGCGCCGGCGGCCACCGCGTTTGCGCTGATGGTGGGCATCACGCTCGGCCTGCCGGCCGGCTACTATGGCGGCAGGATCGACACGGTGCTGTCCTTCCTGGCCAATCTGGTGCTGGCCTTCCCGGTGATCCTGCTGTTCTACCTGCTGGTGACGCCGGGCATCATGGACACGCCCATTCCCTATGCGATGGCCGGGCTGTTCTTCGTCTTCCCTATCGTGTTCTTCTGCGTGCTGTTCTACACGCGCTTCAAGAGCCGGCCGGAGCGCCTCTACGTCCTGCTTGCCCTGACGTTGCTGGTCGGCGGCTGGGTCTATGCCGGCCTGGTGTTCAACGCCGATCCGCTCGGGCTGATCAGCATGGCGCCCAACGAGCTGAACATTTTCGTGGCGGTGGTGTTCGCCTCCAGCCCTGGCGTGTTCCGCATCGTGCGCGGGCTCACCATGGACATCAAGACGCGCGACTATGTTGCGGCGGCACAGACGCGCGGCGAGGGGCCGTGGTACATCATGCTGTGGGAGATCCTGCCCAATGCGCGCGGGCCGTTGATCGTCGATGCCTGCCTGCGCATCGGCTACACCACCATCCTGCTCGGCACGCTCGGCTATTTCGGCCTCGGCCTTGCGCCTGAAAGCCCCGACTGGGGCACCGCCATCAAGGACGCCAGCCGCCTGCTGCGCTCGGCCGTGCACCCGGCGCTGCCGCCCACCATTGCGCTGATGTCCTTCGTGCTCGGACTGAACTTCCTGGCCGACGCGCTGCGCGAGCAATCGCTGAAAGACTGATGGAGGCAACCATGAACGAAGCCGCCAGGACCACGGACACCGTTCAGGGCGTCGAACCGATCCTGGAGATCGAGAACCTCTCCATCTCCTTCTTCACGCGCGCCGGGGAAATTCCGGCAGTGATGGATTTTTCCTGCACCGTCATGCCAGGCGAGGCCATGGGCATCGTCGGCGAAAGCGGCTGCGGCAAGTCCACCGTGGCGCTGGGCGTCATGCGCGACCTGTCCAACATCGGCAAGATCGTCGGCGGCCGGATCAAATTCCAGGGCCGCGACATGGCCGAGATGTCGGAAAAGGAGCTGCGCGCCATCCGCGGCAACAAGATCGCCATGATCTACCAGGAGCCGATGGCGAGCCTCAACCCGGCCATGAAAGTGGGCAAGCAGCTCATGGAAGTGCCGGTCATCCATGAGAAGGTTTCCAGGGACGAGGCCTATAGGCGCTCGGTGGAAATGCTGAAGGCCGTGCGCCTGCCCGACCCGGAACGGCTGATGAAGTCCTATCCGCACCAGCTTTCCGGCGGCCAGCAGCAGCGCATCGTGATTGCCATGGCGCTGCTCTCCAAGCCCGCGCTGCTGCTGCTCGACGAGCCGACCACCGCCCTCGACGTGACGGTGGAGGCCGGCATCGTCGATCTGGTCAAGGCGCTGGGCAAGGAGTTCGGCACGGCGATGATCTTCGTGTCGCACAATCTTGGCCTGATCCTTGAAACCTGCGACCGCATCACGGTCATGTATTCGGGCGAGGCGGTGGAGACCGGCAAGGTCGAGGACGTGTTCGACCGAATGCGCCATCCTTATACGCAAGGGCTGTTCCGCTCGATCCCTCTGCCTGGCGCTGACAAGAATTCGCGGCCGCTGATCGCCATTCCCGGCCAGTTGCCGTTGCCCTACGAACGGCCGAAGGGCTGCAATTTCGGCCCGCGCTGTCATCACTTCGTGGAGGGCGTCTGCAACGCGGCCGAAATTCCCATGCTCCCCGTGGAAGGGCACGACAATCATTTCAGCCGCTGCGTGCGCTTCGACGAGATCGACTGGCGAGCGGTGCCGGAAGGGGCCAAGACCGGCAAGGAGCCGGTGAAGCCCGGCAAGCCGGTGCTCGAAATCGACGAGTTGAAGAAATACTACAAGGTCTCGGCCAACGAGGTGTTCGCCAGCAGCGAGGGCCGCGTCGTCAAGGCTAATGAGGAGATCAGCTTCGAGGCGCGCGAGGCCGAAACGGTCGCCATCGTAGGCGAAAGTGGCTGCGGCAAGTCCACGCTCGCCAAGGTGCTGCTTGGGCTGGAAACCGCGAGTTCGGGCAAGGTCAGCCTCGCGGGCCGTGAAATCCAGTCCACCCCGGTCGAGGAACGCGACGTCGACACGGTTTCGTCGATCCAGATGGTGTTCCAGAACCCGTTCGACACGCTGAACCCGAGCCATTCGGTGGGTTCGCAGATCATCCGCACGCTCGAAAAATTCAAGGTCGGCAAGAGTGCTGCCGAGCGCCGGCAGAAGATGTTCGAGCTTCTGGATCTCGTGAAGCTGCCGCGCGCCTTTGCCGAGCGCATGCCCCGCCAGCTTTCGGGCGGCCAGAAGCAGCGCATCGGCGTGGCGCGCGCCTTCGCCGGCCATGCCCGCGTGGTGGTGGCCGACGAGCCGGTTTCGGCGCTGGATGTCTCCGTGCAGGCGGCGGTGACCGAGCTTCTGATGGACATACAGCGCGAGCAGAAGACGACGATGCTGTTCATCAGCCACGATCTTTCGGTGGTGCGCTACATCGCCGACCGCGTGGTGGTGATGTATCTCGGCCATATCGTGGAGCAGGGCACCACCGAGCAGATCTTCTCGCCGCCCTATCACCCCTACACCGAGGCACTGCTCTCGGCGATCCCGATCGCCGACACCAGCGTGGTCAAGAAGCGCATCGTGCTGGAGGGCGAAATCCCCTCGGCCATGAACCCGCCCACCGGCTGCCCGTTCCAGACCCGCTGCCGCTACAAGCACCTGGTGCCCGACGATCTGTGCGAGACAAAGGTGCCGCCGCTGAAAGATCTCGGCGGCGGCCACAAGAGCCTGTGCTGGCTGTCGGACGAGGTGCTGGCCAAGATGGAGCCGGTGATCAGCTTCGAGCGGGACGACAACATGCAGGATCCGGCCGCTTCTGCCCGCTGAAGATGGTCTGAAACCGGGAGAACCCTATATAAGTGGGTGCAAGTGCATGACCGCACCGGAGTTGGTGCGGCGCAGTGGAGTGCGTGCGATGCCGGCTTTGCGGAATGTGTCGGGGTTGATGGCGGGAATCTTGGTGGCGACGATGCTGGCGGGCATATCCCAGGTTCTCGCGGCCGAACGGGGAGGCGGTTCTGGCCGCAGCTCGACGCCCCCGCCTCAGATACTTGTACCCGATGACTCTCAGTCGCTGCGCGACGAGCAGATGCGCGAGAACTACCAGCTGCAGCAGCAGATCTACCGCGATCAGGACCGTCCGCGCATCAGCCCGCAGCCGATGGATGTGCCGATCATGCGGCCGCGCGGTCAATAGGGCAGCTGTAGATCTGGGCTGAAGGGGCTGGCTCTGTTCGAGCGACTATTGGACGCCGGCGGTGCTGCACGTCCGATACAGTTCTCCCATTAAAATATGAGAGTTGTATTCATGTTTCTGTGTAGTCATTTCCGCTGCTTACTTCGAAAATTGACCAATTGATAAAAAAATAAACTGTGCTAGCCTTTCCCAAAACCACAATAATGGGGAACTGAAATGGCCGAAGGTCAGTTCAAGGAAGGCATAGCCGCCGGAAGGCTTGCCGCCGCACAGTATGCGGAGAATTTTTCCGATCTTCATCCTCCGCTGGATCATCACGAAGCCCTGGTAGAGGCGGATCGTTGCTACTTCTGCTACGACGCGCCCTGCATGCAGGCCTGCCCGACCTCCATCGACATCCCGATGTTCATTCGGCAGATCGCGACGGGCAATCCGCTCGGCTCGGCCAAGACCATCTTCGACCAGAACATCTTGGGCGGCATGTGCGCCCGCGTCTGTCCCACCGAGACGCTGTGTGAAGAGGTCTGCGTTCGCGAAGTCGCCGAAGGCAAGCCGGTGCAGATCGGGCGTCTGCAGCGCTACTCCACCGATATCGCGATGGAGGTGGGCAAGCAGTTTTATGACCGAGCCGAACCGACCGGCCGCAAGGTCGCCGTGGTCGGCGCCGGCCCCGCGGGCCTTGCCGCCGCGCATCGCCTGGCGCGCTACGGACATGAGGTGACTGTCCTTGAGGCTAAGCCAAAGTCGGGCGGCCTCAATGAATACGGCATCGCCGCCTACAAGAGCACCGACGATTTCGCCCAGGCCGAGGTCGACTACGTCACGGCGATCGGCGGCATCACCGTCGAGAACGGCAAGGCGATGGGGCGTGATTTCCATCTTGCCGACCTCACCGCGCAATATGACGCCGTGTTCCTCGGTCTCGGCCTTGGCGGCATCAATGCGCTGCGCGCCGAAGGCGAGGATGCGGAGGGCGTCGAGAACGCCGTCGAATACATCGCCACTTTGCGCCAGGCCAGCGATCTCGGTTCGCTGCCCGTCGGCCGGCGCATCGTCGTTATCGGCGGCGGCATGACCGCCATCGACGTGGCTGTGCAGTCGAAGCTGCTCGGCGCGGAGGAGGTCACCATCTGCTACCGGCGCGGGCAGGAGCACATGAACGCCTCGGTGTTCGAGCAGGATCTGGCGACCGCCAACGGCGTCGTCATCCGCCACTGGATGCAGCCCAGGCGCGTCGTCTCCGAAGGCGGCAAGGTGGTGGGCATCGAGCTCGAATACACCACGCTCGTGGGCGACAAGCTCGCCGGCACCGGCGAGATCGTGCGGCTGGCCGCCGATCAGGTGTTCAAGGCTATCGGCCAGGCCTTCGAGCCCGTTTCGCTGAATGGTTCCGGTCCCGCCGTCGCCATGGAAGGCGGGCGCATCGTCGTGGACGATCAGGGCCGCACGTCGCTGGCCAAGGTCTGGGCCGGCGGCGACTGCATCCTCGGCGGCGAGGACCTCACCGTTTCGGCGGTCGCGCAGGGCCGCGACGCAGCTGAAAGCATTCACCGGGCACTCACCGCGAACGGGAGGGCGTGAGCATGGCTGACATTCGCAACAACTTCATCGGCATCAAGTCGCCCAATCCGTTCTGGCTGGCTTCCGCGCCGCCCACCGATAAGGCCTACAATGTCGAGCGCGCCTTCAAGGCGGGCTGGGGCGGCGTGGTCTGGAAGACGCTGGGCGAGGAAGGCCCGCCGGTCGTCAACGTCAACGGCCCGCGCTATGGCGCGATCTGGGGCGCCGACCGCCGCCTGCTCGGTCTCAACAATATCGAGCTGATCACCGACCGCGACCTGCAGACCAACCTGCGCGAGATGAAGCAGGTGAAGATGAACTGGCCGGACCGGGCGTTGATCGCCTCGATCATGGTGCCTTGCGAGGAGAACGCCTGGAAGTCGATCCTGCCGCTGGTGGAAGAAACCGGCGCCGACGGCATTGAGCTGAACTTCGGCTGCCCGCACGGCATGAGCGAGCGCGGCATGGGCGCGGCGGTCGGCCAGGTGCCGGAATATATCGAGATGGTGGTGCGCTGGTGCAAGCAGTACACGCGCATGCCGGTCATCACCAAGCTGACGCCCAACATCACCGACATCCGCAAGCCGGCGCGCGCGGCACATGCCGGCGGCACCGACGCGGTGTCGCTGATCAACACGATCAACTCGATCACCTCGGTCGATCTCGACTCGTTCTCGCCCGAGCCTTCCATCGATGGCAAGGGCAGCCACGGCGGCTATTGCGGCCCGGCGGTGAAGCCGATCGCGCTCAACATGGTGGCTGAGATCGCCCGCGATCCCGAAACCCGCGGCCTGCCCATCTCCGGCATCGGCGGCGTCACCACATGGCGCGACGCGGCCGAGTTCCTGGCGCTCGGCGCCGGCAACGTGCAGGTCTGCACCGCGGCCATGACCTATGGCTTCAAAATCGTGCAGGAGATGATCGCCGGGCTTGAGAACTGGATGGACGAGAAGGGCCACAAGACGCTGGACGATGTGATCGGCCGCGCCACGCCCAACGTCACCGACTGGCAGTATCTCAACCTCAACTACATCGCCAAGGCGCACATCGATCAGGACGCCTGCATCAAGTGCGGCCGCTGCCACATCGCCTGCGAGGACACCTCGCACCAGGCGATCACCAGCATGGTCGACGGCGGGCGCCACTTCGAGGTGATCGAGGAGGAATGCGTCGGCTGCAATTTGTGCGTCAACGTCTGCCCGGTCGAAGGCTGCATCACCATGGAGCCGCTGGCGGTGGGCGCGCTCGACAAGCGCACGGGCAAGACGGTCTCGCCCGACTACGCCAACTGGACGACGCATCCCAACAACCCGATGGCGCGGCAGGCGGCGGAATAAGGTTCCTCCCGGCCAGGCGGAATCCCGAAGGGGGAAGGGAGGCCGCCTGGCCACAGGTCTTTCGAGACTGGCGGGTCTTAGGCCCGCCAGTTTCTTTTTGCATAATTGACGATAAGAAATATCCAGGATATAAAATATCTATGAATAGGGTTTTCGAGCCATGAAGCTGAGTGAAGGTGTTGAAGCGGCGATCCATTGTGCTGCGGCTCTGGTCAGTGTGGAAGAGAGGGCAACCTTGCCCGCTGCGGCGCTTGCCGAGCAGTTCGGCCTGTCTCCGAGCTATCTCTTGAAGCATCTCAATGCGCTGGTCGCCGCGGGCATTTTCGAATCCGTGCCGGGGCCGACCGGCGGTTACAGGCTGGCCCGTGCGGCCGCGGAAATTTCGCTGCTCGACATCGTGCTGGCTATCGAAGGGCCGCAACCGGCCTTCCGTTGCGGGGAGATACGCCAGCGCGGCCCGGCAAGGCTGCCGGCTTCGGCCTATGTGAAGCCGTGCGGCATCAACGCCGCGATGCTGCGGGCGGAGAAGGCCTATCGGGCGGCGTTGGCCGCCGAGCGCTTGTCCGACATCGTGGCCGAATATCTGGCGGAAGCCGACCCGCGCTCCGTTGCGGCCAACTGCGCCTTCGTCGCGCGCCATCAGCGTCCGCAGAAATCGCCTTCAACCAAGCGATAAAGAGAGGAAACGTCGTGAAGCCAAGGCTGAATTTCTACAATGCTGCTCCCGAGCTGATCAAGGAGGTGCGCGCCCTCAACAAGGCCGTGGACGAATGCGGGCTGGAAAAGAGTCTCCTGCATTTGATCAAGCTGCGCGCGTCGCAGATCAATGGCTGCTCCTACTGCGTCGACATGCACAGCCGCGAGGCGCGCCACGACGGCGAGACCGAACAGCGGCTCTATCTCGTCGCGGCCTGGAAGGAATCGCCATTGTTTTCCGAGCGCGAGCGCGCCGCCTTCGCCTGGGTCGAGGCGGCAACGCTGATCTCTCAAGGTGGCGTTCCCGACGAGCTTTACGAGAAAACGCTCAAGCACTTTTCCGAACAGGAACTGGTCAAGCTCACGGTGGCGGTGGGTATGATCAACATGTGGAACCGGCTGTGCGTGTCGTTCCACGCCATCCATCCTGTTGCGAAGGCCGTGGCCGCGTAACGCGGCCCTGCGGCCGCCTGTCTTGAGGCGTCTTGCCCGCCGTCCCGTGCAGTGCTTTGCTGTGCGCAGACAGGGAGGAAGGGGGATGCGTTCCATTTTTCTTGGGCTTGCCGTCGCCGCGTGCCTGCAGAGCGGCGGCGCCCTCGCTGAGGAAGCGATGTTCGATCAGTTGCAGGCGATCGACATCGACAACGCCAATCCCGAGTTCGTCTCTGACATGTTCGGCACGTGGACGATCAGCAACGCTGCGGGCGACAAGCATTGCATGGTCGTCCTGAAGCGCGAGCTGACCATCGGCGGCATGGAGCTGGAACTCGCGCCAGACTGCGCTGCGCGCTTCCCGGTTCTGGACGACATCACCGCATGGCGGCTGCTGGAAGGCTGGGCGATCGATCTGGTCGATGCAGAGCGCAGGACGCGCATCCGCTTCGAAACGCCGGACGACATCTATGTCGCGTTCCCCGATACGGACGGCGTGTTCACGATCCAGCCCGCGCCCCGGGGCTAAGCCGCCAGTCGGAGGCGGGCAAGCCGCGTCAGACCTCCTTGGTGTCGAAAAGGAAGAGCTCGGCGCCGCCATCGGCAAAATTGGGAATGTCGCCAGCAGCCGCCTGGCCTTCGGGAGAGGTCAGCGCCTTCTCGATCTCGGCCATGGAGCGGAACTCCAGCACTGCGACCAGATGATAGGGCGCCGAACCCGCAGGAGTGGCAACCGCTCCGTCGCTCACCTCATACTTCATGACGCCGGGTATTTTCTTCGCCAGCGGGACATGCGTGGAAAAATAGTAGCGGTCGAAGGCCGCCGGATCCTTCGGCGTCCTGTACATCACGATCAGCTTCGCCATGGAGGTCTCCTCCGTCCCTCGCCCCGCTTTCGTGCACGAGCCGGAGCCGCCGGCCATGCACTGCGGGGGAGGTCCGGCCAGCATGGTCGAAGCCTGGCTTGGTGGATAGCTGGAAGATAGTCCTGCGTGCCTGAGAGGATCAGTCCCTGTGCGGCGCCAGCCCGTGGATGAACAGGTTTTCCAGAAACCGGGCCGCATCCTCGAAGCGGCCTTCGCCACTCCGGTCGGGCCCCAGCACGGCGCGCACCTGCACGTCGAAATCGGCATAGTGCTGGGTCGTGGCCCAGATGGCGAAGATCAGGTGCCAGGGGTCGGTCTTGACGATCTTGCCGGCACGCATCCAGCCCTTGATGATTTCGGCCTTCTCGTCCACCAGGGCTTTCAGCTCGCCCTCAAGCATCGGCATGATGCGCGGTGCGCCCTGCAGGATCTCATTGGCGAACAGCCGGCTTTCCCGAGGGTAGTCGCGCGCCATCTCCAGCTTGCGGCGGATATAGCCGCGGATCTCGGCGATCGGGTCGCCGCTGTCGTCCAGTTCGCGCAGCGGCGCCAGCCAGGTGTCCAGCAAGCGCTCCATCAGCGTTTCGTGGATGTCCTCCTTGCGCCGGAAATAATAGAGCAGGTTGGGCTTCGACATGCCCGCCGCTTCGGCGATCTGGTCGATGGTGGAGCCGCGGAATCCGTGGGTGGAAAACACCTCCAGCGCGGCTTCCAGGATGAGCTCGCGCTTCTCCTGCTGGATGCGTGTGCGGCGGGGCGGCGCGGCGCTTTCCATCGTCATGGAAGCCTCCTGGCGAGGGCGCGGGCCACTCGCCTGTGGACTAATTCGCTGGACCAGTTCCTCTTGGTCCGTGGAACGCGATTTGGCGCGCGCATATGGGCTAGTATTCCCTTGACCGCCTGTCTGGCGGTGCTAACGTTTGTCCAACCGGTCAAAAAATTGCGTAACACAGAAGTGTCGCAAAGACCAAGCGTTGGCCGCATCGAAACAGGGGACCGCAGAAGGAAAGCTTGGTTATGTCTAACAGAAAGAACGTCGCTCCGAACGACCTCAGCGCATTCTGGATGCCGTTTACGGCAAACCGTCAATTCAAGCAGGCGCCGCGCATGCTCGTGGGTGCCAAGGACATGCACTATACGGCAAGCGACGGTCGCAAGATCCTCGACGGCACGGCCGGCCTGTGGTGCGTCAACGCTGGTCACTGCCGCCCCAAGATCACCGAGGCCATCCAGCATCAGGCCGCCGAGCTCGACTATGCGCCCGCCTTCCAGATGGGCCACCCGATCGTGTTCGAGCTGGCAAACCGCCTGGTCGACATCGCGCCGGCCGGCATGGACCATGTGTTCTTCACCAATTCCGGCTCGGAATCGGTCGACACCGCGCTGAAGATGGCGCTGGCCTACCAGCGCGTGAAGGGCGAGGGCTCCCGCACCCGCCTCATCGGCCGCGAGCGCGGTTATCACGGCGTCAATTTCGGTGGCATCTCGGTCGGCGGCATCGTCACCAACCGCAAGATGTTCGGCACCCTGCTCGCCGGCGTCGACCATCTTCCGCACACCCACCTGCCGGCCAAGAACGCCTTCACCAAGGGCGAGCCGGAGCATGGTGCGGAGCTCGCCGACGAGTTGGAGCGCATCGTCGCGCTGCATGACGCCTCGACCATTGCGGCCGTCATCGTCGAGCCGGTCGCCGGCTCCACGGGCGTTCTGATCCCGCCGAAGGGCTATCTGCAGCGCCTGCGCCAGATCTGCGACAAGCACGGCATCCTGCTGATTTTCGACGAGGTCATCACCGGCTTCGGTCGTCTCGGCGCGCCGTTCGCGGCCGACTATTTCGGCGTCATCCCCGACATCATGACCACCGCCAAGGGCGTCTCCAACGGCGTCATCCCGATGGGGGCGGTGTTCGTGAAGAAGGAGATCCACGACGCCTTCATGACCGGGCCGGAACACCTGATCGAGTTCTTCCACGGCTACACCTATTCCGGCAACCCGATCGCCAGCGCCGCGGCGCTGGGCACACTCGACACCTACAGGGAGGAAGGCCTGCTGACCCGCGGCGCCGAGCTCGCGCCCTACTGGGAGGACGCGCTGCATTCGCTGAAGGGCGAACCGCACGTCATCGACATCCGCAACATCGGCCTGATCGGGGCGATCGAACTGGAGCCGATCGCCGGCCAGCCGACCAAGCGAGCCTTCTCCGCCTTCGTGAAGGCCTATGAGCGCGGTGCGCTGATCCGCACCACCGGCGACATCATCGCGCTGTCGCCGCCGCTGATCATCACCAAGGGGCAGATCAACGAGCTGATCGACCACATCCGCGAAGTGCTGAGGATGGTGGATTGACGCTTCTGCTGGCAGGATAGGATGACGACAGGCACCTCCGCTTGTCCTGCCGGCAATCCGTCTGGCAGGACAGGGGGTGCGAAGCAACGCCTTACAGCGGAGAAACCCCATGCCGATTGAATCCAACCTCCGCATCAATTCCGATCGGCTCTGGGATTCGCT
>JAEWHN010000205.1 GCA_023387775.1 Pseudomonadota bacterium | reverse complement strand
AGATTCTTGCGATCGCTGTGCGGCGATCGGCGCGGCCGGTACGCGAGCTACCGCTCGGCGCCACGAATGCCCGAACAAGTTCGCGTATCCGTTGTCTCCGTCCGTTTGTGCATCGGCCCGACACGATAGAGCGCCATACGCGATATCGGACGCCTGGCGACCCGTCCCCTTGCGCGGCATCCGAAACCGGATCCACTTTCCGATCCGATGCTCCTTCGCGCCGGGCGGCAGCCGCCGGGGGTCAGGCCGCTTCCGCCCTAGTGTAAATGGCCATCAGTTCCTCGCGTCCCAGGGCCTGCTGGGACTCGCCACGGTAAGCAATTCGCCCTCCGACAAGCACCAGACGGCGGTCAGCGACAGATTCGGCGAAGGCGTGCCGCTGCTCGACTAGCACGATCGACATGCCGTCCCTCTTAAGGGCCAGCAGTGCGTCGCGCAGAACGCTAAATACCTGCGGCGCGAGGCCCTGCGTCGGCTCATCCAGGATCAGAACTTTTGGATCGCCGGCAATGGCCTTGGCCACGGCCAGCATTTGCTGCTCGCCTCCCGACATGTCGCTGGCGGTCTGATCCATTCTTTTCTGCAGAATCGGGAACAATTCCGTCGCTCGCTTCATCAGCATGGGGCGGCGGCTTTCCGGGGCCAGGCGTCCGCCAAGTTGCAGGTTCTGGCGCACCGTCATCGAGGGAAACAGGCCCCGTCCTTCCGGCACCACGCGCAGGCCCATCTGCGCGCGCCTGTAGCACGCCATCTTGTCAATCGCGTCGCCGCCGACGACGACCTCGCCGTTGCCGGCAACCGTCCCTGCAATATAGCCGATCAGGCTGGTCTTGCCGGCGCCATTCGGCCCCATCAGCGTCACCAGTTCGCCCTTGTTGACCTGAAAGCTGATGTCTCGGCAAACAGTTATCCGACCGTAGCGGGCAGACACATGACGACAGTCGAGTGCAACTTCCTTTGCATCCATCATGCCTCTTCCCCTCCCAGATAGATTTCGATCACGTCGGGATGCGTTTCGATCTCGTCCGGCGAGCCGGACGTCAACAGCTTGCCTTGTGCCAGAACCGTGACCGCGCTTGCCACCTGCTTGACGAAAGCGAAGTTGTGCTCGACGAGCAGAACCCCGACACCGGCGGCTTTCAGCCTGTCGATATGGTGGGCCAGCAGTTGCCGCTCGCTCTCGTCGGAACCGGCCGCCGGCTCGTCCAGAAAAATGAACTCCGGGTCCAGCGCGAGGCAGCGGGCGATTTCCATGACCCGCAACCGCATTAGCGGAACATCGCCCGCTGGCAGGTCGGCGACATCGAGCAGATCGAAGCGGGCGAGAAGATCCTCGACCCGTTCCAGCAACACTTTCTCTTCGCGCTTGGCAGCTGGAAACCCGAAGAAGGTGGAGAATATTCCGGCCTTCACATGCGGGTAGAATCCGGCAAGCACATTCTCGCGAATGGTCGCGTGAGCCACGAAGCGCGGCGTCTGAAAGGAACGCGCAATGCCGAGTCCCGCCCGCTTGAAGGCGGGCTTGCCGGCAATTTCGGCTCCCTTGTGCCGGATCGAACCGCTCGTCGGCGGAATGAAGCCTGAAAGGACGTTGAGCAATGTGGTCTTGCCGGCACCGTTGGGGCCGAGCAAAGCGTGTACCTCGCCCGGACGGACGTCCAGGTCGACGTTGTCCAACGCCTTGAGGCCCGCGAAATGAACGCTTATCTGACGCGCCGATATCATCATTTCACACCCGCCTCGGTTAGCGCATCGACCGGTTTGTTCTCGCCCTGCTGGCGAGACTTCGACCGCCGGCGCGAGAGGAACGTCCAGTTCATGCCCATGATACCTTCAGGGAAGAGGAGCAGAGTGATGACCAGCGCGGCTCCATAGAACATGCCGTGGCTTTCGGTTCCCGGCAGCATGTCGCGCAGCAGCACGACCAGCACCGTACCCAGCACGGGACCGATGACCGTGCGACGGCCGCCGACGATAACGGCGATGGCGACCATGAATGACACATCCAACCCGAGCGACGACGGCGCCAAGTAGGTCCGGCTATGCGCGTAGAACCAGCCTGCGAAGCCGGCGACCGCGCCGGAAAGCGCAAACAGCAGGGTCATCTGCAGCACCGGGTGGACACCCATGCCCTGGGCGAGCGTGTTGTCGGTGCTGATGGCTTGCAGAGAGCGGCCGGCATTGGAATGGCGCAAGCGGACATAGGCGACGAGCACGGCGACGACGCAGGCCCATCCAATCAGATGCAGCCACAGCCAGTCGGTGACGAACGGGACTTCCGGAATGCCGGAGATTCCAATATAGCCGCCGGTAAACTCCCCGCCTTCATCGGCAAGAAGCTCGACGACTTGGCTCAGCGCCAGCGTAGCCAGCCCGAGCGCCAGTGGCGAAAGGCGGACAATCAGTCGCGCCGTTGCAAACGACAGCAAAGTCGGGATTGCAATGGCGAAGATGAGCCCGACGAAGGGCGACAACCCATAATTGACGGTCACAATTGCCGTCGCATAGGCGCCGATCGAGGCAAAGCTGGCCTGTGCAAAGGACAACATGCCACCCAGGCCATAGCTCATAGCCAATGAAATCGAGATCAGCGAGAAGGTCGCCATCGTCACCGATGTGTCGACCAGCGTAGGACTTGGCGCGATCAGCGGGGTCGCCGCCAAAATGATCGCTGCCAGGGCGAGGACCTTTTGGACTTCGCCGACGCGGTTCTTGCGGCCAGTCATGGACGATCTCCCTTTTCACCACCAAACCGACCGGCGACAAGGGTCACCAGAATGAAAAGGAGCGGCGCGAGCGAGGCATAGGCGGCAGGCAGATAGCCCATCGCAACTGCTTCAATGACGCCCAGAACGATGCCGCCAAGGAAAATCGTCATGATGCTTGACGTGCCCAGCACGATCATGGCGCCGAAGGCGGCAATCGTCAGGCCGAAGCTGAGGTCGTAGGACATGCCGCGCGTAAAAACCATCAGCACGCCCGCGATGCCTGCGACCATGCCGCTGACGGCAAATGTGGACCATTGCAGCTTCTTGACCGGAATGCCGGTCAACTCCGCATTGCGCGCGCTAATGGCCGAGGCGGTCAGGAGATGGCCGATGGAGGTGTAGCGGAAGACGCAGGTTACGGCCAAGGCGATCAGACACGAAACGGCCGCATTGAAGCTGCCCTGCTTGCTGATCATCGTGTCACCGACCCTCCACAGGCCGGACAGGAAGTCGAGCCTTAAGGGGTTGGTGCCAAACCAGTAGAGAACGAAGGATGTGGAGGCAAACAGCACCCCCACACTGGCAAAGGCGGCCGAGATGGTGTCGCCCGAGCCTCTTTTCTGCAAGGTCAGGAAGATGAGGCCCATTACCCATCCAAGCCCGGCGGCAGCGAGTACCCCCGCTGCCACCCCCCAGGGAAGTCCGACCGCAGCCGCAATCATTCCGCCGACTGCAGCATAGGCTCCGATGGCAAGGTCCAGCATACGGGAAGTCTGCCAGGTAATGCCCATAGCGGTAGCCAGCAGACCGTATACCGAACCGAGCGCGAGCCCGATTATCAGTATGTTGAGTATTGTCATTTTCTTCCCTGGGAAGCTTCTCAGAATGGCTAGTCAGCGGACACGAACTTGCCGCCTTCGGCCCGCGTCCAGACGATCGCATCGGGTCCGAGGCCGTCGTGATTTTCGGCGCTGTATTTGTAGGACTTGATAGCCCAGGCTTTCAGCTCGGCACCGCTTTCAAGGGCGTCCCGGATGGCCGGGCCGCTGACGTCAGTGGCCGCGGCGATGGCTTCGGCAACGACGGATACCGAGTTGGCGCCGAACAGATCGGTGAAGCCGCCAGCCGGCTCTGAGCCCGATTCCCGGATAAGCGTGTAGAGCTGCTGCTGTTCCGGCACCGGATTGCTGGGGTTGATCATATTGGCGACGATCAGATTCTTGACGGCTGCTTCGCCGGCCAGCTCGAGAATGCTATTCTGGGCAAATGCAAGCGCGCCATACATCGGCACATCGAGCCCCATCTCGTGAGCTGTACGAAGGAAGTAACCACCCACGCCCAAGGACGAGATCGGCAAGATGACGGCGTCAGGTTTTGCCGCCATGATGCGACTTACCTG
>JAEWHN010000394.1 GCA_023387775.1 Pseudomonadota bacterium | reverse complement strand
CCAGCAGGCTGTAGCGGTCCATGGTGACCAGGCGCTTCTTTTCGATGCCGTGTTCGGGCAGCTGCCTGATTTCCGCGCCGACACGCACCTTGAGTTCGTACAGCGGCGCGGTGGTGATCTCGCCGATGCCGGAGCGGCCGGCGCGCATGGCTTCCCAGATGGCAGGGGCGCTGGTGCCGAGACCGCACAGGCCGCCGAGCCCCGTGATGACGATGCGGGAACGGGCCATATCAGGCCTGGGCGCCGATCAGTTCGCGTACGGCGGCGACCATGTCGCCGACATTCTTCAGGTTGCTCCAGGCTTCAACGGTGTTCATCTCGATCTCGATGCCATAGGCTTCTTCCAGGTCGAAGATTATCTCCGTCAGCTCCAGAGAATGTATGCCCAATGCGTTGAGCTCGGTCTCCGCCGTTACCTCGCCGCCATTCATCTCTGCATGGGCCTTGATCTTGTCGATGATTTCCTGCGCAAGCTGATCTGCCATTCCGCCTCTCCCAAACATGCGGACGCCCTGTAGTGGGAACGTCGCATCATCGACCTTGCTTCGCAACGGTGAATTTCAACCATGCCCGCCTTCGAAACAAGCAAGAGTTGATCTTATTGAAGCGCCATGACGGGAGGCAACATGGCGGCTCGACTGAGACGATGCTTTGATCTTGCCGCCGATCAGCAGGCACGCCATCCTGCTGAAGCGGGAAATGGCTGAATACACGAAGGATCTGAGATGCTGGAACTGCGCCCGAATTGCGAATGCTGCGACAAGGACCTGCCGCCCGAGGCGGCGGATGCCATGATCTGTACCTTCGAGTGCACCTTCTGCGCCGCATGCGTCGATGACGTGCTGGGCGGGGTCTGCCCCAATTGCGGCGGCAACTTCACTCCAAGGCCAATACGGCCGGCGGCCATGCTGGTAAAATACCCGGCTTCGACGCGCAGGGTACTCAACCCCGAAGGCTGCGGCCGAAAGGCGTCATGAAGGCGCTCTTCAGAGGGCGGGCGGCTGCGGCCCCGCGCCGGCTTCATTTCGAAGGACGCGCGGCAGCGTAGATGATCACGCTCTTGTGGCCGTCGAATTCGACCGCGATCACGTCGCGCATCAGGACGGAACGCGAATCGATGGCGTGGTAGAGCATGGCGTTGCCTTCCAGCTCCTGGCGCAGCTGCGTGATTTCCTTCTGATGCTGCCTGACGGTGGCGTCGACCTTCGGCGGCAGCCTGCCTTCGGCGGCATCCAGCAGGAACACGATGTCGACCTTTTCCAGGCTTGAGGTCTTGCGCACCTCGCTAGCGGCACCGGCAGCGTTCTCGATGGCTGCGATGATGCGGCCCGGATCGGCTTCGGCGCGCTTCTGCTCCTGCTGAACCTGGGAGCCGATGATGGAATCCAGCACCTTCTTGTTTTCCAGCCGCTCCGCGGCCGTCCCCTGCCCGGCGACAAGGGCGCATCCGAGCGTAGCCAAGGCAGTCGTCCAGTATATCTCGCGCGGTGTCCGCGTCGTCATCGTTCATCCTCTTGCGAAAAACCGCCCCGGCAACCAAACGAGCGGGCCGCAGACGGGTTCCCCGGCGCGGCGGATTTGACCGCGCGACACGGCCCCGAGGCCGCTGGCCGATCGATCGGGTCGGCTGTGGACCGCGACCGGATGCCACGCCGGCGGCGCTGGACAGGAAACGGCCAATCGCTATTTTTCGGCCTCGCGAAGTTTCAAGGCCCCCTTGCTCAAGGCGCGGGCCACCCCACCACAAGGAGAGCGTTCATGATCGGGAAAAAAGTCCCTTCCGTTACCTTCCGCACGCGCGTGCGCGACGAATCGATCGGCGGCCCGAATCCCTTCCGCTGGGAAGACAAGACCTCGGCCGACTTCTTCGACGGCAAGCGCGTCATCCTGTTCTCGCTGCCGGGCGCCTTCACGCCGACCTGCTCGACCTACCAGCTGCCGGACTTCGAGAAGCTCTACGGCGAGTTCAAGGAGCAGGGCATCGACGAAATCTACTGCATCTCGGTCAATGACGCCTTCGTCATGAACGCCTGGGGCAAGTCGCAGAACCTCGATAACGTCAAGCTGATCCCGGACGGTTCGGGCGAGTTCACCCGCAAGATGGGCATGCTGGTGGCCAAGGACAATCTCGGCTTCGGCATGCGCTCCTGGCGCTATGCTGCCGTGATCAACAACGGCAAGGTCGAGAAGTGGTTCGAGGAAGAGGGCTACTCCGACAACTGCGAGAGCGATCCGTACGGTGTCTCCTCGCCGCAGAACATCCTCGAGGCGCTGAAGAACGACGACGTCGCCGAAGCCGCCTGATAGGCCACGCATTTTCATGCATCAAACCCCGGCCGCGACCCGCGCGCCGGGGTTTTTCTTTCCGGCTTCCCTCGGCGGTTGCGTGGCCCGGCCGCGGTTTATCTCCTGCGCCAAACCCGATATGACCTTCCCGAAAGGATCTCCCGCATGACGCCGAAAGCCGTTTACTGGGACATGGACGGAACGCTGATCGACAGCGAGCCCCTGCACGAGCGCGCGCTGACGACGGTGCTGAAGAGCCTGGGCATCACCCCGCCCGACGACCTGCACGACCGCGTCATCGGCATCGCGGCCATACCGGTCTACGAGATGCTGCACGACGAGTTCGGCCTGAAGCTGCCATTCGACGACTGGATCCTGCGCAAATACGTCTACTACATGGAGCACATCGCCACGCTGAAGCCGCGGGCGGGCGCGGTGGAGGTCTATCGCGACCTGCGCGCCCAGGGCGTGCCGCTGGCGGTGGTGTCGAACTCCGACCGGCTGATCGTGGAAGCCAATCTGCGCGTGATCGGCGTCGACCGGCCGGGCCTCAAAAGCGTGACCCGCAACGACGTGCGCAATGGGAAGCCCGATCCCGAACCTTTTCTGCGCGCGGCGTGGCTGACCGGCGTCGATCCGGCCGAGACCTATGTGGTGGAGGACAGCCATGCCGGCGCGACCGCCGGCGTAGCGGCCGGCATGCGCACCCTGTTCTGGCCGCAGCAGCCGATGGAAACGCCGCCCGGCGCGATCCACGTTTCAAGCTTGGAGGAGCTTCGGGCTCACCTCGGCGTGGAGTGAACGCAGGCGGCGTGAAGCCGCGTCAGTTCCTGTAAGCAGGCTCCTGCTCGTCCAGGATCGCCTTCAGCTCGGCCAGATGGCGCTCGGCCTGGCCGGGATAGTCGTCCATCTCGCTGGCGGTCTTCTCGGCGATCTCGTCGGACAGCACGCGCAGCGGCCGGCCCGTCCAAAGCGCCTTGATGTAGGTTTCTGCGGCGCGCTCGAAATAATAGAGCTGGTTGAACGCCTCGGCGACGGTCTTGCCGATGACCATGACGCCGTGATTGCCCATGACCATGACCCTCACCTTCGGGTCGGCCAGCAGTGCGGAGCAGCGCTCGCCCTCCTCCTCGAAGGCCAGCCCGCCGTAATGCTCGTCCACCACATGGCGATTGAAGAACATGGCCGAGTTCTGGTCGATGGGCGGCAGCCGGGAATCGGCCAGCGAGGCCAGCACGGTGGCATGGATGGAATGCACATGCAGCACGCAGCGCGCATGCGGGCAATTGCGGTGGACGGCGCCGTGCAAGCCCCAGGCGGTCGGGTCCGGCGCATCGGGCCGGTTCATCGTCTCGGGATCGTTGGCGTCGATCAGCAGGAGGTCGCTGGCCTTGATGCGCGAGAAATGCACCTGGTTGGGGTTCATCAGGAACTGCGATCCGTCGTCGTTGACCGCCAGCGAGAAATGGTTGGCAACGGCCTCGTGCATGTTGAGCCGGGCGGTCCAGCGGAAGGCGCAGGCAAGATCGACGCGCTCTTCATAGAAAGGCAGGTTGGTGCGGCTCTTGGCCGACAGATGCGTGACGGTCATGGCATTCCCCTTCTTGTTGAGGAAAGGATGCCTTCCGCTGGCTTGGCAGGCAACCGGAATCGCCGCTGTCTCAAGCGCTGCCGCCGGCTGGTCCATCCCTGCGGAACGTTCGACCGCAGCGCACGTTCGTGCGGAGGGCCAAGGATCCGGAGCCAGGAACAGCCGTGGCGCACCCCGACGAACTCCTGTTCATGATCGATGTCGACGACACGCTGCTCGACAACGACCGTTTCGCCGCCGACCTCACGGGCTGGCTGGAGCAGGCGTTCGGCAGGCAGGAGCGCGAACGCTACTGGCAGATCTACGACGAGCGGCGCGAGCGGCTCGGCTATGCCGACTATCTCGGCGCGCTGCAGACGTTTCGGCTTCAGAACACGGACGAGCTGAACCTGCTCAAGACGTCGCAATTTTTGCTCGACTACCCGTTCGCGGAAAGGCTTTACCCGCGCGCGCTCGCCGTGGTGCGACACCTGCGCTCGACGGGCGGGGCGATCGTGCTTTCGGACGGCGACATCATATTCCAACCGCACAAGATACGGCGCTCCGGCATTTGGGATGCGGTTGACGGCCGGGTGCTGGTCTACCTGCACAAGGAGCGCATGCTGGACGTGGTGCTGCGGCACTTTCAGGCGGAGCGCTACGTGATGTTGGACGACAAGCCGCAACTGCTTGCAGCGATGAAGCGCCGGCTTGGCGACTGCCTTACCACCGTGTTCGTGCGCCAGGGCCACTATGCGGCCGAGGGCGCAAACCTTGCGCTGGACCCCGCTCCCGACATGGCGGTCGACCACATCGGCGACGTTCTGCGACTTTCGCGGTCGGATTTTGAGCCCGCACCCATGGCGCCAGGCCGGCCCCGGTAGCGTCGCGCCGCTCAGCCGCGCGGCATGAAGGCTTCGATCCACTCGCGAGGGAAACGGCGCGGGCGGCCGTTCTCGCCGATGATCGCCGCCTCGACCTTGGCCTCCACCAGCACTTCGCCGTCGCGCTTCAACTGCTGCGCCATTCGGATGCGTGCGCCGGAAATCTCTTCCGTGCGCGTGTCGACGGTGAGGATGTCGTCGATGCGGGCGGGCGCGCGAAAGTAGATCTCCATGCGGCGAACGATCCAGACCAGCTTCTCGCCGTGCTTGCCATCGGCCAGCTCGGTGTGGTGCACGCCGGCCAGCCGCAGGAAATCGGAGCGGCCGCGCTCGAAGAACTCCAGGTAGCGGGCGTGGTAGACGACGCCGGAGAAATCGGTGTCGGCATAATAGACCCGCGCCATCAGGCGGTGGCCGAACGGCGTCAGCTCGCCGGCGATGCCTGCCGTCAGCCTTTCGCGTTCACCATGCTCGTCCATCGTGCGTTCCTTTCGCTATCAAGCCGAGAGGTATCGTGCGAAACTGGCCGCGTCGAGAGGGTTTGGGAGACGAGATGGCGAGCCGGACGACATTGCTGGCGGCGGCACTCAGGGTGGTGCTGGTGTCGCTGGCGCTGATGGCGGCAACGGGAACGGCAGCGCAGGCGGCCAGCTTTTCCATGAAGCGCGGCATGAACCTCGACATCTGGACCACATGGCCCGACGAAAGCCTCTGGGGCGACGAGAAAGCCATCCTGCCCTTTCCCGAATGGCGCAAGACCGAAGGGGCCGCCGACCTCAAGCTGTTGAAGCAAACCGGGTTCGACTTCGTGCGCATGCCCGTGGACCCCTCGCCCTTCCTTTCCGACAGGACATTGCCGCTGCGGGAAAAACTGTTCGCCTCGGTGCTGCAGTCGGTTCGCATGATCAATGCCGCCGGGCTGAAGGTCGTGGTGGACATGCACCTGGTGCCGGCCGGCAGCAGCCGGGCGATCGGCATGGCCGAAGTGATGAGCGACCCAAAACTGTTCGACGCCTATGTCGAGCTGGTGCGGCAGATGGCGCGGCTGCTTTCGAAGGAGAACCCCGCGCTGGTGGCCTTCGAGCCTATGAACGAACCGGTGATCGACTGCAACGCCGGCAGGACCAGGCTGTGGCCAGACAGACTGCAGCGGCTGTATGCCGCCGCCCGCGCCTCGGCTCCGCGGCTGACCATCGTGCTGAGCGGCGGCTGCTATTCGAGCGCGGAGGCGCTGACGAAGGTCGATCCGAAGAAGGTGCCCGACGACAATGTCATCTGGACCTTCCACTCCTACGAGCCGTTCCTGCTGACGCACCAGGGCGCCACCTGGGCCGGCGATTTCATCCGCTACGTGACCGGCCTGCCCTTTCCGCTGCACAGCGCGCAACCTGCCGACCTGCGCACCACGCTCTCGAGCATCCGCAAGACGATCAAGGCCGAAGCGCCATGGACTCGGCGGGCCGGCATGCTCGCTTATCTCGATGAGCAGGTCGCAACCATGAACACGCCGAAGAAGCTGGAGAAGCTGATGGAGGCGCCGTTCCGGGCCGTGGAACGGTGGTCGCGGAGCTATCGCATAAAGCCGGAAAACATATTCCTCGGCGAGTTCGGCATGATCCGTCAGGAATACGGCAACCCCTATGTGATGCCGGCCGAAGACCGCGCCGCCTATGTGCGCGACATGATCGAGCGGGCCGAGCGCCACGGCTTTTCCTGGGCGATCTGGGGCTATGGCGGCGCATTCGGCGTGGTCGACGAGTTCGACGGGCGAAGGGCCGAGCCGGATGTGCTTGCGGTGGTGAAAGGGCTGGAGTGGCGCTAGCGCCTGCCCAAAGCGCTTTGGGACCCCATCGGGACGCAAACGCAGCGTTGCGGCTACTCCTCCTGAAACAGCCCGATCTGCTGCTGCGCCACGTCCCTCGGCGCCTCCAGCCCGAGATGCTTCCAGGCGTTGGCGGTGAGCATGCGGCCGCGCGGCGTGCGCTGGATGAAACCCTGCTGGATGAGGTATGGCTCGATGATGTCCTCGATGGCGTCGCGCGGCTCCGACAGGCCGGCGGCGATGGTTTCAATGCCGACCGGGCCGCCGCCGAAATTCATCGCGATCATGGAGAGATAGCGGCGGTCGAGCTGGTCGAGCCCGAGCGCGTCGACCTCAAGCCGGGACAGCGCCTCGTCGGCGATCCTGCGGTTGACGATATCAGCACCGGCGACGGTGGCGAAGTCGCGCACGCGGCGCAGCAGCCGGCCGGCGATGCGCGGCGTGCCGCGCGAGCGCCGCGCGATCTCCACCGCGCCGTCATCGCCCATCGGCAGGCCGAGGATGCGCGCGCCGCGCCGCACGATCAGCTCCAGTTCCTCGACGGTGTAGAAATTGAGGCGGACAGGGATGCCGAAACGGTCGCGCAGCGGATTGGTGAGCAGGCCAAGGCGCGTGGTGGCTGCGACCAGCGTGAATTTTGCCAGGTCGATCTTGACCGAGCGTGCGGCCGGGCCCTCGCCGATGATGAGGTCGAGCTGATAATCCTCCATTGCCGGATAGAGGATTTCCTCCACCGCCGGGCTGAGGCGATGGATCTCATCGATGAAGAGCACGTCGCGCTCTTCAAGGTTGGTCAGCAGCGCGGCAAGGTCGCCGGCCTTGGCGATGACCGGGCCGGAGGTGGAGCGGAAATTGACGCCAAGCTCGCGCGCCATGATCTGCGCCAGCGTGGTCTTGCCCAAGCCGGGCGGGCCGACGAACAGCACATGGTCGAGCGCTTCGCCGCGCCCCTTGGCCGCCTCGATGAAGATCTTGAGATTGGCGCGCGCGGCTGCCTGGCCGACAAATTCGTCGAGGCTCTGCGGGCGCAGCGTGGCGTCAACGTCTTCGCCGCGCTTGTCGGCCGATATGAGACGGGGGTTATTTACCGACAAGTCTTGCCTCGATCTGATGAATTTCTAGCTCTGGCCAAGCCCAATCCCAATCTGGTTCGAAACCGTTCCAATTCCGTTCGTAGATGCTCTGTAGCGCCGGCCTAATGCGGCGAATCTCTCGGTAGCATTCAATGAAGGCACGGCGTGGGTTATCGCAGTCTCCAAGCAGAAATTCTGTTTCATACGGGTATCGCCAATCCACAAAAAAGCGATCCATTTCGCCTGCATAGCGAGATAGAACAGCTAAGTTTTCGCGCATCTCGTTGGGTAGTTTTCCAAATAGCTCCGATATCCGGTGCCCTCCCGCAGGCTTTCCCACTAACGAGAGGATCAGTTTGATGGCTATCTCGACAGATAACGCGTAGCAAACGACTCGAGGAGCGCCGACGCTATGAACGCTATAAGGGCCAAATTTAAGGTCCGGCGCACATCGTTCGCCAGTCAAAAAGAAAGCCGTGGCTGTATCGAGCATGCGCTGATGATCTAGCGCACTCACCGCGCCAGTTCCTTCAGGCCGAGGCGGATGAGCTTTGACGAATCCGCTTCCTCGCCAGCGGTCTTGAGGGCCGCGGAGACGGCGTTGGCGGCAATGTCGCGCGAATAACCGAGATTGACCAGCGCCGAGACGGCATCGGCGATCGGAGCGGCCGCGACGCCCTCGCCCAGCTCCTGCTTGAGGCCGATGGTGCCGGAAGCTTCGCCTGCGAAGGCGGGCGCCTTGTTCTTGAGCTCGGTTACGATGCGCTCGGCCACCTTCTTGCCGACGCCCGGCGCGCGGCTGACCATGGCGATGTCGCGCAGAGCGATCGCATTGGCGAGATCGCTCGGGCTCAGCGTCGACAGCACCGCCAGCGCCACCTTGGCGCCGACGCCCGGCACATTGGCCTGCAGCAGGCGGAACCATTCGCGCTCGAGCGCGGTCTGGAAGCCGTAGAGCCGGATCATGTCCTCGCGCACATAGGTCTCGGTGAACAGCACCACCGCCTCGCCCGGCCCCGGCAGGGTGGCCAGCGTGCGCGACGAGCAAAAGGCGACGTAGCCGACGCCATGGACATCGACGACGCAGTGGTCCTCGGCGATCTCGTCCACCGTGCCCTTGAGCTTGCCGATCATAAGAAAGTCCCCGTCATGGATGGGTATTCGGACAAATGATGCGGAGCATCGGGAAATAGGCCCGATAGCGGTTCTGGTCGCGGGTCAACAGCGAATATCCGCGTATGGCCGCATGAGCGCCGATGTAAAAATCGGGAAGCGGCGAATTTTTGGGTCCCCCGCCACGGCGATAGGCGATGAAGGCGTGGCCGGCTGCGAAAGCCGCCTCCCAGGGCAGATCCTCCCGGAGGAAACGCGAGGGCGACAGAGCCGATTCCAGCGCCGCCTCCACCGGAAAGCCGGCGGCCATCTCGGCATAGACGATCTGGTTGATCACGATCGGCCCCTCGACGCGCGCACGCTCGATACTACGGGTCGACCAGTCCTCCCATGGACTTCCGGTATCGAAAAGATCGATCAGAACATTGGTGTCGACGAGCGTCGGCATCAATCCCTCAGGAGCTTGAAGAATTCGTCCCCAGTCATGCCGCCGAGGTCCATCGACCCCTTGTGGCGGCGGATGTGGGCCATGAAATCGGCAACCTCGCGGTCGCGGTCGGGCCGCGAAGCCGGGCGCAGCACGGCAACGTCATCCTGCAGGCTGAATTCGACCTCGCTACCCGGGCCGATGCCCAGCTTGCGGCGTACGTTCTTCGGAATAGTGACCTGGCCTTTTTCGGTGACGCGCATGGTAATACCTCTGCGGTATTACTTACCTGCAGCACGAGAACAAGTCAAGAACACCGGGCAGGATCAGCCGGCCAGCGCGGCCAGCCGCGAGGTCACGCTTTGCCGGTGATGGGCATGGCAGATGGCGATGGCGAGCGCGTCGGCCGAATCGGCGCCGTCGAAGATCGCCTTCGGCATCAGCACCTTCACCATCATCTGGATCTGCTTCTTGTCGCCATGGCCGACGCCGATCACCGCCTTCTTGACGGCATTGGGCGCATATTCGGCAACCGGCAGCCCGGCGCGGGCCGGCACCAGCATGGCGATGCCGCGCGCCTGGCCAAGTTTGATGGTGGCGGTGGCGTCCTTGTTGGCAAAGGTGATCTCGACCGCCGCCTCGTGCGGCATCTGGCGGTGCAGCACCTCCGCCAGCCCGTCATGCAACTGGCAGAGCCGGCTGGCGAGGGTAGCCTTGTCGTCGGAGCGCACGGTTCCGGCGGCGACGAAACGCAGCGAATTGCCGAGTGATTCGACAATGCCCCAGCCGGTGCGCCGAAGCCCCGGGTCTATACCGATGATGCGAATCGCCTGGTTCATGCGCCGACTGTACCTCCGCCGCCGCGATGTGCCAGAATTTTGTGAACAAACCGGAAACGAAACCGGGGAAGGCCGGCTGTGAAGCTCGCTCTAGCCCCGCGCGAAGGCGGTGTTGAGCAGCATGATCTGGTCGGACACCGGATTGCTGCGGCGCAGCGCAGCGCCGGCGGAAAAGGCCGCGGAATGATCGCCGTAGATCTCGTCGTCCATGCGCCGCACCAGCGCCTGCAGGCTGAGCGAGCGGTTGACCAGATCCTGGAAGGCCTCCGGCAGCTCGCTCCAGCCGGCGGCATCTTCCCGCGCGGAGGCGGTGTCGAGCCGCACCTTGGATTTCTCGGACGCGACCTGGTCGCGCGTCATCTCGCCGGAATTGGCAGCCCGCTGGAGCAGGAGCCAGGAAGCGACCTGCATCAGCCGCGTGGTGAGGCGCATCGACTCGGCCGCATAGAGCGTGGCGGCCAGGCGCGACAGGTTGCGGGCATCGATACGGCCCTGCCCGTCGAGATACTCGGCGGTCTGCTCGACCAGCCCCATGCCCTCATCGTAGAGCGGCTTGAAGGAGTGCGAAAAAACCCGGCGCTCCGCCAACCTGATCGTCTTGCCGCTTTCCATCGAAGGCTCGCTCTTCATAACCTCTGCGCCCCACAGTCAAACCGCTCTGGTGGCACATCCGGACGCCCCCGGTCGCCTGCCTTGCGTGTGAATAGTGTGGAAAATGCTCCCGCCCGAGCCCGAACGCAAGCCTATGTTTAATGGAAGGTTAACGTGCCGGCGGCGCTGCCGGAAGACAAAAAAAGAGCCGCTGGAAGGCGGCTCTCAGGAGTTAACAGGGAGGCGTCAAACGAAGTGGCTCAGCCACTCGGTAAGAATCCAGATCACTGGACGTCCACAGTTAACGCCCATAATGCCTAATGGAGGGTTAACGGGCCGGCATTACCGGCCCTTCTGTCTCAAAAAGGGACGCGCTTTCTCATTCTGCCGGAGCAGGCTGGACCTGATAGGCGCGGGTTGCCGGTATCGCGATCCAGGCAAACAGCAGCATGCCTGCGAAGAAGCCGACCGAACCCAGCGCCACCACCGGCTCGATGGCCGGGTTGCCGGCCAGGAGGAAGAAGAGCCCCACCAGCAGGAGGAGACCGCTGACGGTCGTCAGCCAGAAGTGCACCGGCGCAAGACGCGACGCGCGCGCGGCCGGAAAGAGATGATAGAAGAAGGCGAACACCGCCGACATCAGCCAGCCCGCCACCATGGTGTGCGCGTGCACCGGCATTTGCGTATGATCGTGGCTGATGGACATCATCAGCCCGAGCAACATCCCGCAGATCGCGTAGATAATCGCCAGTATGAAGAAATTGCGTGCTACGCCCTGCATATTTTCCCCCTCTCGCTTTGCTTCCCTCAATTGGGAAACAGCCAATAGCCCGAAGAATTCATCCCCGGCGCGAGCGTAAATTAGCATAGGCTATATTCGCCGAACAGAGCCGCGTGCAACACTTCGCGGCGCCGTGCAGAGCCGAGCGGAATAAATCTGCTCCCCGGCAAAACATCAGGGGGCTAGATAGTCCTGGCCATCTCCCGCAGCCGGAATTTCTGGATCTTTCCAGTCGAGGTCTTGGGGATTTCCGCGAAGATGATCGCCTTCGGCACCTTGAAACGGGCAAGCAGCGTGCGGCAATGGGCGATGATCTCCTCCTCGCTTGCGCTGCGGCCGGGCTTCAGCTCGACATAGGCCACCGGCGTCTCGCCCCATTTCTCGTCGGGCCGGGCCACAACGGCGCAGGACGCCACCGCCGGATGCTTGTAGAGCGCGTCCTCCACCTCGATTGAGGAGATGTTCTCGCCGCCGGAGATGATGATGTCCTTGGAGCGGTCCTTGAGCTGGATATAGCCGTCCGGGTGCATGACGCCGAGGTCGCCGGAGTGGAACCAGCCACCGGCGAAGGCCTCTTCGGTGGCGGCCGCGTTCTTCAGGTAGCCCTTCATGACGATGTTGCCGCGGAACATCACCTCGCCGATGGTGCTGCCGTCGGCCGGCGTGGGCTTCATCGTGTCCGGGTCCATGACGGCGAGCCCTTCGAGCGCGGCGTAGCGCACGCCCTGGCGCGCCTTCTTCGCCGTGCGCTCCGCCGGCGGCAGGGCGTCCCACGCGTCGTGCCATTCGTTGACCACGGCCGGGCCGTAGGTCTCGGTCAGGCCGTAGAGGTGGGTGACGGCGAAGCCGGCGTCGGCCATGTCGGCCAGAACCACCTCGGGCGGCGGGGCTGCGGCGGTGTTGAAGGTGACGGTCTGCGGAAAGTCGCGCTTGTCCTCGTCCCTGGCGTTGATCAGCGCCGACATGACTATCGGCGCGCCGCACAGATGCGTCACGGCATGGTCGGCGATGGCGTCGTACATGGCCTGGGGCCGCACCCAGCGCAGGCAGACATGGGTGCCTGCCTGCACGGCCAGCGTCCAGGGGAAGCACCAGCCGTTGCAGTGGAACATCGGCAGCGTCCACAGATAGACCGGATGCCGCCCGATGCCGGCATGGATGGTGTTGGCGTAGACCATCAGCGCCGCGCCGCGATGGTGGTAGACCACGCCCTTCGGGTTGCCGGTGGTTCCCGAGGTGTAGTTGAGCGCGATGGCGTCCCATTCGTCGTCGGGCATCGACCAGGCGAAATCCTCGTCGCCGGAGGCGACGAATTCCTCATAGTCGAGCGTGCCGATACGCTCCCCCTTCGGATAGGGCGCGTCGTCGCCATAGTCGGGATCGTCATAGTCGATCACCAGCGGCTTCACCGCCGTCAGCGCCAGCGCGTCCCTGACGACGCCCGAGAACTCGCGATCGACGATCAGAACCTTCGAGCCGGAATGGTCGAGCTGAAAGGCGATGATCGCGGCATCGAGCCTGGTGTTGAGCGAATGCAGCACCGCCCTGACC